>NZ_CP045643.1:6683229-6997100 GCF_009498275.1 Streptomyces fagopyri | reverse complement strand
CGGCCTCGACACCGCGCCGTACGTGCTCGCGGTAGACGTCCAGATCGAGGGCGCCGCCCGGGCCGTACGCCGTGACGGGGAAGAACAGCGGCCCGCTGGGGATGCTGAGCCGAGCGGCAAGGGGGGCTGACGTCACGGACTCTCCCTGAGGCAGGTGCTCACGCACACAACAGCCGGTGCATGTTTCTGATCCACGTCCATATTTCTGAACGCGACCACGCTAAAGCGCTACCTCGGGGCCGGTCAAGCACGCAAACCCGCAACACGGCAGCGGATTGACCGCCTCCGCGCGACACTTGACTCGGCAGGCCGACGATCCTTAGCGTGTCCATGGATGTGAATTCCGTACAAGCATACGGCCGCCCGTGCAGCCCTGAGGAGAGACACCCGCATGCCCGCTGCCCGCACCGTTCTGCTCACCGGCGCCGCCGGCGGACTCGGCACCCTGATGCGGAGGCTGCTGCCCGAGCACGGCCACCGGCTGCGCCTGCTCGATCTGCTCCCGGTCGAGGGCGAGCCGGACGCGATCACCGCGGACCTGGCCGACCGGGCCGCACTGCGCGAGGCGGTACGCGGGGTCGACGCGATCATCCACCTCGCCGGCATCTCCCTGGAAGCCTCCTTCGACAAGATCCTCAAGGCGAACATCGAGGGGACCCACCACCTGTACGAGGCGGCACGCGAGGAAGGCGTACGGCGGGTCGTCTTCGCCTCCTCCAACCACGCGGTCGGCTTCACCCCGCGCCCGCACGGGCGGGCCCCGTTCGGCGAGGACTCCCTGATCCCCGTCGACACCCCCCGCCGGCCGGACACCTTCTACGGCCTGTCGAAGTCCTTCGGCGAGGACCTGGCCCAGTTCTACTGGGACAAGCACGGCCTGGAGACGGTCTCGGTCCGCATCGGCTCCTGCTTCGCGGAGCCCACCAGCGTGCGCATGCTCTCCGTATGGATGAGTCCCGGGGACGGCGCCCGCCTCTTCCACGCGGCGCTCACCGCCGAGAACGTGGGCCACACGGTCGTCTACGGCTCGTCCGCCAACACCCGTCTGTGGTGGGACCTGTCGACGGCACGGGCACTGGGCTACGAGCCGCAGGACGACTCCGAGCCGTACGCCGGGAAGCTCATCGCCGAGCAGGGCGAGCTCGACCCGGACAATCCGGACCACGCCCACCTGGGCGGCCACTTCACCACCCACCCGCCGATCTGGCCGTACTGACGGCGCGACACGGGCACGACGGAGCGGGCGGGCACCGAACGGGCCCGCCCGCCGCCGTGTTCGGGCACGAACCCTGCCCGATCCCACCCCCGCGACCGCTCCGCCCCAGGTCCGGCGCGCTCCCCGGCGCCGCCGAACGGGCACAGCCGGGCATCATCGGGCGTGCAACAGGCCTGGTCAGTGCCGCGCGCCCCCTGTAGAACTTCCCCCAAGGCCCGACCGGGCCCGAACGGGCAGCGAGGACAGGACGCGGGAAGCGGGTGCCGGCCATGAGCGCGGAAGAACGTCAGCGGGAGATCGTCCGGGCCGCCCGCCGTACCGGGTCGGTCGACGTCACCGCGCTCGCCGCCGAACTGGGCGTCGCCAAGGAGACCGTACGACGCGACCTGCGCGCCCTGGAGGACCACGGCCTGGTACGCCGTACCCACGGCGGCGCCTATCCCGTCGAGAGCGCCGGATTCGAGACGACGCTCGCCTTCCGCGCCACCAGCCACGTACCCGAGAAGCGGCGGATCGCGGCCGCCGCGGCCGAACTGCTCGGGGACGCCGAGACGGTCTTCGTCGACGAGGGCTTCACCCCCCAGCTCATCGCCGAGGCGCTGCCCCACGACCGGCCGCTGACCGTGGTCACCGCGTCCCTCGCCACGGCGGGCGCGCTCGCCGAGGCCGACAACACCAGCGTCCTGCTGCTCGGCGGCCGGGTACGCCCCGGCACCCTCGCCACCGTGGACCACTGGACGACGAAGATGCTCGCCGGCTTCGTCATCGACCTGGCCTACATCGGCGCCAACGGCATCTCCCGCGAACACGGCCTCACCACCCCCGACCCGGCGGTCAGCGAGGTCAAGGCACAGGCGATCCGGGCCTCCCGGCGCACGGTGTTCGCCGGCGTGCACACCAAGTTCGGGGCGGTCAGCTTCTGCCGCTTCGCGGAGATCACCGCCCTGGAGACGATCGTCACGAGCACCCTGCTCCCGACGGCCGAGGCCCACCGCTACTCCTTGCAGGGACCCCAGGTCATACGCGTCTGAGAACCGAATCCAGCCCCCGCACACCCGTCCGACACCCCCGCACCCGTTCCCGTCCCCCACCCCCGTCCCCGCGCTTCCCCCTCACCCCCACCCGCCCCACCCCCATCTCCAGTCACCCTTCCCGGGGCCCCCACACCCGGCAACACCCCATATCTCCCTATAAGTCCAGGAGTGATCCATGCGAACCCCGAGCCGACGGAGGCCGCGCGCGCTGTTCGCCGCGGTCGCCGCAGGGACGCTGCTCACCCCGCTGCTCTCCGGGTGTTGGACCGGAGCGGGCGGGGCGGGCTCCGGCGGCGACTCCATCAACGTCCTGATGGTCAACAACCCGCAGATGGTCGAGCTGCAGAAACTCACCAAGGCCCACTTCACCAAGGACACCGGCATCAAGGTGAACTTCACCGTGCTGCCGGAGAACGACGTCCGCGACAAGATCAGCCAGGACTTCGCCAACCAGGCGGGCCAGTACGACGTGGCCACCCTGTCCAACTACGAGATACCGATCTACGCCAGGAACGGCTGGCTGCACGAGATGGACTCCTACGTCCGCCCGGACAGCGGCTACGACGAGCAGGACATCCTCGCGCCCATGCGGCAGTCCCTGACGGCCGACGACGGCAAGCTCTACGGGCAGCCCTTCTACGGCGAGTCGTCCTTCCTGATGTACCGCAAGGACGTGTTCGCCGCGAAGGGCCTGACCATGCCCCCGCATCCCACCTGGGACCAGGTGGGACAGCTGGCCGCCGAGGCCGACGGCGCCGAGTCCGGCATGAAGGGCATCTGCCTGCGCGGCCTGCCCGGCTGGGGTGAGCTGATGGCCCCGCTGACGACCGTCGTGAACACCTTCGGCGGCACCTGGTTCGACAAGGACTGGAAGGCGCGCCTCGACTCCCCCGAGTTCGTGAAGGCGACGAAGTTCTACGTGGACCTCGTCCGCGAGCACGGCGAGTCCGGCGCCGCCCAGTCCGGCTTCGCCGAGTGCCTCAACAACATCACCCAGGGCAAGGTCGCCATGTGGTACGACGCCACCTCCGCGGCCGGATCCCTGGAGGCGTCCGACTCCCCCGTCAAGGGCAAGATGGGCTACGTACCGGCACCCGTGGAGAAGACCGAGTCCTCCGGCTGGCTCTACACCTGGGCCTGGGGCCTGCAGAAGGCCTCCCACAACTCCGACAAGGCCTGGAAGTTCATCTCCTGGGCCTCGAGCAAGCAGTACGAACAGCTGGTCGGGGACACCATCGGCTGGTCCAACGTGCCGGCCGGCAAACGCGCCTCGACCTACACCAACGCCGCGTACACCAAAGAGGCCTCGGCCTTCCAGGAGATGACCCGCGCGGCCATCGAGGGCGCCCGTCCCCGCGACCCGGGAGTGCAGCCGCGCCCCGCGCCCGGCATCCAGTTCGTCGGCATCCCCGAGTTCACCGATCTCGGCACCAAGGTCTCGCAGGAGATCAGCGCGGCCATCGCCGGGCGCCAGTCCGTCGACTCGGCCCTGAAGAAGTCCCAGAAACTCGCCGAGAAGATCTCCAAGGAGTACGAGGGACGATGACCGCCACGACGACAGCCCCCCTGGCCACCACTCCCGTCCGCGCCGCCCGGCCACCCTCCGGACGCCTGCGCGCCTGGGCCACCCGTGCCCCGCTGCTCCCCGCCCTGATCTTCATGATCGCCGTGACCCAGCTCCCGTTCGTGGCCACGCTGGTGATCTCCTTCTTCGACTGGAACTCCCTCTACCCGAAGGCCCGTCACTTCACCGGCCTGTCCAACTACTCGGACGTGCTCACCGATCCCGACCTGCGCCACTCGGTCTGGACGACGATCCTCCTGACGGCGGCCGTGGTCCTGGTCAGCCTGCTCCTCGGCCTCGCCCTCGCACTGCTCCTGGACCGCAGGTTCCGCGGGCGGGGGGTGGTGCGCACGCTCCTGATCGCACCGTTCCTGGTGGTCCCGGTCGCCGCGGCCCTGCTCTGGAAACATGTGCTCTACAACCCCGAATACGGCCTTCTCAACGGTCTGCTGCACTATGTGGGCGGCCCCCAGCCGGACTGGATCTCCAACACCCCGCTGCTGGCCGTCGAGGCCTCCCTCGTCTGGCAGTGGACGCCGTTCATGATGCTGATCCTGCTGGCGGGCCTGCAGAGCCGCGACCAGCAGCAGATCGAGGCCGCCCGGGTGGACGGCGCGAGCGACTGGCAGGTCTTCCGCCACCTCACGCTCCCGCACCTGCGCCGCTACCTCGAACTCGGCGCCCTGCTGGGCTCGATCTACATCGTCCAGAACTTCGACGCCGTCTTCACGATCACCTCCGGCGGCCTCGGCACCGCCAACCTGCCCTACACCGTCTACCAGAGCTTCTACCAGGCCCATGAGAACGGTCTGGCCTCGGCCGCCGGGGTCCTGGTCGTCTTCGGCTCGATCATCATCGCGACCTTCGCGCTGCGCGTGGTCTCGTCCCTGTTCCGCGAGGAGGTGTCCCGCGCATGAGCACCACCACGATCCGCGTACGTCCCCGGCGCACCCGGGGAACGGGCCTGGGCCTGCTGGCCTGGGTACTCGGTGTGCTGTTCTTCCTGCCCATCGCCTGGATGGCCCTGACGTCGTTCCACTCGGAGGCGGACGCGGCGACCAACCCGCCGTCCTTCGGCGCCGCCCTCACCCTCGACGGCTACCGCGACTTCTTCGGCACCGGCGGCGGCGCGAGCCCCTGGCCGGCACTGGCCAACTCGCTGGTGGCCTCCGTGGCCTCCACCCTCTTCGTCCTGCTGCTCGCCCTCCCCGCGGCGTACGCGCTCTCGGTCCGGCCGGTGAAGAAGTGGACCGACGTCCTGTTCTTCTTCCTGTCGACGAAGATGCTGCCGGTGGTGGCGGGCCTGCTGCCCATCTACCTGTTCGCGAAGAACACCGGGACGCTCGACAACATCTGGCTCCTGGTCATCCTCTACACCTCCATGAACCTGCCGATCGCGGTGTGGATGATGCAGTCGTTCCTCGCCGAGGTGCCGGTGGCGGTGATCGAGGCGGCCCAGATCGACGGCGCGCGACTGCCCACGATCCTGGCCCGGGTCGTGGCCCCCATCGCCCTGCCGGGCATCGCCGCCACGGCCCTCATCTGCTTCATCTTCAGCTGGAACGAACTTTTGTTCGCCCGGGTCCTCACGGGCGTGGTCGCGGAGACCGCTCCCGTCTTCCTGACCGGCTTCATCACCAGCCAGGGCCTCTTCCTGGCCAAGGTGTGCGCCGCGTCGCTCGTCATCTCCCTGCCGGTGCTCGCCGCGGGGTTCGCCGCCCAGGACAAACTGGTCCAGGGCCTGTCACTGGGAGCCGTGAAATGAAGGCCGCCGTCATCGAGTCCGTGGGCCGCGCCGTCGTCACCGAGGTCCCGGACCCGACGCCCGGCCCGCGCGAGGTCGTCGTCGAGGTCGCGGCGTGCGGACTGTGCGGCACGGACCTGCACATCCTCCAGGGCGAGTTCGCGCCGAAGCTGCCGATCGTGCCGGGCCACGAGTTCGCCGGCACGGTGGTCGGCGTGGGCACCCAGGTCACGGAGATCTCGGTCGGCGACCGGGTGGCGGTGGACCCCTCGCTCCACTGCCACGAGTGCCGGTACTGCCGTACGGGCCACAACAACCTCTGCGAGCGGTGGGCCGCGATCGGTGTCACCACGGCGGGCGGCGCCGCGCAGTACGCGACCGCTCCCGTGGCCAACTGCGTCAAGCTCCCCGATCACGTCCGCACCCAGGACGCGGCGCTCGTCGAACCGCTCTCCTGCGCGGTGCGCGGCTACGACGTGCTCAACTCCCGCCTGGGGGCCCATGTCCTGATCTACGGCTCCGGGACGATGGGCCTGATGATGCTGGAACTGGCGAAGCGGACGGGGGCGGCGAGCGTGGACGTGGTCGACGTGAACGCCCAGCGGCTCGCCACGGCCCGGTTGCTGGGGGCGTCGGCCTCGGCGGCGAACGCGGACGAGCTGGACCGGCCGCGGGGGTGGGACGTGGTGATCGACGCGACGGGGAACGCGGCGGCGATCCAGGACGGCCTGGACCGGGTCGCCAAGGCCGGCACCTTCCTCCAGTTCGGTGTCGCCGACTACGCGACGCGGGTCTCGATCGACCCGTACCGCATCTACAACCAGGAGATCACCATCACCGGCTCCATGGCCGTCCTGCACAGCTTCGAACGGGCGGCCGAGCTTTTTGCCGGGGGTGTCCTCGATCCGGACGTCTTCATCAGTGACCGCATCCCGCTGACGGACTATCCCCAGGCGCTGGAACAGTTCGCCGCGGGGGTGGGCAGGAAGATCGTCGTGGTCCCGTAGCCTCCCTCGCTCCCGCGGCCCCTACCCGGCCCATCCCCGGGGCTCCGCCCCGGACCCCGCCACGGGCGCCGCGCCCCCTGGACCCCCGCCGTCGCCCGAAAGGCTGGTCCTCAAACGCCGGCGCGGGGGTCCGGGGGCGGCAGCCCCCAGAGACGGTATGGGTCATGGGTAGGGGCGGCGGGGGGCGAAAAAGGGCCGTGCCGGCGGCCCCGCACGCACCTCGGGCAACTCATCCTTGGGTAAGGGAACGGTAAAGCGCCCCCGGTCGTTACCCCAGTCATGACAGCTATGACCCCTGGCTCGAACATCCCTCTCCCCGTCACCCGCGTGACGGTGGACGTCGCCGCTCCGGTGCGGCTAGACGTGTCGGGCCTGCTGCTCACCGCCGACGGCAAGGTGCGCTCCGACGACGACTTCATCTTCTACAACCAGCCCACCGGCCCCGGCGTGACCTACCGCTCGGGCGGCGGCAGCGCCCCGGACGCGATCACGGTCGACACGACCGCGGTCCCCCCGGGCATCGAGAAGATCGTCGTCACCGCGAGCCCCGACGCGACCGGCCAGACCTTCCAGGGCATCGAGCCCACGGCCACCATCCGCAACGCCGACGACAACACCGTACTGGCCAGTTTCACCCCGCCCCAGCTCGGCACCGAAACGGCCCTGGTGATCGTCGAGGTCTACCTCCGCAACGGCGCCTGGAAGGCACGCGCGGTCGGCCAGGGGTACGCAAACGGCCTGGCGGGCATCGCCACGGACTTCGGCGTCACGGTGGAGGAGCCCGCCCCCGCGGCTCCGCCGGCCCCGCCGGCGCGGACCCCCGTGCCCCCGATGCCCCCCACCACCCAGGCACCCCCCATGGCACCGCCGCCCCCGGCCGCTCCCCCCGCGCCGCCGGCGGCCCCGTCCTCCGGGAAGATCAACCTCGACAAGGGCCGGGTCAGCCTCCAGAAGAACCAGACGGTCTCCCTGGTCAAGGGCGGCCGCCCGCTGCTCTCCCAGGTCAAGATGGGCCTCGGCTGGGAGCCCGCGTACCGCGGCAAGGACATCGACCTGGACGCCTCGGTCATCGCCTACGGCCCGCAGCGCAACCACATCGACAGCTGCTACTTCGGCAAGCTCTCCATCGTGAACGGCGCGATCAAGCACTCCGGCGACAATCTCACGGGTGAGGGCGGCGGTGACGACGAGGTGATCGTCGTCGACCTCGGCCGGCTGCCGCAGGAGGTCACCGGCCTGGTCTTCACCGTCAACTCCTTCTCCGGCCAGAAGTTCACCGAGGTCGCCAAGGCGTACTGCCGCCTGATCGACGCGGCGAGCGGCGAGGAACTGGTCCGCTTCGACCTCACCAACGCCGAAGCCCAGACCGGCGTGATGATGGCCAAGCTGATCAAGCAGTTCTCCGGCGAGTGGGAGATGACGGCCATGGGCGACTTCGTGAAGTCGCGCACGGTCCGCGGCATGGTGAAGCCGGCGGCCCAGGCCCTCTGACGGCGCGAGCCGCGAGCGCCCCCACGGCCCCGCGGCGCCCCCGCACGCGAGGGGCCGTGCCGGTACATCGCAAGCCCGTCGCTCACGTCCGGATCGAGATACGGCTCCCTGCGGGGCACCGTCCGATCCGGCGGCGACGGGCTCGATGTACCGGCACGGCCCCGCCCGCCCCACCACGCCCGCGCGCGCCGCCCACTCCCACGTACGCCCTGCGTCCGCGCCCCACCACAACCCGCCCGCGCCCGCACCCCGCCCGCGCCTCCGCCCAAACCCGGGTCCCGGCCCGGCCCCGGCACCCGCCGCTACGGCCGAAGCCCCTCCGTCAGCAGTGACAGATACCGCCGGATGTACTTCCCCCGGCCGTTCGCCAGCTCCGACGCGGTGGCCACCCCGTGCGCCAGCCGCAGCACCTCGATCGGCTCCACGTCCGCCCGCAGCGTGCCCTCGCGCTGAGCCGCCTCGACCAGCCGTTCGGCGGCGCCCCTCACGGACGTCCCGCACGCGGTCGGCACCGTGCCGCTCCCGTCCGAGACGGCCGATCCGAGCAGCGCCTTCAGGCCGCGGACCTGGATCATCATCCCGCTCAGCTCGTTGAGCCACTCCACCAGCGCCTCGCCCGGCGCGAGCTCCGCCGCGATCTCGTCCGCGCGGGCGGCGATCGCCTCGATGCTGTCGACGTAGACGGCCTCCAGCAGCGCCTGCCGGGTGGGGAAGTGCCGGTACAGCGTCCCGGAGCCCACCCCGGCCCGCTTGGCGATGTCGTCGAGGGACGCGCCCTCCCCGTGCTCGGCGAACGCCACGGCGGCCTCCTCGATCAGCCGCTCATAGTTGCGCCGCGCGTCCGCCCGCATCGGCTTGACCTGCGCCATTCCACTACTCCTCGCCGAACCGGGGACACTCTCCGCGTCGTGCCGGGCGCCGAACGGGGACTGTCCCCGCGTTCCTTCCCGGGCGGTCCGCGCTGCCCCCACGGGAGCATCCCATGCCCACCCCGGCTCCACCCGCCACCCCGGCCCCGGCATCAGCCCTCACCGAACGCCACCGACAGATCAGAAGAGCGCGCTGTAGGCGTTCAGGGCGGGCTGGCCGCCGAGGTGGGCGTACAGGACGGTGGAGTCGCGCCCGATCTCGCCGCGCGCCACCAGGTCGATCATCCCGGCCATCGACTTCCCCTCGTACACGGGGTCGGTGACCATCCCCTCGGTACGCGCCGCGAGGCGCATCGCGTCCAGGGTGACCTCGTCCGGAATCCCGTACGTACCCGCGTGGTACCGCTCGTCCAGCTCGACGTCCGAGTCCGTCAGTTCCTTCGTGACGCCGATGAGCCGTCCCGTGCCCCGGGCGATCCGTGCGATCTGCGCGCGGGTGCGGGCGGGCGCCGCCGACGCGTCGATCCCGAGGACACGCCGAGGTCTGCCGCCCGCCTCCTCCAGCGCGGCGAACCCGGCGACCATGCCCGCCTGCGTCGAGCCCGTGACCGAGCACACCACGACGGTGTCGAAGAAAACGCCCAGATCCCGCTCCTGCGCGGCCACTTCATGGGCCCATCCGGCGAAGCCGAGGCCACCCAGCGGATGGTCGGAGGCGCCCGCGGGAATGGCGTACGGCTTGCCGCCGGCCTCCTCCACCTCCCGCAGTGCCTGCTCCCAGCTCTCCTTGAAGCCGATCCCGAACCCGGCCCGCACCAGCCGTACGTCCGCGCCGGCCAGGCGGCTGATCAGGATGTTCCCGACCCGGTCGTAGACGGAGTCCGGCCACTGCACCCAACTCTCCTGCACGAGAACGCACTTCAGCCCGGCGTGGGCGGCGACGGCCGCCACCTGACGGGTGTGGTTGGACTGCACCCCGCCGATCGAGACCAGGGTGTCGCACCCCTGGGCGAGCGCCTCGGCGACGAGGTACTCCAGCTTGCGGGTCTTGTTCCCGCCGCACGCCACACCGGAGTTGCAGTCCTCCCGCTTGGCCCAGAGCGCGGCGCCCCCGAGGTGCCGCGTGAGCCGCTCCAGCGGATGCACCGGCGAGGGCCCGAACAGCAGCGGGTAACGCTCGTACGAGGAAAGGGACATGGGACCGGCCTGCCTCTCCACCGCGCCCGCGCCGGGCAAGTCACCGCGTTCCCCGATGACTTCCCCGGCGGCCCCGCGCTCATTCCCTCAGGCCACGGCCGGGCCGCCGCGCTCCCTCACCCGAGCCACGGCCAGACCCCGTCCCTGCCGGACTCGAGCAGGGAGACCATCCGGAACGCCGTGTCCGACAGGCCCCCGAACGTGTGCCGGTTGTCCTTGCCGGTCGGGCCGTGGCCGGCCCGGTGCCCGGCGAGGTTCCAGGTGTAGACCGGTACGTGCGCCGGGACCTGCTCGGTCGGGTCGCCGTGGTGGCTGTACGCGGCCTGCTCGTCCGTGACGATGAGCACCCGGTCGTGCCCCCGGTAGTGCGCCCGGACCGCCTCACTGGTGTTCGTGCCACCGAGGTCGCCGAAGCGGTCCAGCACCTTCAGCACCGACTCGCCCCCGCGGTAGCGCACCCGGTCGCTGCTGGTACCGAACTGGACGAGGTCCGCGTCCGCCGCGCGCAGCGCGAGCGCCGTGCCGAAGACCGCGGCCGCGTCGGCCCGGTTGAGCTCCGAGCGGTCCGACAGCCGCGAGAAGAACATCGAGCCGGACCGGTCGACGAGCACGAGCGTGCGTCCGGGCAGTGCCGGCACGTTGGCCAGCGAGTGTCCGAGCGCCTGCTCCAGCGGGTACGACCAGCGCAGCGACGGCGCGTGCTGGTAGGCGGCCAGGTAGCGGAAGGGGAACTGGCGCGACCGCGCCACCTCCGCCGGGTCGCTGATCCGCGCGGCGACCCGGGCCGCCACGTCGTCGCCGACACCCGCCTCGTCGAAGTTCCGCAGGTTCCGTACGAGCGCCATCGTGCCCATGGACGGGATCACGGCCTCCCAGGCCGCCTTGTCCATCGGGCCCTGCAGCCAGCCCGCCAGCGCCTCCCAGGTGAGGCCCGCCGCCGCGAGCCGCCCGGCGCCGTCCGGGGCCGTCACGACCGCGCGCCGCTCGGCGACGGGCACCGCCATCAGCTCGCGGTGCGCGACGAGCACACGGTTCGAGGCGGGCGGCAGCGCCGTGTCGGGGTTGTGGCGCCGGTCCAGGGCGTACTGGAACAGCTCGCCCTGCCACGGCTTGTCGGGGTCGGGCGCCGCGTGCACCAGGTTGAGGATGTCGCCGAAGCGGTAGCCCTTGGACGCGGTGTCGTACTTCAGCAGCGACTTGCCGTTGTAGAGACGTCGTACGGCGTCGGCGGTGCCGCGCTTGACGGGCTTGGGCACGTTGCGGCCGTACCGGGAGGTCCAGTAGGCGAGCAACTCGCCGGGCTCGTCGGGACGGCGCAGCACGGAGGCGACCACCTGACGGTTGGCGGGACCGTCGGTGGTGCCCGCGTCGAGGCGTGCCTTCACGTACTCGGCGGCGCCCATGACCGAGGCGGAGCGCAGGTTGCCGTCGCCGCGCAGCCAGCCGAGCAGGGCGGCCGTCCACGAGGGGTCGTGGACGGCGAGCTCGCGCACCAGCGTGACGAACCGGTCGTCGCGGTCGGCGCCGGTCTCGTAGAAGGTCCGCTGCGAGGCGAGGTGCGAGACGGCGAGGAGGAAGAGCTCGGAGCGCGCGTCTCGCTCGCGGCCGAGGCCGCCCTGGTGCGTCCGCAGCACTCGGCCGGTGGAGGTCACGCGGGAAGTGGGCTGTGCCTTCGCAGCCTTGTTGTTGAAGCGTGCCATGGTGAATTCCCCCGGATTCGGATGGGTTTCGGAGGAAGGCACAGCAAAGGGAGGGTGTCCGAGATCAGGGATCGGCGACGGTTGCTCATAAACTGGCGCGTCTTCCGTTCCGCCACACCGACCCGGAGTCGATGACGGGATTCGAACCCGCACGAGGCCGTGGCCCCACCAGTTCCCGAAGTATCCGCTGCCTGCGCACCGGGCACCCACCATGAGCTGCGCCTCCCGAGATCAAGTCGGCCGCGGCGTGGATTCTTTGAGAGAGAAGTAGCCGTGGCCCGCGCACCGGGAGGTGCGTGAAGTTGTGGTGTCCAGAGATCGAAGCCGGCGGAACCGACGTAGGTGCTCTAACCCCTGAGCTACATCGGCGCGTTGTGCCGACGGCGGGACTCGAACCCGCGACCGCCCCATTATCAGTGGAAGTAGGTCCTGCCTTCGCACCTGGACGTTCACCACTGTAGGAGGGCGGTCGCGACCCCGGCGAGCGATTTAATCCGACGGGAACGCGGCGGGAGTTCAGCCGCGCTTCTGGCGCTTCCAGGGGCCCGTGATCGCGAGCATGATCCCGGGCTCCTGGATGTTCGCGAACAGCGTCCGGCCGTCGGGCGAGAAGGTGACGCCGGTGAACTCGCTGTAGGCGGGCTCCTCTTCGGTGCCGATGTTGAGTTCGTTGCGGGCGATCGGGTAGGTGCGGCCGCTGTCCGTGGCGCCGAAGAGGTGCTGGACGCCTTCGCCGTCCTCGGCGATGACCAGACCCCCGTACGGGGAGACCGTGATGTTGTCGGGGCCGTCGAAGGCGCCGTCCACGGACGGGTCGGGGTTCACCCCGATCAGGACCTTGAGGGTCAGGGTGCGGCGCTTGGGGTCGTAGAACCAGACCTGGCCGTCGTGCCGGACGGGGCTCTCCTCGCGGGCGTACGAGGAGACGATGTAGACGCCGCCGTCGCTCCACCACATGCCTTCGAGCTTGCGGGCGCGGGTGACCTCACCCGCGGCGAACTGCTTGCGTACGGAGACCGTCCTGGCGTCGCGGTCGGGGACGTCCACCCAGTCGACGCCGTACACGGTGCCGATCTTCGTGGCGCGGGAGAGGTCGTCGACGAAACGGCCGCCCGAGTCGAAGCACTTGAAGGCCTGGAGGGCGCCCGCGTCGTCGGTGAGGGTGCGCAGCCGGCCGTGGCCGTGCTCGAAGCCCTGCGGCGGGGTCCAGCGGTACAACAGGCCGTTGGGCGTCGCGGCGTCCTCGGTGAGGTAGAGGCGGCCGCGCTTGGGGTCGACGACGACCGCTTCGTGGGCGTACCGTCCGAGCGCCTTGATCGGCTTGGGGTCGCGGTTGCGGCGCCGGTCGGCGGGGTCGACCTCGAAGACGTAGCCGTGGTCCTTGGTCATGCCGCCCTGGCCGGCCTTGTCCTCGGTCTCCTCGCAGGTCAGCCAGGTGTCCCAAGGGGTGTTGCCGCCCGCGCAGTTGGTGGAGGTGCCGGCGATGCCGACCCACTCCGCGACCTTGTCGTGACGTACCTCGACGACGGTGCAGCCGCCGGACGCGGCGGGGTCGTAGACCAGGCCCTCGGTGAGCGGCACGGGGTACTTCCAGCTGTCGCGGGCGCCCTTGAGCTCGTGGTTGTTGACCAGGAGGGTGGTGCCGCGCGGGCCGTCGAAGGTGGACGTGCCGTCGTGGTTGGACGGCGTGAACTCACCGGATTCCAGCTTGGTCCGGCCGCTGTAGGTGATGACGCGGTAGGAGAATCCGGCGGGCAGCGCGAGGACGCCCTTGGGGTCGGGGACCAGGGGCCCGTAGCCCACCCCGCCGTGCCGGTCCGCGGACTCCTCCCCCACGCTCTCGGTGTCGGTGGAGGCGAGGGCGTTCGGGGCGGTGGCGAGGGCGCCCACGCTGCCGGCCAGGGCCACTCCGGCACCGGTGATCGCGGATCGTCTGGCGAAGTCCCTGCGGGTGAGCGACATGGGTGTCTCCTGTGACGGTGAGGTCGACCATGGAGGACCGCGGGGGGCCGCGGACGGTGTTGCGGGCACACCGTCCCGCCCGTGGCTGAACGGGGGTTGAACGCCCGGCGACTTCACCGGACTCCCTTCCATGAATCCGTAAGGACTCGGCCACAGGAGCCCAAAACGCCCTCACCCGTCACCTCGCGCGCCGCCCCTTCCGGCGCGGCGCGCGGGTGCCGGCCCGCCTCAGCCCCCTTGTTGCGAACGCGCCTTGAACGCGGCCTTGCGGGCCTCCTTGGCGACCTTCTTGTCGGGGTGCAGCCGGCCCATCGCCTCCAGGACGTCCGGTGTGGCGGGATGGTCGACGCGCCACGCCGTGGCGAAGAAGCCGCCGTGCTGTTGCGCCAGTCCCTCCACGAGGCCCTGCAGTTCCGCGGAGTTGCCCTCGGCCGCGAGTTGAGCGGCGACCGTGTCGATGGTGAGCCAGAAGATCATCGTCTCGGACGGCGGGGGCACGTCGGCGGCGCCGTGCTCGGAGAGCCAGACCCGGGCGAGACCGCCCAGCTCGGCGTCGTCGAGGACCTCCCGCAGCGCGGGTTCGGCCTCCCCGCCGACGAGCGAGAGTGCCTGCTGACAGCGCAGCCGCCGCAGCGGCGCGCCGGCGTCGCCGCCACGAGCCGCGGCGAGCAACTCCCTGGCGGCGGCGAGGGGTTCACGCCGGGCGAGCCACTGTTCGGTCTCGGCCTGCGCCGCGGCCGGCGGGAAGAGGCCGGTGCCGTCCAGCAGCGCGTCCGCGCCCTTGTCCACCAGGTCGCCCACCGCGGGGACGGAGAGTCCCGCCTCCAGCAGCCGGGCCCGCAGCCCGTACAGACCGAGCGGCGTCAGCTGCACCATTCCGTACCGCGAGACGTCCGTCTCGTCGAGGGGACCGGCCGGCTCCTCGTCGGTGTCCGCCATCAGCGCCTCGTCGACCGGCTGGAAGTCGACGAGTCCGACGGGTGCCAGCAGCCGGAACTGGTCGTCGAGCCGCATCATCGCGTCCGACACCTGCTCCAGCACGTCGTTGCTGGGGTCTCCCATGTCGTCGGGCATGATCATCGACGCGGCCAGGGCCGGCAGCGGCACCGGCCCGTCCCCGCCGTCACTCACGGTCAGCAGGTACAGGTTGCCGAGCACTTCGTCGAGGAACTCGGCCTCGGCCTCGGGATCCCACTCCAGCGAGGAGAGGTCGACCTCCGCGCCGTCCTCCACCGCCCCGACGAGTTCGTCGAGGTCGGGCACGCTCGCGTCGGCGAGCACCGCCTCCAGGGCCACGAGCCACACCCCCAGCACGTCCTGCGGCCCGCCGGAGGTGAGCAGGGCGAGCTCCGCGCCCGCGGCGACGGTGCCCTCGTCCTCGTCCACGATCTCCACGAGCCCGGTGTCGACGGCGATCCGCCAGGCCTCACTGGCGAAGGCCGCGGCGTCGTCACCGGTCAGCCCGAGCACGTCGGCCGCTCCGGCGAGCTGCTCCTCCACGAGTTCACCGCCCGCGCCCACCCGCGTGTCCGGGCCGGCCCAGCGGGCCAGCCGCGCGGCGCGGGAGAGCAGCGGCGTGGCGAGCGCGTCCCGCGCCAGCTCCGCTTCGGAAGTCAGCCGCACCGGCGGCAAGGGGGGGCTGTCTGACATCGGCTGGCTTCTCCTCCGAACGATCAGGACCCGGCGAGCGGGACCGGACAGGACCCGACGAACAGGACCGGTACAAGCATGACGGACAGGGGCGGGCGGGACGGGGCGGGGACAGGCGGGGCGCGTCAGGGAGTCCGCCGGGGCGAGGAGCCCGCCCCGGACACGCACGCCCGGACACGGCCCCGGAAATCCACGTGGTCGACTCAGCCTAGACGGATTTCCACCCATGCCGCCCGGTTCATGTCCCTGCCAAGAGCTGGACACCACCGAAACCTTGACAACTCCCCCGCTCACACACGAGATTGACGCGCGTAGAAGTTCAACGGGGGTTGGGCTCGCCGATTTTTTCTACGCGCGTCACCGGCCCGTGCACGGGTCGCGCTCCCCCCACCGTTTCACCCTCGTCCCGGCGCTCATGTAAGTCCCCGGAGGGATTCCCTTGCCGAGCAAGAGAACCGCGCGCATCGGCGCGCTGACCGTAGCCGCGGTCTGTTCCACCGTCTCCGCCGTCGTGCTCACCGCACCGGCCCACGCGGACACGGTCCGCATCCACGACATCCAGGGCACCACCCGGATGTCCCCCTACGGCGGCCGGCAGGTCACGGACGTGGCGGGTGTGGTGACGGGTGTGCGGACCTACGGCTCGTCCAAGGGCTTCTGGTTCCAGGACCCCACACCGGACGACGACCCCGCCACCAGTGAGGGCGTCTTCGTCTTCACCAGCTCCACCCCGAAGGTCGCGGCCGGCGACTCGGTCACGGTCTCGGGCACCGTCTCGGAGTTCGTGCCGGGCGGAGCCTCCACCGGCAACCAGTCGGTGACGGAGATCACCAAGCCGGCGGTCACGGTGCTGTCGTCCGGCAACGCGGTCCCCGCCGCCACGGTGATCGACAGCCGTTCCGTGCCGGACGCCTACGCCCCCGCCGGTGACACGGCGGCGAGCGGCTCGGTCAACGCGCTCACCCTGGAGCCGGAGACGTACGCCCTGGACCACTACGAGTCGCTGGAGGGCATGAACGTCCGGATCTCCGACGCCCGTGTGGTCACCGCGACCGACCCGTACAGCGAGCTGTGGGTCACGGTGAAGCCTCGCGAGCACGCCAACCGGCGTGGCGGCACCGTCTACGGCGCGTACACCTCGCAGAACACCGGGCGTCTCCAGGTGCAGTCCCTGGGTGCGACCGCCGACTTCCCCGCCGCGAACGTGGGCGACGAACTCGCCGGCACCACCGAGGGCCCGCTCGACTTCAACCAGTTCGGCGGCTACACGCTCGTCGCCGGCCGGCCGGGCACCCTGGACAAGGGGGGCCTGCAGCGCGAGACGACCCGGAGCCAGTCGCGCGGCGAGCTGGCGGTGGCGACGTACAACGTGGAGAACCTGGACCCGGGTGACGGCACCTTCGCCGCCCACGCGGCCGCGATCGTGAACAACCTGCGGTCGCCCGACATCGTGTCCCTGGAGGAGATCCAGGACAACAACGGCGCGACGGACGACGGTACGGTCGCCGCCGACCAGACGGTGAACAAGCTGATCGACGCGATCGTCGCGGCGGGCGGCCCGAAGTACGACTGGCGCTCCATCGACCCGGTCAACGACCAGGACGGCGGGGAGCCGGGCGGCAACATCCGTCAGGTGTTCCTGTTCAACCCGCAGCGGGTCTCCTTCACGGACCGCGCGGGCGGCGACTCGACGACCGCCGTCGGTGTCACCAGGGTCCACGGCGAGGCGCGGCTGACCGCGTCCCCGGGCCGGATCGACCCGGGCAACACGGCGTGGACGTCCAGCCGCAAGCCGCTCGCCGGCGAGTTCGTCTTCCGCGGCCGGACGGTCTTCGTGATCGCCAACCACTTCGCCTCCAAGGGCGGCGACCAGGCTCTGACCGCGCAGTACCAGCCTCCGGTGCGCAGTTCGGAGACCCAGCGTCACCTTCAGGCGACCGCGGAGAACACCTTCGTCAACCAGATCCTGAAGGCGCAGAAGGACGCGGACGTGATCGCGCTCGGCGACCTGAACGACTTCGAGTTCTCCGACACGGCGAAGATCCTGGAAGGCCGCGGCGAGCTCTGGTCGGCGATCAAGTCGCTGCCGAAGAGCGAGCGTTACACGTACGACTACCAGGGCAACGAGCAGGTCCTCGACCAGATCCTGGTCAGCCCGTCGATCCGCCGGGACTGCGGTCTCGACTACGACAGCGTGCACATCAACTCGGAGTTCTCCGACCAGATCAGCGACCACGACCCGCAGGTGCTGAGGTTCAGGCCGTAACCCCGGATACGGAAGAGCCCGGCCCCGTCGTCCGGGGGGCCGGGCTCTTTCCTGTGGGCGCTCAGGCCGCGAACACACCGTTCAGCCAGCCCCGCCAGGCGGTCTCGTCGCGCTTGGCGTCGGCGTCGGCCGCGAAGTCGTGGACGCTGATGCCGACCGGGGCACCCCAGTGGTTGCGTCCGAAGAAACGCAGCAACTGGCCCTCGGTGCGCAGGCCGATGAAGTAGGGGTTGCGGAAGTCGAGTACGGCGTCGAGGAGTTCACCCTCGGGCCCGTGGGCCGTCACCCGCGCCCCGGCCTCGGTGTCGTCGGCGAGCCCGAGCGCCCGCCCCACCGCGGTGAAGGCGTCAAAGGCCATGGACGCCTCGGGTCCGTCGAAGGTGGCGAACGCGACCGGGCGGCCCGCGAAGTGCGTCACGTACTCCCGCAGGGTGTGCAGATAGAAGTCCGTGTGCCGGCTCGCCCCGTCGTACTGGTTGTCCCAGTCGTCGACGAAGATGCCGCTGTGCACGTAGCGCATCCAGGAACGGCGGCCGTCGTCGCGCGGCTCGATGGTCTCGTCGATCTGGTTGAGGGTCTGCTGGGAGATGCCCTGGACGTCCTCGACCCGGCTGGTCAGGCGGTGCGGCGGCTCCCAGTTGGTGAGCGTGGAGCCGAAGGGTCCGGTGCCTCCCTGACGCGGCTCGAACTCCATCGGCCACAGCCAGCCACCGGTGCCGCTGGTGATGGCGTCCCACATCTGCTCCGGGGTGGCGTCGACCTCGAACTCGCGGGCGATCTCGAATTCCTTGGACATGGCGGTGATTCTCCTGGGGTCAGCTCTGGGCGGGCGGGATCGGGGCGGGGGCCGCGGGGGCGACGGCCGCGGGGGAAGCGGCCGTGACGGGAGCGGCTCCGGGGTCGGCGGACTCCGTGGGGGGTTCCGGGACGGACTCCGGCCTGAGCGTCGGGTGGACGGCGACGACGATCCGGTGGTCCCGCCCGCCCTCGGCGTCGCCGTCGTGGTACTTGCGGATGAGCGCGCCGACCCCCTGCGTCAGCTCCTCGATGAACGCGGCGCGGTCGGCGGCGGTCGCGAAGGTCACCTCGCCGTCGAGCGCGAACGTGGCCAGCCGCTTGCGGGCCTTGGCGGCGCCGGTGATCAGCGAGCCGACGTCCCGGACCAGCCGGGCGCCGAGAGCGAGCAGCCAGCGGGCCGAGAGCTGGTCCCGGAACCGGTCCGGATCGGGCTGCACGGCGGCGAGGGCGAGGGGCGAGATGACGTACGACGCCGCGGTCGCCCGCATCAGCCGCTCGGTGACGTTGCCCTTACGGCGCTCGCCCGCCAGCTCGACCAGGCCGTGCCGCTCCAGCGTCTTCAGGTGGTAGTTCACCTTCTGGCGCGGCAGCCCGACCTTTCCGGCCAGCATGGCGGCCGACGCGGGTCCGGCGGCCAGCTCTGCCAGCAGCCGGGCCCGTATCGGGTCCAGCGAGACGGCGGCGGCCTCTGCGTCCTCGATCACGGTCACATCCAACATGCCTCCACCGTCTCACCGAAAACTTTTTTTGTCCAGGTGGGCGCAGTTGTCGGTGGGTGGCGGGAGGCGGTGGTGGGACGGAGGCGGTGGTGGGACGGGGCGACGTGAGGTCGGGTGGGGGTGGCGGGGCGAGGCGAAGTGAGGCGGGTTCGCGCGGGGCCGCACCCGGACGGCAGCCGAGGGGCGGCGGAGGGAAGGAACGGGAACCGGTGGCAGCGGGGGTGACGCGCGGGCGTGCGCGGGTTCGAGGGCACGTGCGCACGTGCCGGGAAGTGCCCCGCTGACGCGTGCGAGGTCCGCGGCGGGCGCGCCGGCGGACACTCACCGCGCGGGCCCGCCGTCGCCCGGTTCCGCCACCCGCGCCGCCAGTCCCTACCCCCGCTCCCCGCCCTCGTCGAGACGCGCCAGCTGGGTCTGGAACCAGTCGAGCCGGGCCTGCAACAGGGCGGCCTCGGCCGCGAGTTCGGAGATCCCGAGCCCTGCGGACGGGTCCACCGCCGCGATCCCGCTCCCGGCACGGACCCGCAGCCCCTCCCCGGCCAGCCGGGCGAAGCCGGCGAGCGACACGGACCCGCGGCCGCGTACGCAACCCGCGCAGACCGCCGCCACGCCGCGCCAGCCCGGCCGCCCCCAGCCCGCGTCCGTGAGCCCGGCGGCCACCGATCCGCACGCGCAGGGGCCGACCGTCGCGGTCCGCACCCGCTGGCGGCCGTAGCGGAAACCCCGCTCGAAGCGGATGTACGCGCCGAGGACGGTGACCTCCAGAAGGACGGCCGCCCGGTGTTCGACGGTGCACAACAGCGCCTCGGCCGCGGTCCGGTCGTGCACACAGTGGAAGCCGCAGTCGCAGCGACGGTGCGGCGTACGGTGTCGCAGCCCGTAGACGCAGCGCGCCTCGTCCAGCACTCCGTACGGCAGCGCGCCGCCCAGCGAGACACCGGTGAACCCGGCCCTGGTGCCGTCCTGGGACAGCACCGGGTGGGCGATCTTGTATCCGGTCGGCGGCTCCGTCGGGCGTTCCTCGGGGAGCCGCAGCCTCATCGGGCGACCGGGACCTCTGCGGCCGCGGACGTCTCCGGTTCCGCGATCTCCTCGATCCCCGCGACCCCCTCGGTCTTCCCGGTCTGCCGGAGATCCTCTTCGTCCGCGCGGACCTGCTCCTCCGCGACTCCGGTGGCGAGTGCCCTGCCCAGCCTCATGACGCCTCCCGCGATCTGCCGTCGACTTCCGTCCTCGCCATGGTGACCCATGGGGGGCCCGGTTGGCACCAGTGCCTCCGGGAAGCCCCCGAAAGAGGAACCTCGTAGCAAACATTCCCGTCATGTCGTAGAAGAATTAAGTGGAGCTTCACGATGAGAGTGTCGAGACTGCTCGCATGACGCACACCCCTCGCACCACGGCCTCGGCCGCACCCGCGCCCCCCTTCGGCCGTGCGCTCTGCGCGATGGTCACGCCCTTCACCGAAACGGGCGCGCTCGACCTCGACGGGGCGGGGCGGCTCGCCGACCGGCTGGTCCGCGGCGGCTGCGACGGACTGGTCCTGTCCGGCACCACGGGCGAGTCCCCGACCACGACGGACGCCGAGAAGTCCGCGCTCCTGCGGGCCGTGCGGGAGGCGGTCGGCGATCGCGCGTCGATCCTCGCGGGCGTCGGCACCGCCGACACACGGCACACCGTGGAGCTGGCCCGGGAGGCCGAAAAGGCGGGCGCGGACGGCTTGTTGGTCGTCACGCCCTACTACAGCAGGCCGCCGCAGGACGCCGTCGAGGCCCATTTCCGCGAGATCGCCGACGCGACCGGGCTGCCGCTCGCCCTCTACGACATCCCGGGCCGCACCGGCACCCGCATCGAGCCCGACACCCTGATCCGGCTGGCCGGGCACCCCCGGATCGTGGCCGTCAAGGACTGCGCGTACGACCTGCTCGGCACCCAGAAGGTGCTGGCCCGTACGGAGTTGGCGTACTACACCGGGTGCGACGAGTACGTGCTCGCGCTGCGGGCGATCGGCGGGGCCGGGTACGTGAGCACGGTGGCGAACGCCGCCCCGGGCGCCTTCCGCGCGATCCTCGACGCGTTCGACTCCGGCGACACCGCCGAGGCGGCCCGGCGCCAGCGGCAGGTGATCCCGCTGGTCGAGTCGATGATGTCGGCCGGTCTGCCCGGCGCGGTCACCGCGAAGGCCCTGCTCGGCCGGCTCGGCCTGCCCGCGGGCCCCGTCCGCGCGCCCCTGCGGTCCGCCGGCCAGGAGGTGGCCGACGGTCTGCTGGCGGCGTACGAGCAGTTGCCGGCCGTCTGATCAGCGCTCGGCGAAGAGGGGCGTCCAGCGTCCGCCGGCTCCGTCGCGTCCGCCGCGGAAGCCGCTCAGCGGTACCTCCTTGCCAGTGCCCAGCGCGACGACCACGAGCCGGTTGTGGAACTCGTTCGAGCCGGGGGTGATGTCCCAGGCGATCAGCCGCTTGTCGTCCGCCCAGGCCAGCAGTTGCTGTCCCCGGACGGTGGCCGTGCGCCTGCCGGTGACGGGATCAAGGATCTCGGAGGCGACGGTCCCCCCGCCGTCCTCGGTCTCGCCCGCGGCGAGCCGGCCGTTCGGGGACAGCCGCGCGCCGACGTACCAGCGCAGGTGTCTCTCGGACGCGGGCGTCGGGACCCTGGCGCCCCGGAAGTCGTAGAACCGCTGGCCGGGTTCCACGGTGAGGCCGGTGTAGACGAGTTTGCCGTCGCGGCTGAAGCCGAAGTCCTGGCGGTCATCGAGTTCGGTGCCGTCACCGGACGAGACCTTGTTCCATGACTCCGTACCGGACGCGACGTCGACGATGGAGAAGCCGGTCCGGCCCGGCTCCTGATAGTTCGGCCAGCGGCTCGACTGGTTGCCCGACAGCGTGACATGGACGTCGGGGTTCTTCTTGTAGGTCGTCGCGACGAGTGTGCGACCGTCGGGCGAGAACGCGACCGCCCCCACGGTGTGATCGACCGGGATCCAGCGTTCCACCTCGCCGGTACGCAGGTCGAGCAGGCCGATCCGCTCGGCGGGCAGGCCGCGCTCCAGGACCGCGGCGGTCCGCAGGCCCGGGGCGACCGCGACGAAGGACCACCTCGCCGCCTTCTCGTAGGTGTGCGTCCGCGCGTCGAGGAGCCAGTACGTACGCACCTCGGCGTGACGGCCCGCCGACTGCTTGACGCTCGTGGTGGTCCAGTACGCGGCCAGCGCGACTCTCCCGACCGCGATCAGGTCACGCGGCGGGGTCTGACCGGGGTGCGCGAGGATGTCGCCCCGGTCCAGGACGTTCGCCGGGCGCACATCGTCCTTGCCGGATTCCAGCAGCGGTACCGCCACCGCGACGGCGACCGCGACGGCGGTGGCCACGGCGACGGACGCGATCGTACGGGTCCGGCGGCGCCGTCGGACGGCCAGTACCCGGTCGGCGAAGTCCACCGGCGGCGGGGCGGACTCCGCCACCTGCTCGTGGAAGGAGTCACGGACGAGGTCGTCGACGTTCACGGGCGCGCCTCCAGGGCCGAGAAGTCACGGGACGGGGGCCACTCGTCCACGCCCCGGCCGAGCGCGGCCAGTTCAGGGGCGAGGGCGCGCAGCCGGGCGAGCGAGCGGTGCGTCGTGGACCGCACGGTCCCGACGGAGCAGCCGAGGAGCCGGGCCACGTCGGCCTCGGGCAGATCCTCGAAGTAGCGCAGCACGAGCACGGTGCGCTGACGTGCGGTGAGCCGGGCCGGCGCGCCGCGCATCACGACGCGCAGCTCGGCAGCGGCCGAGGCGTCCGTGCCCTGGCGCGCGCCCTCCGGCGGTTCGGCGACGCTCACCTCCCGCCGGGGCCACTTCAGCCGCCAGCGGCTCACCTGCTGCCGGTACAGGATCTGCCGGACGTACGCCTCGGGTTCGTCGACGCGGTGCCAGCGCCCGGCGGCCTTGATCAGGGCATTCTGCAGCAGGTCCTCGGCGGCGTGCCGGTCCCCGCCGCTGAGCAGGACGGCCGTCCTCAGCAGCGCGGGCGACCGGTTCGCCACGAACTCCCGGAAGTTCTCCTGTGCTTCGGCATCCATCGTCACCTTCGTCTTTCCCGAGGGTCTTCTCCGACGGCCCTCGCCGCACTCCCCTGTTCCGTGTGACGCGCCGAACCGGGCGCCGCTATGCCCCGGCCGGAGGGAAATTCTCCGGCCCTCCCCGCCCCGGTTCCCCTACGGTGGCCCCGTGAGCCGACCACTGCTGTTCCTCGACGTCGACGGCCCGCTGAACCCGTACGCGGCCCAGCCGGAGCGCAGGCCCGAGGGTTACACGACGATCCGGGTGACGCTGACCGCCGGCAGGCCCCTGCGGGTCTGGCTGCACCCCGGGCACGGCCGCGCCCTCCTGGACCTCGGCTACGACCTGTGCTGGGCGACCACCTGGATGGACGCCGCCAACCGCTGCATCGCGCCGGTCATCGGTCTGCCCGAACTCCCGTACGTCGACTTCACCGGCGCCCTGTTCGCGACGCGGCCGGACGGCGTGCACTGGAAGACGGAGCGGATCGTGGAGTACGCGGACGGCCGGCCCTTCGCCTGGGTGGACGACGAACAGTCCCCGGCCGACCACACCTATGCGGCCGCCCACCACCCCGCTCCCGCTCTGCTGCACCATGTCGATCCCCGACAGGGCCTGCTCGCACCGGACTTCACGGCACTGAGGGAGTTCGCGGCGACGCTGCCCGCGTAGCGGAAGTCCCCGGCCCGTCCGGGCGGGGCACCAGCACCGCGGTGACCACCGCGCCGGACAAGGCCATGACATCGGCCACGAATCGGAGGCGTCCGACGGAGAGGCGGCGCAGTGCCGGGCCGTGGTCGGCGGCGACGACGAGGCAGACCGCCAGCAGAAGAAGCCGCCACAGGGCCATCACCGGGCGGCGTGTGGCGCGGGGCAGCTCGGCCATGGACGCGTGCAGCCGCTCGCAGTGGAACGGGACATGGCGCTGTTCGTCGGACAGGATCCGCCCGGCCACATCCGCGGTGAGCGGGTCGTCCGTGCCGTCGCGCAGGGCCCGGTAGTAGCGCAGCGCCACCACTTCCGCGATCATCAGCACCAGCAGTTCCATGCGCAGGCCCATCAGACGGCGCAGCCGCACGAAGACCGTGTCGCTCCAGTGGCCGTTCAATGTCGGTATGCCACCCGCGCTCAGCAGCCGGGCGAGCAGACGCGCGTGGTTCTGTTCCTCGGCGACGAAGAGCCGGACCGCCCGCGCGTAGTCGGCGTCACCGGCCTCGTCCGCTTTGCCGACGAGGTTGGCGCCGTCGCCGTCCTCGCCCACCTGGAAGCGCTGGATGCCGGCCCACACCGCCGGATGCAGGGTCGCGCCCTGCCCCCAGTCCGGGTCGCCCAGGGCGCGTCTGCTCTCCCGTTCGTCCTCGAACCGCCTTGTCCACTTGGCGAAGCCGCCCGTACGCACCGGGTTCCCCTCTCCGGGACACGGCCGTCGTGTCCCGCAGAGGGACGACGCCCGCGGAGGGCGAACCGTTCCGCCGCCGACCCGCGCACCGGAGTTCACCAGCCCACGCGCGCGCGAGCGACCTGCCGGCCACCGGGTGAACGGCCCTTTCCCCGGCACGGGTCGACCTCACCGGGTGCCCGCGCCCGGAGATCGTTCCCGGGGGCCACGCCCTCTTGCCCCGTGAAGCCCCTCCACGTCGGCGACCGGTCCACGGGCAGCACGCACGAGCGCCCTCCCGGGCCGTCCTGGGGCCGTGGAAGGGCGCTCGATGGTGACCGGCGTCGACAACCGCCTTCCGCCCGGCGGCAGTTCGGAGCATGGACCGGTCGGGGGCCGCATGTCACGGCCGCCGGGGATCAGTTGTGGCTGTGCAGGACCTCGTTCAGGCCGCCCCACACCGCGTTGTTCGGTCGTGCCTCGACGGTTCCGGTGACCGAGTTGCGGCGGAAGAGGATGTGCGAGGCGCCGGAGAGTTCGCGGGCCTTGACGATCTGCCCGTCGGGCATGGTCACCCGGGTGCCCGCGGTGACGTACAGGCCCGCCTCGACCACGCACTCGTCGCCGAGGGCGATGCCGACGCCGGCCTCGGCGCCGACCAGGCAGCGCTCGCCGATGGTGATGCGGACGTTGCCGCCGCCGGACAGGGTGCCCATGGTGGAGGCGCCCCCGCCGATGTCCGAGCCGTCGCCGACCACGACGCCGGCCGAGATACGGCCCTCGACCATCGACGTGCCGAGGGTGCCCGCGTTGAAGTTCACGAAGCCCTCGTGCATCACGGTGGTGCCCTCGGCGAGGTGCGCGCCGAGCCGGACGCGGTCGGCGTCGGCGATGCGGACGCCCTTGGGCACGACATAGTCCGTCATGCGCGGGAACTTGTCGATGGACGTCACCTGGAGGTGCAGTCCCTCGGCGCGGGCGTTCAGCCGTGTCCTCTCGACGTCCTCGACGGCGACCGGGCCGAGCGAGGTCCAGGCGACATTGGCGAGATGGCCGAAGATGCCGTCCAGGCTCTGGCCGTGCGGCCGTACGAGACGGTGCGAGAGCAGGTGCAGCCGCAGATAGGCGTCGTGCGCGTCGATCGGCTTCTCGTCCAGCGAGGCGATGACCGTACGGACCGCGACCACTTCGACGCCCCGGCGGGCGTCGGGCCCGACGGCTTTGGCGGCGCCTTCACCGAGCAGTTCGACGGCACGCTCGGCGGACAGCCGCTCGGTGCCGGCCGGGCCGGGTTCGGTGGACAGTTCGGGCGCGGGGAACCAGGTGTCGAGGACGGTGCCGTCGGCGGTGAGGGTCGCGAGGCCCGCGGCGACGGCGCCGGTGGTGCGTGTGACAGTCGTGTCGGTCATGGGTGAAACCTAACGCGGGCCAGGCCGCGCGGGCCAACCGGCGCCCGCGCCGTCTCATGTCCCGGGCGACCCGCGCCGCCACGCCCGCCGCGCCACGCACCGGACCGGCGCGATGGACCGACCCGTCCGCCCGCCGCCCCGACCCGGACCCCCGGGGCCGGACCTCCCGGGCCGGACCGACGTACCCGTCCGACCCGTCCGACCTGTCTGACCTGTCCGACCCGTCCGACCCGTCCGACCCGTCTGTCCGGACCGACCCCGCCCGCCTTCCGCGCCCCGCCCGGTGGCTCCGGGTCACCGGGCGCCGGCCCCGCCCGGTGGCCCGGGGCCGGTGCGCGGGCGCCCGTCGATCACCCGTTCTCAGCCTCCGGTCCCGTTCCCGTTCCCGCCGATCAATCGGCTCAACACCTCACGCGCGTAGGTCTCGTCGTAGGTGCCTCCGGTCAGCAGTACCTGGAGGCAGATCCCGTCCACGAGTGCCACGAGCGCCCGCGCGGTGACGGGGTCGGTGCGGCGGGCGAGGGGCTCGACGAGGCCCTGGACCCAGGCGGCGGCGACGGGGCGCAGGGCCGGGCGGCGCAGGGCGGCGAGGTACAGCTCGTACTCCAGCTCGACCCCCGTACGCTCCCCGGCCAGCCACGCGCCCATGAGTCCGGCGAGTTCGCCCGCGAGGTCGACGCGGGGGTCCTCCAGCGCGCCGCGCGCGGCGACCATCTCGGCGAAGCCCTCGTTCGCCTGGCGCAGGGCGGCGACCATGAGTTCGTCGAGGGTCTTGAAGTGGTAGGTGGTGGAGCCGAGCGGCACATCGGCCTCGGCGGCGACGGAGCGGTGGCTCAGCCCGGCGAGCCCCTTGCCGCCCACGACCCTGATCGCCGCGTCGATGATGCGCTGGCGTCGCTCGGGGTCGTAGCGGCGCGGCGCCATCAGTGGGCTCCGCCCAGGTTCAGCACCACGACCCCGCCGATGATCAGCAGTATCCCGGCCAGCTTGGTGACGGTGAGCGCCTCCCCGAGGAAGAGCATGCCGATCGCGGCGATGACGGCGGTCCCGGCGCCGGCCCAGATCGCGTAGGCCGTGCCGACCTGGACGGTCTTGAGGCACTGCGCGAGCAGGAGGAAGGCCACGACGTATCCGGAGACGGTCACCAGCGACGGCCACAGCCTGCTGAAGCCCTCGCTGTACTTCATGGCGGTCGTGGCGGCCACCTCGGAGACGATGGCTCCGGCGAGCAGCAGGTATCCCATGTGTACAAGAGTACACATCGATGCGTACGACCGTACACAAACAGGCCGCGCCGCATCCGCGGAGCCGGCGCCCCACACTGCCGGGCCTGGAAGATCGCGCGGGATCAGTCGGGCGAACGACTGCTCAGAACTCACCACTTCCACTACTGTTCCACCAGTCCCACACCCGGCCTTCACGGTCTCCACCGTTCCGGGTGCTCGCGCCCCCACCTGTACTGAAAGCAGTGGACGAGTCCGCGTGCGCCGTCGGCGACGCTGGAGGAACACGCATGCCCGAGATATCGCCGGACCCCACGCCGGGGCCCGACCGCCCCGCGCCCATCGCGCAGGAACCCGCCTGGCGGCCCACCCCCCGCGGCGCGGCCTGCCCGGCGCGACCGCCCTCCTTCACCGAGCCCCCGGCGCCCTGGCTGAGCGGTGTGGTCCCGGACGAGGAACGGCTGCCCGGAACACGGCGGCTCTGGCTGGCCGGAGGACTCGCGATGGTGATCCTCGTCGCGACGGCGATCGCCGTACTGGACAGCCGAACCGACCACGCGTCACAGGACCGGGCGAACCGGACCGTCTCCGACACGGAGCCGCCGTTCCTGTCGGGCGACCTCGCCACGGCCACCGGCCAGGCGTCGGCGCCGGCCGGCAGGTCCACCCCCTCCTCCGTACGGGCCTCCGGCTCCGCACCGGCGGGCCCGGCGTCCCCCAAGCCCTCCGCACCGGACACCGGCGGCAAGGCCGCTCCCGGCGCCACCGGACCGTCGAAGGCCGCGCCGTCCGGCGAGCCGTCCGCGTCCCGGCCCTCGTCCGCGCCCTCGCCGAAATCGATCCGGTCCGTCAACTACCCCGACCGGTACTGGCACTTGAGCAACGGCTATGTCCGTCTCGACCAGGTCGCCGGGAGCAGTTCGGCCGACATCAGGCGGGACGCCGACTTCACGGTGGTGGCG
Organism: Streptomyces fagopyri; assembly: GCF_009498275.1. Taxonomy (NCBI): domain Bacteria; kingdom Bacillati; phylum Actinomycetota; class Actinomycetes; order Kitasatosporales; family Streptomycetaceae; genus Streptomyces; species Streptomyces fagopyri. The sequence continues at coordinate 6,968,875 of NZ_CP045643.1, read as the reverse complement.
GGGCTCGGGAACGCCTCCTGCTACTCCTTCGCCACCGCCGACGGCGGCTACCTCCGCCATCGCGACTTCGTACTGCGCGCCGACCGCGACGACGGCTCCGCCCTCTTCGAGAGGGACGCCACCTTCTGCCCCCGGGCCTCGGCGTACAGCGGCGCCGTCGTGCTGGAGTCGCTGAACTATCCGGGCCGCTGTCTGCGGCACCGCGACTTCCGGCTCCGTCTGGAGACGTACGACGACTCCCGGCTCTTCCGCGCGGACTCGGCGTTCCGCATGGTGGACGGCCTGGCCTGAGCCCGGACCGGACGGGACCGGACGGCCGGAAGCGGAGCGCGAACGGACGTGGCCCCCGGCGCACCTTGCCGGGGGCCACGCGGGTACGACTGCGTGTGTACGACTACGGGGTCGGCGTCCGCTCGGACGCCACCACGTCACCGGGACCACCGCCCGGCCGCCGGAGTGGGCGACCGGCCGGATGCCGGAGGGGACGATCGGTCAGACGCCGAGGTGACGACCGGTCAGACGTTGAAGCCGAGGGCCCGAAGCTGCTCGCGTCCGTCGTCCGTGATCTTGTCCGGGCCCCACGGCGGCATCCACACCCAGTTGATGCGCAGCTCGTTGACGATGCCGTCCGTGGCGGACTTGGCCTGGTCCTCGATGACGTCGGTGAGCGGGCAGGCCGCGGACGTCAGGGTCATGTCGATCGTCGCGATGTTCGCGTCGTCGATGTGGATGCCGTAGATCAGGCCGAGGTTGACGACGTCGATGCCCAGCTCGGGGTCGACGACGTCGTACAGCGCCTCACGGAGTTCCTCCTCCGAGGCCGGCTTCGTCGTCAGGGTCTCGTTCTCGCTCATGCCGTCTTCCTCTCGGCGCTCTCGCCCAGAGCCTGGGCGGTCGCGTCCTTCCACGCCATCCAGCTGAGGAGGGCGCACTTGACCCGGGCCGGGTACTTGGAGACACCGGCGAACGCGACCGCGTCCTCCAGCACCTCCTCCATCGCGTCGTCCGGCTCGGTCCGGCCCTTGGACTGCATCAGCTCCAGGAAGGTCTCCTGGATCTTCTGCGCCTCGGACACGTCCTTGCCGACGAGCAGGTCGTTGAGCACGGACGCCGAGGCCTGGCTGATGGAGCAGCCCTGCCCCTCGTACGAGATGTCCGTGATCTGCTCGCCGTCGTACTTCACGCGCAGCGTGATCTCGTCGCCGCACGTCGGGTTGACGTGGTGCACCTCGGCGTCGCCATCCCGCAAGCCCCGTCCGTGCGGGTGCTTGTAGTGGTCCAGGATGACTTCCTGGTACATCGAATCCAGCTTCACGATCCCAGCCAGCCCCTCAGCCGAAGAAGTTCCGGACGTGCTCCAGGCCGTCGACCAGAGCGTCGATCTCGGCCGGCGTGGAGTACAGGTAGAACGACGCTCGCGTGGTCGCAGGAATTCCGTACCGCAGACAGACCGGACGCGCGCAGTGGTGTCCGACCCGGACCGCGATGCCCTGCTCGTCCAGGACCTGGCCCACGTCGTGCGGGTGGATGTCACCCAGCGTGAACGAGATCGCCGCGCCGCGGTCCTCGGCCGTGGTCGGGCCGATGATCCGCAGGTCGGGTACCTCGGTGAGCCGCTTCACCGCGTACTCGGTGAGCGCGTGCTCGTGGGCGAGGATCTTGTCCATGCCGATCGAGTTCAGGTAGTCGATCGCCGCGCCGAGACCGACCGCCTGGGCGATCGGCGGGGTGCCCGCCTCGAACTTGTGGGGCGCCGGGGCGTACGTCGACGAGTGCATCGACACGGTCTCGATCATCTCGCCGCCGCCCAGGAACGGGGGCAGGTCCTCCAGCAGCTCCTGGCGGCCCCAGAGGACGCCGATGCCGGTCGGACCGCACATCTTGTGGCCGGTGAAGGCCACGAAGTCGGCCTGGAGGGCCTGCACGTCCAGCGGCATGTGCGGCGCGGCCTGGGAGGCGTCGATGCAGACCAGCGCGCCGACCTCCTGGGCGCGGCGCACTATCGCCTCGACCGGGTTCACGGTGCCCAGGATGTTCGACACCAGCACGAAGGAGACGATCTTCGTCTTCTCGGTGATGATCTCGTCGATGTTCGACAGGTCGAGACGGCCGTCGTCGGTGAGGCCGAACCACTTCAGCTTCGCGCCGGTGCGCTGCGAGAGCAGCTGCCACGGAACGATGTTGGAGTGGTGCTCCATCTCCGTGATGACGATCTCGGTCTCGTGGTCGACCCGGTAGGGCTCGTCGGCCCAGCCGAGCATGTTGGCCACGAGGTTGAGCGACTCGGAGGCGTTCTTGGTGAAGATCACCTCGTCGCGGCTCGGCGCGTTGACGAACGCGGCGACCTTGTCGCGCGCGCCCTCGTACAGCGCCGTGGCCTCCTCGGCGAGCACATGCACACCGCGGTGGACGTTGGCGTTGTACTGCTCGTAGTAACCACTGAGGGCGTCCAGCACCTGGCGCGGCTTCTGCGAAGTCGCCGCGTTGTCCAGGTACACGAGCTTCCTGCCGTCGTGGACCTGTCGGTCCAGGATGGGGAAGTCCTTGCGGATCGCCTCGGTGTCGAGGAGGCCCGGCAGCTGCGTCACGCTGATACGCCACCCTTCGTGTCGACTGCGTCGTGCTTCGCGTAAGCCTCGTAGCCCTCGTTCTCCAGCTTGTCGGCGAGCTCGGCGCCGCCGGACTCGACGATGCGGCCGCCGGAGAAGACGTGGACGAAGTCGGGCTTGATGTAGCGCAGGATGCGCGTGTAGTGCGTGATGAGCAGGGTGCCCACCTCGCCGGTCTCGCGGACGCGGTTCACGCCCTCGGAGACGACGCGCAGGGCGTCGACGTCCAGGCCGGAGTCGGTCTCGTCGAGGATCGCGATCTTCGGCTTGAGAAGCTCCAGCTGAAGGATCTCGTGGCGCTTCTTCTCACCGCCGGAGAAGCCCTCGTTCACGTTGCGCTCGGCGAAGGAGGGGTCCATGGAGAGTCGCTCCATGGTCTCCTTGACCTCCTTCACCCACGTACGCAGCTTGGGGGCCTCGCCGCGGACGGCGGTGGCGGAGGTGCGCAGGAAGTTGGAGACGGAGACACCGGGGATCTCGACCGGGTACTGCATCGCCAGGAACAGGCCGGCGCGGGCGCGCTCGTCGACGGACATCTCCAGGACGTCCTCGCCGTCGAGGGTCACGGTGCCACCGGTGATCGTGTACTTCGGGTGGCCGGCGAGCGAGTAGGCGAGGGTCGACTTGCCCGAGCCGTTGGGGCCCATGATGGCGTGGGTCTCGCCCTGCCGGACGGTGAGGTCGACGCCCTTGAGGATCTCCTTCGTGGCGTTGTCGGCCTCGACGGTGACGTGCAGGTCGTGGATTTCAAGCGTAGCCATGGGTTCCTCAGGACTCCTGGGAGAGGGAGACGAGCACGTCGTCCCCTTCGATCTTGACGGGGTAAACGGGGACGGGGCGCGTCGCGGGGAGGCCGGACGGTTTGCCGGTGCGGAGGTCGAACGCGGAGCCGTGCAGCCAGCACTCGATCTGACAGTCCTCCACCTCGCCCTCGGAGAGCGAGACGTTCGCGTGCGAGCAGATGTCGTTGATCGCGAACACCTCCCCCTCGGTCTTCACGACCGAGACCGGCGTGCCGTCGAGTTCCACCCGCTTCGGGGTGTCGTCCTCCAGCTCGCTCAGCCCACAGGCGCGTACGAACGTCGTCGAGGCGGTCATCAGACGGACGCCTCCAGCTCCTCGTCGATCTTCACGAGAAGCCGCTCTTCGATGTCGTCGACGCCGATCTGCTGGACCAGTCCGGCGAAGAAGCCACGGACGACGAGACGACGGGCCTCGTCGGCCGGAATACCGCGGGCCATCAGGTAGAAGAGCTGCTCGTCGTCGAAGCGGCCGGTGGCCGAGGCGTGACCGGCGCCGACGATCTCGCCGGTCTCGATCTCCAGGTTCGGCACGGAGTCGACCCGGGCGCCGTCGGTCAGAACCAGGTTGCGGTTCATCTCGTAGGTGTCCGTGCCCTCGGCCTTGGCCTCGATGAGGACGTCACCGATCCACACCGCGTGGGCGCCGTCGCCCTGGAGCGCGCCCTTGTACATGACGTTGGACTTGCAGTGCGGGGTGTTGTGGTCCACCAGGAGGCGGTGCTCCTGGTGCTGCCCGGCGTCCGTGAAGTACAGGCCGAACAGCTCGGCCTCGCCGCCGGTGCCGGCGTAGGCGACCCGCGGGTGCAGGCGTACGACGTCGCCGCCGAAGGTGACCACGAACGACTTGAAGGTGGCGTCCCGGCCGATGAGGGCGTTGTGCTGGCCCACGTGCACGGCGCTGTCGTCCCAGTCCTGGACGGAGACGACGGTGAGCTTGGCTCCGTCGCCCAGCACGAAGTCGACGTTGGCGGCGAGCACCGCGTCGCCCGTGTGGTCGATGACGACGACGGCCTCGGCGAAGGCTCCGAGCTCGACGACCTGGTGGCCGTAGGCGACCCCGCCCTCACCGTGCACGGCGATGCGGATCGGCTCGGTGAGCACCGTCTCCTTGGGGACGGTGACGACACCGGCCTTCTCGAACGCCGAGTACGCCTGGGCGGCGACGCGGTCGACGGGGATGCCGGCGACGCCCAGCCGGGCGTCGTCGCGGCCGACGGTCTCCACGAGGACGCCCTCGGGCGCCTCGATGTCGACCTTCACGCCGTCGCCGGTGGCGACCGCGGTGCCGTCGTGCAGCCCGCGCAGGCGCTCCAGCGGGGTGAAACGCCACTCCTCCTCACGCCCGTGGGGGACCGGGAAGTCCGCCACGTCGAAGGACGGGGGCGCGCTCATGCGGGTGGCGACGGTCGACTCGGCGGCCACCGCGATCTGCCCGGCGGTGGTGGAACCCAGCGGTGGGGGTCCCCCCGCCCGAACGGAGTTGAGGGTGGGGGAGTTCTGAGCCTCGGCCATGGCTGTCGGTCTGCTCTCTTTCCTGCGTCGGTGGAGATCCTGGGCCCGCCGGAAGAGGCGGGCCACCAGCTGTTGCGGAAGGCGGTGCTCAGCCCACCGCGCCTTCCATCTGCAGCTCGATCAGCCGGTTGAGTTCGAGGGCGTACTCCATCGGCAGTTCCTTGGCGATCGGCTCGACGAAGCCGCGCACGATCATCGCCATCGCCTCGAACTCGGTCAGACCGCGGCTCATCAGGTAGAAGAGCTGGTCCTCGGAGACCTTGGAGACCGTCGCCTCGTGCCCCATGGACACGTCGTCCTCGCGGACGTCCACGTAGGGGTACGTGTCGGAACGGGAGATCGTGTCGACGAGCAGCGCGTCGCACAGCACGTTGGACTTCGAGCCGTGCGCGCCCTCGCCGATCTCGACCAGACCGCGGTACGAGGTACGGCCACCGCCGCGCGCCACCGACTTGGAGACGATGTTCGACGAGGTGTTCGGCGCCATGTGGACCATCTTGGAGCCGGCGTCCTGGTGCTGGCCCTCGCCCGCGAAGGCGATGGACAGGGTCTCGCCCTTGGCGTGCTCGCCCATCAGGTAGACGGCCGGGTACTTCATGGTGACCTTGGAGCCGATGTTGCCGTCGATCCACTCCATGGTCGCGCCCTCGTACGCCACGGCGCGCTTGGTGACCAGGTTGTAGACGTTGTTCGACCAGTTCTGGATGGTCGTGTAACGGCAGCGGGCGCCCTTCTTCACGATGATCTCGACGACCGCGGAGTGCAGGGAGTCCGACTTGTAGATCGGCGCCGTACAGCCCTCGACGTAGTGGACGTAGGCGTCCTCGTCGACGATGATCAGCGTCCGCTCGAACTGGCCCATGTTCTCCGTGTTGATACGGAAGTAGGCCTGGAGCGGGATCTCGACGTGCACACCCTTCGGCACGTAGATGAAGGAGCCGCCGGACCACACCGCGGTGTTCAGCGACGCGAACTTGTTGTCGCCGACCGGGATGACCGTGCCGAAGTACTCCTTGAAGAGCTCCGGGTGCTCCTTGAGCGCGGTGTCGGTGTCCAGGAAGATGACGCCCTGCTCCTCCAGGTCCTCACGGATCTGGTGGTAGACGACCTCGGACTCGTACTGCGCGGCGACACCGGCGACGAGGCGCTGCTTCTCCGCCTCGGGGATGCCGAGCCTGTCGTACGTGTTCTTGATGTCCTCGGGCAGGTCCTCCCAGGACTCCGCCTGCTTCTCCGTGGAGCGCACGAAGTACTTGATGTTGTCGAAGTCGATGCCCGACAGGTCCGAACCCCAGTTGGGCATGGGCTTCTTCTCGAAGAGCCGCAGGCCCTTGAGGCGGAGCTTGGTCATCCACTCCGGCTCGTTCTTCTTCGTGGAGATGTCGCGGACGACGTCCTCGTTGATGCCTCGCTTGGCAGAGGCACCGGCCACGTCGGAGTCGGCCCAGCCGTATTCGTACGTACCCAGACCCTCGAGCTCGGGGTGGGCAGTCTCCTCGATGGGGAGCGTCATGCGGGGTTCCTCCCGGCGGTGCTTGCAGATGCGTTGGGATCACGCTGATCGGACTTGGAAATCTTGGGGATGAACGTCGTGCACACACCGTCGCCGTGGGCGATGGTGGCCAGTCGCTGGACATGTGTGCCGAGCAGCTGGGAGAAGAACTCGGTCTCCGCCTCGCACAGCTGCGGGAACTGCTCGGCGACATGCGCGACCGGGCAGTGGTGCTGGCAGAGCTGCTCGCCGACCGGTGCGCTACGCGCCGTAGCAGCGTACCCGTCCGCGCTCAGGGCCTTGGCCAGTGCTTCGGTGCGCCCCTCGGGGTCCGCGGACTCGATGACCTCGCGGTACGCGTCCGCCTGGGCGGCGATCCGGGCGCGGGCGAAGGCGACGATCGCCTCGTCCCCGCCCTCACGCTCCGCGATCCAGCGCAGGGCGTCCGCGGCGAGCGTGTCGTAGGACTGGTCGAAGGCGTCCCGGCCGCAGTCGGTCAGGGCGAACACCTTGGCGGGCCGGCCGCGCGTCCGCGCGCCGTAGACCCGCTGCTCGCGTGCTTCCACGACGTCGTCGGCGACCAGCGCGTCGAGGTGGCGGCGCACGGCGGCCTGGGTCAGCCCCAGCCGTCCCGCGAGGTCGGCCACCGTCGACGGGCCGTGGTCCAGGATGGATCGCGCGACCCGGTTGCGGGTGGACCGCTCACCGGTCGCGAGTTCCTCCTGCGGGGCCCCCGTGGGGGTCTCCCGAGCCTCGCCAACGTTTTTCACAACGCCATTGTTGCGTAATTCCTCAGGGCCTGACAACCCGCGTCCCAGGAGGCGGACGGTGCGCTGCATCACTTAGGCATGCCTAAGCTGACCTGCGGAAACGATCATTGATCGATCAATTCGCCGGCACCGGGGCGAGGTCTCGGGCAGACTCGCGAAGCATGTCGACACCCCCTCCCACCGGCCCACTCGTCACCCGGGGCAGCCTCGCCGCGGAGCTTCGCGCACTCGGCGTCCGCCCCGGGGAGTCGCTCCTCGTGCACTCCTCGCTCCGTTCCCTCGGCTGGGTCAACGGCGGCCCGGTCGCCGTCGTCCAGGGGCTGCTCGACGCACTCGGTCCCGACGGCACGCTGGTGGTCCCCACACAGTCCGGCGAGCTGTCCGACCCGGCCCTGTGGAGCCGCCCGCCGGTGCCCGAGGAGTGGTGGCCGGCCATTCGGGCGACGATGCCCGCCTACGACCCCCTCATCACGCCCACCCGTGGGCTCGGCGTGATCCCGGAGACCGTCCGCACCTGGCCCGGCGCCCTGCGCAGCGCGCACCCGCAGACCTCCTTCGCGGCTCTCGGCCCCCGCGCGGCCGAGATCGTCGACGGCCACGCCCCGGACTGCCGGCTCGGCGAGCGCAGCCCGCTGGCCCGGCTGGAGGCCCTGGGCGCCCGGGTGCTCCTGCTCGGCGCGGGCTACGACACGTGCACCAGCTTCCACCTCGCGGAGTACCGCATACCGGCACAGCTCGTCGAGGTCGGACGCCCGGTGCGGACGGCGCGGGGAGCGACCCGGTGGGAGGTGGTCACGGAGGTCGCGATCGACTCCGACCGCTTCGACGAGCTGGGCTCCGACTTCGAGCGGGACCGGCCCGTCGTACGCGGCCGGGTGGGCGCGGCCGACGTACGTCTGTTCCCGGTGGCCGACGCGGTGGCGTACGCGGAGCGCTGGCTCGCGCTGCACCGCCCCGGTGCGCCCTGGCCGGATGCGGCCCCCGGGGGCCGGGGGCCCCGGACACGTCCCTAGACTTGCGCCTCATGCGAAGCGAGCCCGTGGTCCAGGTCCAGGCCCTGGTGAAGCGGTACGGCACGAAGACCGCGGTGGACGGCCTCGACCTGGTGGCCGGGGCGGGCATCACCGCCGTACTCGGACCCAACGGCGCGGGCAAGACGACCACGGTCGAGACCTGCGAGGGGTACCGGCGGCCGGATTCCGGCACGGTGCGCGTCCTGGGCCTCGACCCGGTGAGAGACTCCGGTGAGCTGCACACCCGTATCGGCGTGATGCTCCAGTCCGGAGGGGTCTACTCCGGCGCACGGGCCGACGAGATGCTCCGGCACGTGGCGAAGCTCCACGCCCGTCCGCTGGACGTGGACGCGCTCATAGCGCGCCTGGGCCTCGACAGCTGTGGCCGTACGACCTACCGGCGGCTGTCCGGCGGCCAGCAGCAGCGCCTCGCGCTCGCGATGGCCGTGGTCGGCCGCCCGGAGCTGGTCTTCCTCGACGAGCCGACCGCCGGCCTCGACCCGCAGGCCCGCCGGGCCACCTGGGACCTCGTCCGCGACCTGCGCGCCGACGGGGTCTCGGTCATCCTCACCACGCACCACATGGACGAGGCCGAGCAGCTCGCCGACGACGTCGCGATCATCGACGCCGGCCGGGTCATCGCGCAGGGCTCCGTGGAGGAGCTGTGCCGCGGCGGTGCCGAGAACACCCTGCGGTTCAGCGGCCGCCCCGGCCTCGACGTCGGCTCCCTGCTGAAGGCCCTCCCGGCCGACTGCACGGCGGCCGAGCTCACTCCCGGCGCCTACCGGGTGGGCGGGAAGGTCGATCCGCAGCTGCTGGCCACCGTCACCTCCTGGTGCGCGCAGCACGGGGTGATGCCGGAGAGGATCTCCGTCGAGCGGCACACCCTCGAAGACGTCTTTCTGGAGCTGACCGGCAAGGAGCTGCGCTCATGAACCAGGCCCGACTGCACACCGGCCGGGGGCCCGGGGGACGTCCCCCGGGCCGGTACGGCCTGGAACCGACCGGTGAGGAGTCGCGTTCATGACCACCGCCGGCACCTACACCCCGAGCCCGGGGGCGGCCCCGCTGTCCCGCATGATCGGCGCGCAGGCCGCGCTGGAGACGCGCATGCTGCTGCGCAACGGCGAGCAGCTCCTCCTCACGGTCGTCATCCCGGCCCTCCTGCTGGTCCTGTTCGGCTCGGTGGACATCGTCGACACCGGCAAGGGTGAGGCGGTCGACTTCCTGACACCCGGCGTCCTGGCGCTCGCGGTGATGTCGACGGCCTTCACCGGCCAGGCCATCGCCACGGGCTTCGAGCGGCGCTACGGGGTCCTGAAGCGGCTCGCCGCCTCACCGCTCCCCCGCTGGGGCCTGATGACCGCGAAGACGGTGTCCGTGCTGGTCACGGAGGCCCTCCAGGTCGTCCTGCTGACGGTGATCGCCTTCGCGCTCGGCTGGTCGCCGCACGGCGATCCGGCGGCCGTCCTGCTCCTGTTGGTCCTCGGTACGGCCGCCTTCTCGGGCCTCGGCCTGCTGATGGCCGGCACGCTGAGGGCGGAGGCGACCCTGGCCGCCGCGAACCTGGTCTTCCTGCTGCTGCTGGTGGGCGGCGGGGTCATCGTCCCGATGGACAAGTTCCCCTCCGGTGTCCAGGACGTGCTGGGTCTGCTGCCGATCTCGGCGCTCTCGGACGGCCTGCGGGACGTGCTCCAGCACGGCGCGGGCATGCCGTGGGGCGACCTGGGGATCCTGGCGGTCTGGGCGGTCGTGGGTCTGGCGGCCGCGGGCCGGTTCTTCCGCTGGGAGTAGCGGGGCGGCTGCCCCGGGAGAGTCCTCGCGGCGCCGGTGGGGAGAGTCCTCGCGGCGCCGGTGGCGGGGTCCGGGAGCGGCGGTCCGCGCCGGTGCCGGGGCCCTCGTGAAGGCGTGCACAAGCGGCCGCCTACGATGGGGCGCGTGCCCCACGTGACCCGAGCCGACGCCGTAGCCCTCGCGCGCAACCCGCTCGCCCTCATCGCCGAACGCTGGACCCCCACCGCACGGACGGTGCGCCGCGCGGCACTCGCCGCGCTGGTCATGTCCGTGGTCATCGTGGTCACCGGCGGCGCGGTACGGCTGACCGGTTCGGGGCTCGGCTGCCCGACCTGGCCCAAGTGCACCGACGACTCGCTCACCACGACGAGCGCGATGGGTTTCCACGGGGTCATCGAGTTCACCAACCGCATGCTGACCTACGTGCTGTGCGCCGCGGTCGGCTGGGCGATCATCGCCGCGCGTTCCGAGAAGCCGTGGCGGCGCGATCTCACCCGGCTCGGCTGGGCGCAGTTCTGGATCGTCATGAGCAACGCGATCCTCGGCGGCGTCGTCGTCCTGGTCGGCCTCAACCCGTACACGGTCGCCGCGCACTTCCTGCTCTCGACCGCGCTCATCACGGTCGCGGCGGTGATGTGGCAGCGCACCCGGGAGGGCTCCGGCGCGCCGCGCCCGCTGGTCGGCAAGGCGGTGCAGCAGCTCGTGTGGTGTCTGGTCGCCGCGGCCGTGGTACTGATCGCCGTCGGTACGGTGGTCACCGGCGCGGGGCCGCACGCGGGCGACTCGAGCGAGGTCGACCGTATGCACGTGAACTGGGAGAACGTCGCCAAGCTGCACGCCGTGCTGGCCTGGATCGTCGTCACGCTGACCTTCGCCCTGTGGTTCGTCCTCAAGGCGGTCGACGCTCCCAGGGGCCCGCTGGACCGCACCCGCGACCTGTTCCTGATCCTGCTCGGCCAGGGTGTCATCGGCTACGTCCAGTACTTCACGGATCTTCCCGAGGCTCTGGTCGGCCTGCACATGTTCGGCTCCTGCCTGGTGTGGATCGGCGTTCTGCGTGTCCTGCTGTCGCTGCGCGAGCGGCCCGGGGTCGCGGCGGACCTGCCGGGGCCGGCCGCGGAATCGGCGCTCACCCGCGCGTGAGCGGTTCGCACGTGGTCACCGGGGCGCCGATCGCGGGGCCCGGGTAGTCCCTCGCCGGATCCGCCCGACACGCCGTGCCTCGCGGCGCGGGCGGTGTCCGTCACGGTGGGAGCCGTGTCCGTCACGGCGCGGGGCCGGTGCGTCGCGGTACGGGACCTGTGCGTCGCGGTACGGGTGGTGTCCATCTCGGTACGCGTCGTGTCCATCGCGGTACGGGCGGCGCGGTGTCCCCCGGCCGACGTGCCCCGCTCGCCTCCCGCGCCGTACGTCCTCGACGACGTCGGCGGCTGCCCAGGGTTCCGGACCCGGCGTGTGCGCCGGAAGTCGGCTCCCCCGTTCACCACACCCGGCCGGGCCCGTTCACCGCACCCCGCGCATCCCCGTGCGACGCGCCCCCGCGCACGCCGGTTCAGCGCACTCCGTACACCGTGGTCCGACGTGGTCCGGCGTGCCCCGGCGCGCGCCCGTTCACCGCACCCCGTACACCCGCCGCGCGTTCCCCGCGGCGATCAGGGACGCCACCCGTTGCGCGTCCGCCGGCGACCAGGCCCCCTCCGCGACCCAGGTGCCGAGCACCCGGGTGAGCGCCTCGCGGAAGAGACGTGCGCCGACCACATGAAGTTCGGGCAGGCCGTGTGCTCCGCTGGAGAAGAGGAGCTTGCCGAAGGGAGCCAGTTCCAGGATCTCGGAGAGGACGGCCGCGGCCCGTGCGCCGGTGCGCACCAGTGCGGCGCCCAGATCGGCGTACACGTGCGGGAAGACTCCGGCGAGGTGCGCCGCGTGCCGGTGGTACGGGTAGCCGTGCAGCAGGACGAGGTCGGTCCCGAGACCGGCCGTGGCCCGCGCGAAGTCGGTGAGCAGGACGGGGTCCGTGCGGTCGATCCGCAGGCCCGGTTCGCCGAGGCCCGCGTGGAGCTGGAGGGGCAGTCCCGAGGCGACCGCGATCCACAGCAGATGGCGCAGCAGGACGGGGTCGCTGAGTTCCCCGCCGACCCGGCGGTCCGCGAGCCACCGGCCCGCCGCGCCGCGTACCTCACCCGGCCCCGGAGGTTCGGGAGCGAGCCCGAGGCCGTGCCGTCCGCCCGCCACGGAGGTGAACGCGACGGCGTTCGCGGCCGCTCCGTGCACCGACTCGGCGAGATTGGCGAGGAACGACTCGACCGTGCCGGAGGTGTCCGCGACCTGCTCCGCCAACAGCTCCAGGCGGACGATCTCGTGGGCTTCCGCGGCCCCGGTGGAGGCCATCTCGCCCGGTCCGGTCAAGTCGCCGGGCAGTCCGGTGTCGACGAGGAACGTGGTGACGCCGCTGCCGCGCAGCAGTCGGCGACCCGCTTCGAGGACGCCGAGTTCGCGCCGCCGCGCGAGATAGCGGGCGGGCGGACAGTGCGGCTCCAGGCCCAGCAGCGGCGGACACCAGCGTCGTACCGCGAAGCCGGTCTGCGTGTCGAAGAGGGTGGTGCCGGGGGCCGGTGGCCCCTCGGTCCTGGCGAGGTGGGCCTCGAACGTCCCGAGGCCCAGCTCCGTCCTCAGCACCCCGTGGCAGTACTGGTCCACCAGGGACGGCGTTTCGATCATCCGGACTCCCCCGCGCGACTGGACCGTTCTTTCTCAGGTCCTAACGGGTGAGCCGGGCGTCAGGTGTTGGTCGCCCGCGTTCCCGGCGCGCCGCTGCGCCGTTCGTGGGATTCGGCGACGGCCCGTCGGCGCGACCGGTGACACGGACCCGGCGGCGCGGCGGGGCACGGCGGGGGCCTGTCCGTCCGGCTCCTGGAGCCGGACAGGACCGCGGACCCATGGACCCTCGCGACGCCTCCCGCGGCCGATCGGGTGCTGTCGTGCCCCGGGGTGAATCACCCGTCCGGGTCAGTCGTGCGTACGGGTCAGTCGTGCGTACGGGTCAGTCGTTGCGCGGGCCACCCAGCTGGATCCCCGCCATCCGCTTCCACTCGTACGGCCCGGTCCGCACCTTCGCGGCGAACTCCCCGTCGAACTCCTCGTGAACAGTGATCCCGGACCTCTTCACGGCGTCCTCGGCGATCGCGCAGCTCGGCGCCACCAGATCGCCCCAGCCGCCGTCCGCGCCGACGAGCACGATGCGCGCGCCGCGCTCCCCGATATAGGCCACCTGGCCCTCGGCCCCGCCGTGTTCGTCGGCGAAGGCGCGGATCTGCCGGGCGAGCCTGGCCGCCTTGCGCTCGGCGCCGGTGTCCCGGGCGGTGCCGGTGGTCTCGTCAGTCTGCTCGGTGTCTGCCATGGCCAGGATGCTACCGACGGGTAGATCGAACGGCGACGGGCGGGGTGCGTGGCCTTGACCACGCACCCCGCCCGTCGGCGGACACACGACCCGGCGGAGCGACCGCCGGAGGAATCAGCGGAGGAAGGGGTCCACCGCGACGGCCACGAAGAGGATCGACACATAGGTGATCGACCAGTGGAACAGCCGCATCTCCTTGAGCTTCCCGCCCGACACCTCGGCCTTGGCGCGGTTCTGCAGACCGTGCGCCTCCCACAGCCAGAATGCGCCGGCTGCCAGCGCGACCACCGTGTAGAACCAGCCCGTGTAGCCGAGCGGGGTGAGGAGCAGCGAGACCGCGACCATCACCCAGCTGTAGATGACGATCTGGCGGGCGACGACCTTGTTGGAGGCGACGACCGGCAGCATCGGCACGCCCACGCGCGCGTAGTCGTCCTTGACCTTCATGGACAGCGGCCAGTAGTGCGGCGGCGTCCAGAAGAACATGACGAGGAAGAGGATGACGGGCGCCCACGACATGGAGTCGGTGACGGACGACCAGCCGATGAGGACCGGGAGGCAGCCCGCGATGCCGCCCCAGACGATGTTCTGGGACGTACGGCGCTTGAGGAGCATCGTGTAGACGACGACGTAGAAGAGGAGCGCTCCGAGTGACAGCCACGCGGACAGCCAGTTGACGGCGAGACCGAACAGCAGCGTCGAGACGACCGCCAGCGTGATGCCGAAGGCCAGGCACTCACGGGGGCTGACCATGCCGGTGACCAGTGGACGCTGCGAGGTCCGCTCCATCAGGGCGTCGATGTCACGGTCGATGTACATGTTGAGCGCGTTGGCGCCGCCCGCGGACAGATAGCCGCCGAGGCACGTGAGCAGGACGAGCTTGAGGTCCGGTACACCCTGCTGGGCCAGGAACATCACCGGAACGGTGGTGATCAGGAGCAGTTCGATGATTCGTGGCTTCGTGAGCGCCACGAACGCCTTCACACGGGCCCCGAACGGCCGGTGGCTCGGGCTGCTGCTCGTCCCGAGCACCCCCGCTGGACGGGATTCGACGGCCGTCACGCACACCCCTGACAGAGACATCCCAGCAAGCCCCCGGGTGTGAACTTCCCGTAAGGGCTCGCGCGTACCACGCCACTGTAGACGTTGCCCAGACCCCGGCCTTCGCGGGGGTGGGGTCGTGTTGGGGCGCCCGACCAGCGCCTCGGCGCTGTCCGCGCAACGGGCGGCGGGAAGCTCGATTGAGCACTCTTACGAGCGGCTCCGTATTCAGTTGCCGAAGACGGAACGGACCAGTCGGGAGGCGGATTCCGCCGAGTCCCGGCAGTCTGGAATGACTCGAAAAAACGCAGGTACCTACGGGGGTAGGCTCGACAACGGCCGGTGGGCGCCCAGTGCACCGGCATTCGACATGCGTGACATGTGGAGAGGAGCCCTGACCCAGGGTGAGCACCAAGCCGACCACCACAGACCTCGAGTGGACCGAGTTGGACCAGCGGGCCGTCGACACCGCCCGCGTCCTGGCCGCCGATGCCGTACAGAAGGTCGGCAACGGCCATCCCGGTACGGCGATGAGCCTGGCGCCCGCCGCCTACACCCTCTTCCAGAAGGTGATGCGGCACGACCCGGCGGATCCCGACTGGACCGGACGCGACCGCTTCGTGCTGTCCGCGGGCCATTCGTCCCTGACCCTCTACACGCAGCTCTACCTGGCCGGGTTCGGCCTGGAGCTGGACGACCTGGAGTCCTTCCGCACCTGGGGCTCGCGTACTCCGGGCCACCCGGAGTACGGACACACCCCCGGCGTGGAGACCACGACGGGTCCGCTGGGACAGGGCGTCGCCAACGCGGTGGGCTTCGCGATGGCCTCCCGCTACGAGCGCGGTCTGTTCGACCCGGACACGCCCCAGGGCGAATCCCCGTTCGACCACTTCATCTACTGCATCGCCGGTGACGGCTGCCTGCAGGAGGGCATCTCCGCGGAGGCGTCCTCCATGGCCGGGCACCAGGAGCTCGGCAACCTGATCCTGCTGTGGGACGACAACCACATCTCGATCGAGGGCGACACGGAGACCGCGGTCTCCGAGGACACCGTCAAGCGGTACGAGGCCTACGGCTGGCATGTGCAGCGGGTGGCCCCCAAGCCGGACGGCGACCTCGACCCGCACGCCATCTACGACGCGATCCAGGCCGCCAAGCTGGTGACCGACAAGCCGTCGTTCATCGCGATGCGGTCGATCATCGCCTGGCCCGCCCCGAACGCGCAGAACACCGAGGCCGCGCACGGCTCGGCGCTCGGCGACGACGAGGTGGCGGCGACCAAGCGCGTGCTGGGCTTCGACCCGGAGCAGTCCTTCGCGGTGGCCGACGAGGTCCTCGCCCACACCCGGCAGGCGCTCGACCGCGGTCGTGAGCAGCGGGCCGAGTGGGAGAAGGGCTACCAGGAGTGGCGTGCCGCCCAGCCCGCGCGCGCGGCCGAGTTCGACCGCATCGCCGCGTGCGAGCTGCCCGAGGGCTGGGAGGAGAAGCTCCCGTCGTTCGAGACCGGCAAGGGCGTCGCGACCCGTGCCGCGTCCGGCAAGGTGCTCCAGGCGCTCGGCGCGGTCATCCCCGAGCTGTGGGGCGGCTCCGCCGACCTCGCGGGCTCGAACAACACGACGATCGACAAGAACTCCTCGTTCCTGCCGGCCGACAACCCGCTGCCGGGCGCGAACCCGTACGGGCGGACGATCCACTTCGGTATCCGCGAGCACTCCATGGCCGCGGAGATGAACGGCATCACGCTGCACGGCAACACCCGCGTCTACGGCGGCACCTTCCTGACGTTCTCCGACTACATGCGCAACTCGGTGCGGCTGTCCGCGCTGATGCACCTGCCGGTCACCTACGTCTGGACGCACGACTCGGTCGGCCTCGGTGAGGACGGTCCGACGCACCAGCCGGTCGAGCACATCGCCTCGCTGCGCGCCATCCCCGGCCTCAACGTCGTCCGTCCCGCGGACGCCAACGAGACGGCGATCGCCTGGCGCGAGATCCTCAAGCGCTACACCAAGGTGTTCGGCGAGGGCGCTCCGCACGGACTGGCGCTGACCCGGCAGGGCGTGCCGACGTACGACCGTGACGAGAACGCGGCGAAGGGCGGCTACGTCCTGTTCGAGGCGGAGGGCGGCGAGCCCGAGGTCGTCCTCATCGCCACCGGTTCCGAGGTGCACGTGGCCGTCGAGGCGCGCGAGCTGCTCCAGGCCGGGGGTGTGCCGACGCGGGTCGTCTCCATGCCGTGCGTGGAGTGGTTCGACGAGCAGGACCAGGCCTACCGGGACAGTGTGCTGCCGCCGTCCCTGCGGGCGCGGGTCTCGGTCGAGGCCGGAATCGGTCTGACCTGGCACCGGTTCGTCGGAGACGCGGGACGCATTGTTTCGCTGGAGCACTTCGGTGCTTCGGCGGACGGCAAGGTGCTCTTCCGCGAGTACGGCTTCACTGCCGAGAACGTCGCCGCCGCCGCCCGGGAATCGATCGCCGCAGCCCAGCTCTGACGCTGACATACGACACGTAGGAGATGCAATTTCCATGACAGACGCACTCAAGCGCCTCTCCGAGGAAGGCGTCGCGATCTGGCTGGACGACCTGTCGCGCAAGCGGATCACGTCCGGCAACCTCGCCGAACTGATCGACCAGCAGCACGTCGTGGGCGTCACCACCAACCCGTCGATCTTCCAGAAGGCGATCAGCAGCGGCGACGGCTACGAGCAGCAGCTCACCGAGCTCGCCGCCCGCAAGGTCACTGTCGACGAGGCCATCCGCATGATCACGACGGCGGACGTCCGTGACGCCGCCGACATCCTGCGCCCGGTCTTCGACGCCACGCAGGGCCAGGACGGCCGGGTCTCCATCGAGGTCGACCCGCGCCTGGCCCACGAGACCACCCCGACCATCGCCGAGGCCAAGCAGCTGGCCTGGCTGGTGGACCGTCCCAACACGCTCATCAAGATCCCGGCGACCAAGGCGGGCCTGCCCGCGATCACCGAGGTCATCGGCAAGGGCATCAGCGTCAACGTCACGCTGATCTTCTCGCTGGAGCGTTACCGCGAGGTCATGGACGCCTACCTGGCGGGGCTGGAGAAGGCGAAGGCCGCGGGCCTCGACCTTTCCAAGATCCACTCGGTGGCGTCCTTCTTCGTGTCCCGGGTGGACACCGAGATCGACAAGCGGCTCGACGCCCTCGGCACCCCCGAGGCCAAGGCCGCCCGCGGCAAGGCCGCCCTGGCCAACGCCCGGCTCGCCTACCAGGCGTACGAGGAGGTCTTCTCCTCGGAGCGCTGGGCCGCCCTCGACAGGGCGCAGGCGAACAAGCAGCGCCCGCTCTGGGCGTCGACCGGTGTGAAGGACCCGGCGTACAAGGACACCCTGTACGTCGACGACCTGGTGGCGCCGAACACGGTGAACACCATGCCGGAGGCCACTCTTCAGGCCACCGAGGACCACGGCGGGATCACCGGCAACACGATCGCCGGTACGTACGAGCAGGCCCGTGCCGAACTCGACGCGGTCGAGAAGCTCGGGATCTCGTACGACGACGTGGTCCAGCTCCTTGAGGACGAGGGCGTCGAGAAGTTCGCGGCGTCCTGGAACGACCTGCTCGAGTCCACAGAGGCGGAGCTCAAGCGCCTCGCCCCTTCGGAGGGCTGAAACCTTGTCAAGCAGCAACCCGCTGCGTGACCCCGCAGACCGACGGCTCCCGCGTATCGCGGGGCCGTCGGGCCTGGTCATCTTCGGCGTCACGGGCGATTTGTCACGTAAAAAGCTGATGCCCGCCGTGTACGACCTCGCCAATCGCGGACTGCTGCCGCCGGGCTTCTCGCTCGTCGGTTTCGCCCGCCGCGAGTGGAAGAACGAGGACTTCGCCCAGGAGGTCCACGACGCCGTCAAGGAACACGCCCGTACGGAGTTCCGCGAGGAGGTCTGGCAGCAGCTCATCCAGGGGATGCGCTTCGTCCAGGGCACCTTCGACGACGACGACGCGTTCGAGCGGCTGCGCGCCACCATCGAGGAGCTGGACAAGGCACAGGGGACGGGCGGCAACTTCGCCTTCTACCTCTCCGTGCCGCCGTCCGCCTTCCCGGTGGTCATCAAGCAGCTGAAGAAGCACCACCTGGCCGACCAGTCGAGCGGCTCCTGGCGGCGCGCGGTCATCGAGAAGCCCTTCGGGCACGACCTGAAGTCGGCCGAGGACCTCAACGCGATCGTGCACGAGGTCTTCGCCTCGGACCAGGTCTTCCGCATCGACCACTACCTCGGCAAGGAGACCGTCCAGAACATCCTGGCGCTCCGCTTCGCCAACACCATGTTCGAGCCGATCTGGAACCGGTCCTTCGTCGACCACGTACAGATCACCATGGCCGAGGACATCGGCATCGGCGGCCGGGCGGGCTACTACGACGGCATCGGCGCGGCCCGTGACGTCATCCAGAACCACCTGCTCCAGCTGATGGCCCTGACGGCCATGGAGGAGCCCGCGTCGTTCGACGCGGACGCGCTCGCCGCCGAGAAGACCAAGGTGCTCGGCGCGGTGCGGATCCCCAAGGACCTGGGGCGCGACACCGTCCGCGGACAGTACGCCGCCGGCTGGCAGGGCGGCGAGAAGGCCGTCGGCTATCTCCAGGAAGACGGCATCGACCCCAAGTCGAAGACCGACACGTACGCGGCCATCAAGGTGGAGGTGGACAACCGCCGCTGGGCGGGCGTCCCGTTCTACCTGAGGACCGGCAAGCGTCTGGGCCGCCGTGTCACCGAGATCGCGGTCGTCTTCCAGCGCGCCCCGCACTCCCCCTTCGACCACACGGCGACGGAGGAGCTGGGCCAGAACGCGATCGTCTTCCGCGTCCAGCCCGACGAGGGCGTCACCGTCCGCTTCGGCTCCAAGGTGCCCGGCACCTCCATGGAGATCCGGGACGTCTCGATGGACTTCGCCTACGGCGAGTCGTTCACCGAGTCCAGCCCGGAGGCCTACGAGCGACTCATCCTCGACGTGCTGCTCGGCGACTCGAACCTCTTCCCGCGCACCGAGGAGGTCGAGCTGTCCTGGAAGATCCTCGACCCGATCGAGCGGTACTGGGACAAGCACGGCAAGCCCGCGCAGTACCCCTCGGGCAGCTGGGGCCCCGTCGAGGCCGACGAAATGCTCGAACGAGACGGACGGAGCTGGCGTCGCCCATGAAGATAGACCTCACCGACTCCACTGCCAGCAAGATCAACAAGGCGCTCGTGCAGGGCCGCCGGGCTATCGGCACCCCCGCGATCGGCATGGTCCTGACCCTCGTCATCGTCACCGACGAGGAGAACGCCTACGACGCCCTGAAGGCCGCCAACGAGGCCTCCCGCGAGCACCCCTCGCGCACCCTCGTGGTCATCAGGCGTGTCTCGCGCTCGCCCCGCGACCGCACGAAGTCCCGCCTCGACGCCGAGGTGCGGCTCGGCGCGGAGGCGGGCACCGGCGAGACCGTCGTGCTGCGCCTCTACGGCGAGGTGGTCGACCACGCCGACTCGGTCGTCCTGCCCCTGCTGCTGCCGGACGCGCCGGTCGTCGTCTGGTGGCCGGTCAACTCGCCCCTCGACCCGGCGAAGGACCCGTTGGGAGCGTTGGCCCAGCGCCGGGTCACGGACACCTACTCGGCCGAGGCGCCGGTACGGGAACTCAACGCCCGCGCCGACGCCTACGCCCCCGGGGACACCGACCTCTCCTGGACCCGCATCACCCCGTGGCGTTCGATGCTGGCCGCGGCCCTGGACCAGGTCGTCTGCGACGTGAGCGCGGTCGAGGTGGAGGGCGAGGAGTTCAACCCGAGCTGTGAGCTGCTCGCCATGTGGCTCGCGGACCGGCTGAACGTCCCGGTCAAGCGTTCGCAGTCGGCCGGCCCCGGCCTCACGGCCGTCCGGATGGAGACCACCTGCGGCCCGATCGTCCTGGACCGTGCCGACGGCTCGCTCGCCACACTGTCCATCGACGGGCAGCCCGACCGTGCCGTGGCCCTCAAGCGCCGCGAGACGTCCGAGCTGATCGCGGAGGAGCTGCGCCGGCTCGACCCGGACGACACGTACGCCTCGGCGCTGCGGTACGGGGTGGACCGGCTGAACACCTCGTCCGGCGAGGCCCCGGGCGAGACCCCGGCCGCGACGGCGGTCAAGACCGCCGCCAAGGCACCCGCGAAGAAGGCCGCCACCAAGGCCGCCGCCTCGGCCCCGGCCAAGAAGGCGGCCTCCAAGTGATCACTCCGCAGCTTGTCGTGCACCGCGACAAGGAGCTGATGGCACAGGCCGCGGCGGCTCGGCTGATCACCAAGGTCGTGGACGCGCAGGCCTCGCGCGGCTACGCCTCGGTGGTCCTCACCGGCGGCCGCAACGGCAACGGGCTCCTCGCGGCGCTCGCCGCCGCGCCCGCCCGCGACGCCATCGACTGGGGCCGTCTCGACCTCTGGTGGGGCGACGAGCGGTTCCTGCCCGCGGGCGACCCGGAACGCAACGACACCCAGGCCCGTGCGGCACTGCTGGACTCGGTGCCGCTGGACCCGGCGCGGGTGCATCCGATGCCCGCGTCCGACGGCCCCCACGGCGCGGACGCGGACGCGGCGGCCGAGGCGTACGCCGCCGAGCTCGCGAAGGACGCGGGGCCGGAGAACCACGGTTCGGTCCCCGCCTTCGACGTCCTGATGCTGGGCGTCGGTCCGGACACGCACGTGGCCTCGCTCTTCCCCGAGCTGCCCGCGGTGCGCGAGACGGAGCGGACGGTGGTGGGTGTGCACGGCGCGCCGAAGCCTCCGCCGACCCGGATCTCGCTCACCCTGCCCGCGATCCGCTCCGCCCGCGAGGTGTGGCTGCTCGCGGCCGGCGAGGACAAGGCACAGGCCGCGGCGATCGCCCTGTCGGGCGCGGGTGAGATACAGGCTCCGGCGGCGGGTGCCCACGGGCGCTCGCGGACGCTGTGGCTGCTGGACGCGGCGGCCGCTTCCCAGTTGCCGCGCTCGCTGTATCCGCCTGCTTCTGCGTGATGCGGTCGGGCAGGGGCGGTGCGGACGTGCCACGTCCACACCGCCCCTGCCCGCTCCATCCCCTCCGGGGTCCGTCCCACCCGGGGCCGCGCCCCCGCCCCCAGAGCACCCTTCAGCCTGAACGCGGCCTCGTGCTCGGACGCCTGACGAGCTGAAATGCCGGGCGCGGACCGCACTTCGAGGAACGCGGGGAACCGCGCGCGAATCCCACGTCGAGGAACGCGGGGAACCGTGCGAGCGGCCCCTGCCCACCCGCACGCGGGAAACACCGGGGACGGGCGGACCCGCACCGCCCGTCTCCCGTGCTCGCCGGACCTAACGGCCGTGCAGCTCGCGGTACTTGGCGACCAGCGCCTTGGTGGAGGGGTCGAGGCCGGGTACGTCGGTGCCTTCGGTGAGGGCGGGTTCGACGCGTTTGGCGAGGACCTTGCCGAGTTCGACGCCCCATTGGTCGAAGGAGTCGATGTTCCAGACGGCGCCCTGGACGAAGACTTTGTGTTCGTAGAGGGCGATGAGCTGGCCCAGGACGGAGGGGGTCAGTTCGCGGGCGAGGATCGTGGTGGTGGGGTGGTTGCCCTGGAACGTCTTGTGGGCGACCAGGTGTTCGGGGACGCCTTCGGCGCGGACCTCGTCGGGTGTCTTGCCGAAGGCCAGGGCCTGGGTCTGTGCGAAGAAGTTCGCCATCAGCAGGTCGTGCTGGGCGGCCAGGCCCGTCTCGAGTTCGTCGACGGGGTTGGCGAAGCCGATGAAGTCGGCCGGGATCAGCTTGGTGCCCTGGTGGATGAGCTGGTAGTAGGCGTGCTGTCCGTTGGTGCCGGGGGTACCCCACACCACCGGTCCGGTCTGCCAGTCCACCGGCCGGCCCTGCCGGTCCACCGATTTGCCGTTGGACTCCATGTCGAGTTGCTGGAGATAGGCGGTGAACCTGCTGAGGTAGTGCGAGTAGGGCAGCACGGCGTGGGACTGCGCGTCGTGGAAGTTGCCGTACCAGATGCCCAGCAGGCCCAGCAGCAGGGGCGCGTTGGCTTCCGCGGGCGCGGTGCGGAAGTGTTCGTCGACGAGGTGGAAGCCGTCCAGCATCTCCCGGAACCGGTCCGGGCCGATCGCGATCATCAGGGACAGGCCGATCGCCGAGTCGAAGGAGTAGCGTCCGCCGACCCAGTCCCAGAACTCGAACATGTTGTCGGTGTCGATGCCGAAGTCGGCGACCTTCCCGGCGTTCGTGGACAGGGCCACGAAGTGCCGGGCGACCGCCTCGGGGCCGGCCTTCAGACCGGCCAGCAGCCAGGTCCGCGCGGAGGTGGCGTTGGTGATCGTCTCGATGGTGGTGAACGTCTTCGACGCGATGATGAACAGGGTCTCGGCCGGGTCGAGGTCACGGACGGCCTCGTGGAGGTCGGCGCCGTCCACGTTCGACACGAACCGCACCGTCAGACCGCGGTCGGTGAAGGACCGCAGCGCGTCGTACGCCATCGCGGGACCCAGATCGGAACCGCCGATCCCGATGTTCACCACGTTCTTGATCCGCCGGCCGGTGTGACCGGTCCACTCGCCCGACCGCACCCGCTCGGCGAAAGCGGCCATCCGGTCCAGGACCGCGTGCACCCCCGGGACCACGTTCTGCCCGTCGACCTCGACCACCGCGTCCCGCGGCGCACGCAACACCGTGTGCAGGACCGCACGGTCCTCGGTCACATTGATCTTCTCACCCCGGAACATCGCGTCCCGCAACCCGAACACATCCGTGGCCACCGCAAGCTCCTGGAGCAGCCGCAGTGTCTGGTCGGTGACGAGGTGCTTGGAGTAGTCGATGTGCAGATCGCCTACCTGGAGGGTGAATCCGGACCCGCGCCCGGGGTCGGCCGCGAAAAGGTCCCGCAGATGGGTCTCCGCGAGTTCCTCGCGGTGCTCCCCCAGAGCGGTCCACTCGGGCGTCCGGTCGAGCCTGGTACGGGTGTCTGCGTTCATCTGTGACTTCCGCCTTCTCTCCTGCGTGCGCTGCTGCGTACCTCGCCCCGCTGCCGGTCCCAACCTAATTGATCAGGGCTTGACGTGAGCTGTCGTCACGCCGTCGTCCGGCTCAACAACAGATACGTCCGGCTTGAGCGCGGGTATCAGCGAAACGACGGCGAGCGCGAAGAGCGCGGCCGCGAACAGCGCGGGCCCGTTCAGTCCGTACACCGCGGCGACCGTGCCGCCGAGCAGGGCGCCGACCGGGGCCCCGGAGGTGGAGGCGGTGCGGAAGGCGGCGCTGATGCGGCCGACCATGGCCTGGGGGCTGCGCTGCTGCATCAGCGTGACCTGGTTGACGTTCCACACCATGCTCATCACTCCGAGCAGGACCATGCCCAGCAGAAGAACGCCCAACTGGCGGACGGTGCCGATGAGCAGGAGGGACGCCGTCTGGACGCTTCCGCCCAGGAACAGGCCGCGAACGCGCCCGAACCGGCGTGCGACACGCTGTGCCAGCAGGGCCCCGCCGGCCAGGCTTCCGGCCGAGAAGGCGGTCATCGCGGCGGCGAATCCCGCGTTTCCCGCGTGCAGCCAGCCGGTCACGTGCAGTACCAGGGTGGCGATCAGGGCGCCCATGCCGATGTTGCACAGCAGTGTGGCCGTGCAGACGGCACGCAGCACCCGGTCGCGCCGCAGCGCGCGCAGTCCCTCGGCGGCCTCCGCCCGCAGGGTGCTGCCGGCCGGTCCGGGCCTTCGCTCGGGCGCCGCGATCCGCAGGGACGCCACCAGCGCGGCGGCCAGCAGATAGGTGGCGGCGTCGGCGGCGAACGGCACGGCGGCTCCGGCGGCGAGCAACAGCGGCACGAACGGGCCGGCCAGGAAGCCGCCGGCGAGTTGCTGGCCGGTCATCAGCCGGGCGTTGGCGCTGCCCAGCGCCTCCTTGTCCACCAGCGACGGCAGCAGGGCCGTGGACGCGTTGTCGAAGAGGGTCTGGAGGCTGGTCAGGGCGAAGGCGAGCGCGATCAGCAGCCCGATCGAGGCGTGGCCGAGCCCGACGGCGAGGCCGAAGCAGGCGACCAGCGTGCCCCGAAGGGTGTCCACGGCCCACATCGCCCGGCGCTGGTCCACCCGGTCCGCGACCGCGCCGCCGAGCAGCCCGAAGAGCAGCCACGGGAGGTAGCCGCAGGCGGTGACGGACGCGATGACGAAAGGGTCGTCCGTGAGCCGCACGGCGATCAGCGGCAGCGCGGCGGTGCGCAGCGCGTCCCCGAAGCGCGACACCACCGCCGCGCTCCACAGTCGCCCGAATCCCCCGCGCCACGCGGGCACCCGCACAGCCGTCGCCTCGACCCCCGCCACAACGCCCCCTCCACTGCCGCCACTTCGACAACCGTAGGGGGCACCACTGACAATCGGGCGGGGAGCGGCCGGGGCGAGCCCGACCGGGCGACGACACACGGGGACGCCCGGCCCCCACGACAGGCCGCCACCCCGGGAAACCAGCGCGACGGGGCCCGACCGGGACGGGAAGCCACCCGAACGGGGCGGCACCAGAACGGGACGCCACCCGGACGGGGCGAGGTCAAGACCGGACGGGGACGGCGACCCGCCGACTCACGGGCCCGGGGCCCGTGACTACCGCCTGCTCACGCGTGGCGGCGCCACGGCTACGCACCGCTCGCACACGGCACGGGCACGCGGTGCACCGGCATGGAAGGGGGCACGGGCACGCCGCCGGTCGTGCACGGCCTGAGGGCGCGCGGTCACGGGCACGACGATTCCGTACCCGGACGTGCTGCGAAACAGCTCCGGCCAGACACCCCTCGGTGTCCAGCCGGTTCACAACTCCTAGATCTCGCCCCGCAGTTTGGCGAGCGCCTCGGCGAGGATCGCCTCGCCGTCGGCGTCGCTGCGCCGCTCCCGTACGTACGCCAGGTGCGTCTTGTACGGCTCGGTGCGCGGCGGGTCCGGCGGGTTGTCCCGGTCCTGTCCGGCGGGAAAGCCGCAGCGCGGGCAGTCCCAGGTGTCGGGAACCTGCGCGTCGCTGGCGAAGCTGGGCTGCGTCTCGTGCCCGTTGGAGCACCAGAAGGAGATGCGCAGCCGGGGCGCGGACTCGCCACGCTCGGCCTCGCCCATCGGCCCCGCCCCGACCCGGCTTCCTCGGATCGCGTTGCCACTTGCCACGGTCGTAACTCCCTGCGTGATGGTGCCGCGAAGCGAGTCGGCGTGACGCTTCGCTGCGAGCGCCTCAGTCTACGTAAGGCCCAACGCGCGTCCAGTGATTGGAGTTGCACCCCACCCCTAGACGCAAGCCCCATGATAGGCCGCGCCCGCGGGCGCGTACCGGACATGGGGCCTTACGTGTGGATCGTGCTTGCGTACTGTGCGGTTGTGCGGCCGTACCGATGTCAGCCGTTGATCAGTTGTTGACCTTCATCAGGATGCCGAGCACGATGATGCACGCGAACCAGAGCAGACCGAGCACCACGGTGATGCGGTCGAGGTTGCGCTCGGCGACCGAGGAGCCGCCGACGGACGACTGCATGCCGCCACCGAACATGTCGGACAGGCCGCCGCCCTTTCCCTTGTGCATCAGCACCAGCAGCATCAGCAGCAGGCTGAAGACGATCAGGGCGATCGAGAACCCCAAAACCACGGCTGGACCAACTTCCTCGGAACTGGATGGACGACGGGGGTCCGGTGACAGTCACCAGACCCCCGCAAGGGTACGACGGATCGTCGCTAGCGCATACTCACTGGTCGCGGAAGCGGACGATCTTGACGAACTCGTCGGCGTCCAGGGACGCGCCACCGACGAGGGCCCCGTCGATGTCGGCCTTCGCCATGATCTCGGCGACATTGCCGGACTTCACCGAGCCGCCGTACTGGATGCGGACCTTCTCGGCCAGCTCCTGGGAGTACAGCTCGGCCAGACGGCCGCGGATCGCCGCGCAGACCTCCTGGGCGTCGTCGGCGCCGCAGACCTTGCCGGTTCCGATGGCCCAGACCGGCTCGTACGCGATCACGATCGACTCGGCCTGCTCGGCCGGGACGTCCTTGAGGCCGCCGTCCACCTGCGTGAGCGTGTGGGAGACGTGGTTGCCCGCCTCGCGGACCTCCAGCTCCTCGCCGACGCACAGGATCGGGGTCAGGCCGTGCTTGAACGCGGACTTGACCTTGGCGTTGACGATCTCGTCGGTCTCCGCGTGGTACTGGCGTCGCTCGGAGTGACCGACGGCCACGTACGTGCACTTCAGCTTGGCCAGCATGGGGCCCGAGATCTCGCCGGTGAAGGCACCGGAGTCGTGCGCCGAGAGGTCCTGGGCGCCGTACTTGATCTTCAGTTTGTCGCCGTCGACCAAGGTCTGCACGGAACGCAGGTCGGTGAAGGGCGGCAGGACGGCGACCTCACAGGCGTCGTAGTCCTTGTCGGCCAGGGCGAAGGCGAGCTTCTGGACGTGCGCGATGGCCTCGAGGTGGTTGAGGTTCATCTTCCAGTTGCCCGCCATCAGCGGCGTGCGCGTGCTCATAAGGGTCAGTCCTCCAGTGCGGCGAGGCCGGGGAGCGTCTTGCCCTCGAGGTATTCGAGGGAGGCGCCGCCACCGGTCGAGATGTGGCCGAATGCCGTCTCGTCGAAGCCCAGGGTGCGGACGGCCGCGGCGGAGTCGCCACCGCCGACCACCGTGAAGGCCGGGGAGTCGAGGAGGGCCTGGGCGACCGCCTTGGTGCCCTCGGCGTAGTCGGGGTGCTCGAAGACGCCCATCGGACCGTTCCAGAAGACGGTGGCCGCGTCGGCGAGTTTCGAGGCGTACAGGGCACCGGTCTCGGGACCGATGTCGAGGCCCATCCCGTCGGCCGGGATGGCGTCCGCGGCGACGGTCGTGGGGTGGGACGGGGCCTTGGTCTTCAGGTCCGGGAACTGCGCCGCGGTCACGACGTCGACCGGGACGACCAGTTCGACGCCGTTCTTCTCGGCGCGCTCGACGTACTCGGTGACGGCGGCCAGCTGGTCGTCCTGGACGAGGGAGGCGCCGATCTCGTAGCCCTTCGCCTTGAGGAAGGTGAAGGCCATGCCGCCGCCGATGAGCAGCCGGTCGGCCTTGCCGAGCAGTTCGTCGATGACGGCGAGCTTGTCGGAGACCTTCGAGCCGCCGAGAGCGACGACGTAGGGACGCTTGACGTCCTCGGTGAGCCTCTTCAGGACGCCGACCTCGGTGGCGATGAGGTAGCCGGCGTAGTGCGGCAGACGGGCCGGGAGGTCGTACACGGAGGCGTGCTTGCGGTGCACGGCGCCGAAACCGTCGCCCACGTAGACATCGGCCAGAGCGGCGAGCTGGTCGGCGAACTCGCCCCGCTCGGTGTCGTCCTTGGACGTCTCGCCCGCGTTGAAGCGCAGGTTCTCGATGACCGCGACCTGGCCGGGCTCCAGGGCCTTGACCGCGTCGTGGGCGGCGGGGCCCACGGTGTCCTGGGCGAACGCGACCGGGGCGCCGAGGAGTTCGGCGAGGCGCTCGGCGGGCTGCAGCAGGGAGAAGGCGGGGTCCGGGGCGCCCTTGGGACGGCCCAGGTGGGAGGCGACGATCACCTTGGCGCCCGCTTCGGCCAGCGCCTTGACGGTGGGCAGGACGGCGCGGATGCGGCCGTCGTCCGTGATGAGGCCGTCGGCCAGCGGCACGTTCAGGTCGGCGCGGACGAAGACCCGCTTGCCGTCCACGCCTTCGGCGATGAGTTCGTCGATCGTCTTCATGAAGGGACTCCTAGGAAGGCTCTTGAGATCCGGGAGGGCTGATCGATCCGTACGCGAGACAGGGCTCGGACAGCGCGGCCTTGCGCTGCCCGAGCCCTGTGCTCACATCGAGGTGCCTTGCTCCGTGACTTAGAGCTGGTCGCCGACGAAGACCGTGAGGTCGACGAGGCGGTTGGAGTAGCCCCACTCGTTGTCGTACCAGCCGAGGATCTTCACCGAGTTGCCCTCCTGGACCATGGTCAGGGAGGAGTCGAAGGTGCAGGAGGCCGGGTCGCCGACGATGTCCGAGGAGACGATCGGGTCCTCGGTGTAGGTCAGGTAGCCCTTGAGGTCGCCGTCGTCGGAGGCCTTCTTGAACGCGGCGTTGACCTCGTCCTTGGTGACCTCGCGCTGCAGCGTCACGACCAGGTCGGTGGCCGAGCCGGTCGGGACCGGGACGCGCATCGCGATGCCGTCGAGCTTGCCCTTGAGCTGCGGGAGGACCAGGGCGGTGGCCTTGGCGGCACCGGTCGTGGTCGGGATGATGTTCTCGGCGGCGGCGCGGGCGCGGCGCAGGTCCGAGTGCGGGAAGTCCAGGATGCGCTGGTCGTTCGTGTACGCGTGGACCGTCGTCATCAGGCCCTTGACGATGCCGAAGTTCTCGTCGAGCACCTTGGCCATCGGCGCCACACAGTTGGTGGTGCAGGAGGCGTTGGAGATGATGTTGTGCTGCGCCGGGTCGTACTTGTCCTGGTTGACGCCCATCACGATGGTGATGTCCTCGTCCTTGGCCGGAGCCGAGATCAGGACCTTCTTGGCGCCGCCGGCGATGTGCTTCTCGGCGTCGGCCTTCTTGGTGAAGATGCCCGTCGACTCGATGACGATGTCGACACCGAGCTCGCCCCAGGGGATGTCCGCGGGGTTGCGCTCGGAGAGCACCTTGATGGTGTGGCCGTCGACGGTGATCGTGTCGGCGGTGTGCGACACCTCGGCCTTGAGACGGCCCAGGATGGTGTCGTACTTGAGCAGGTGAGCGGTGGTCGCGGTGTCACCCAGGTCGTTGACAGCCACGATCTCGATGTCAGCACCCTGCTCCAGCAGCGCGCGGAAGTAGTTACGACCGATGCGGCCAAAGCCGTTGATGCCTACGCGGATCGTCACGAACCGATCTCCTCGTTGGTACGCCGGCTCACGTGCCGGCGAGTTGTATGGGATGTCCCCGACCGCCTAGAACCCTACCTCCCTGAGACGTCTGGAGTGACATTGAGATGCCCCATACACGGCAGGGTGTTCCGTACCCACCAGTAGGGGTACGGAACACCCTCGATGTTGACGAGGCAGTCGCCCGGAATCAGCTCTTCAGAGCCGTGAGCGCCTTCCCCAGGAGTGCCGCGCGGTCGGCCGCCGCGGTGACGTGCTCCAGGCCGAAGCCCAGCAGCACGGTGTCACCGGTGGTGATCCCCCCGTACGTCTTGAACAGTTCTCCGTAGCGCGCCCAGTCCTTGAGGACGGCCGGGCTGCCCGGGGGCGGTCCGGCGGCGCTCCAGGGGCCGAGGGACGTCTCGTAGCCCTCGGTCTCGGTGGCCGTCCCGGCGACGACGAGGGAGGTGTCGTCGGCGAGGACGCCGTGGCCCCCGCTGCTCGGGTCGGTGATGTAGCTCAGGGACACCTCCACCGACTTCCCGGCGTACGCGCTCAGGTCGAAGGCGACCTGCTGCCAGCCGCTGGAGGCGCCGGTGAGACTGTTCCAGGCGCCGCTGGTACCGGAGTTGGCGCAGCCGGACGCGTTGACGGTCAGGTAGTGCTTGAGCCAGGGGTGCTCGTGGACCAGGAACCCGGCCTCGCACTCCGCGGGCACCTCGCCGCTGGTGGCGCCGCCCGCCTCGGGCAGTGTCGTCCAGTCGTCGGCCCCGATGGTGTGGATCTCGACGATCGCGTGGTCGTAGCCGGGCTCCGTGTCCCACAGGAGTTGGGTGCGCAGCGCCGGCTTTGCGGCGGCGCTGACGCCGGTGAGGTCGATGGTGCGGGTGAGTCGCTTGTAGGCGTCGTCGGTGTGCACCGCGGCGGCCATGAACGAGCCGGCGTAGGGCCCGTAGGGGTTGACGGTGCCGGCGAACTGGCCGGCGCCCGCGCTGGAGGCGAACTGCGGGTACTGGGCGGCGGGCAGCGAGTCCGAGGTGACGCCGTAGGTGCCCGCGGTGTTCAGCGGGTTGCCGGGCGCGTTCCCGAGCGCCCCGGTGAATCCGGCGAGCCTGCCGGAGCCGGTGAAGCCGTTGGCTCCCGGGGTGGACGTACGGGAGTAGGCGCCGAGGTAGTACTGGCTGAAGTCGTTGGAGAGGTTGCCTCCGCCGAGGTCGACGTTGCCGCCGGCCTGCTCGCCCGCCTCGATCAGCTTCCCGCCCTCGTTGAGGAAGGCGCGCAGCTGGACCTGGGTGGCGTTCGCGGGCCGTACCGCTCCGGTGTAGTGGACGACCGTCCTGAAGTGGTCGAGCACGCCGAGCGCGTCGGGCGCGCCGAGGGTGGCCACGTCCCAGACGAGGGACTTCTTCCCGTTGGCCTTCAGGGCGTCGACGTACGCCTGGGACTGTGTGGCGGCCGCGCCCTCCTCGGCGACGACGAGGGTGTCGGCCGCGGGCCGTTCGGCCACGGTGTAGGTGAAGTGCGTGCTGGAGGTCTTCTTGCCGCTCCTGGTCTCACCGGTGAACCAGACCTCGACCTTGTCGCCGCGGTCTCCGTCCTTGACCTTGGCGCGGTACTCGTCGAAGTAGAGGTTGTCCGCGCCGCCGTAGGTCTCGCCGCCGCGCCAGGGCCTGAGCGTCATGTCGTGCGTTCGGCCGCCGTTGACGCGGTACTTGAGCTCCTTGTCGCGCACGGACTTGCGGACGACGACGGAGACCTCCTGGTCGGCCCCGCGGGAGTACGACGTGGTGAACGTGGCGGGGGTGAAGTCGGGCGCGTCGATGCCGACCGAGGAGACGGGCTGGTCGGGGTGGGCGGCGGACTCGGCGACGGAGAGCGCGAACGGGACGTTCTTCTCGAACTCCTGCTCGATCAGCTTCTTGTCGTCCGGGAAGGTGAAGACCGAGGCGCAGTCCGCCGCGTTCCAGGCGTCGTTCGGGTCGAGGTTCGACGCCGTCTGGCAGGTCGACATCTCGGGGGTGAACATCGCCATGCCGTTGACGTTGCCCGCGTGGCCGTCCGCCTCACCGTTGGTGGTGTAGAGCTCCGAGGAGACCTGCGGGTGGTATCCGGGGATCGCCGAGTTCTCGGGGGTTCCGGCGAGCGACTTGTAGAGCACGTCGTCCGGGGTCGGCGTCGCCACCTGCCAGCCCACTCCGTAGAGGAGCAGTTCGGCCGCGGAGTGGTAGTTGATGCCGTACCTGAAGCCGACGCGCTTCTCGAAGGCGTCGAGGGCCCTGGTCTCGGGCTCGGAGTTGGGGCTCGCGCCGCGGTAGGTCTCGCTGGTGGGGTTGGGGGACGAACCCTCGTCGTCGTAGCCCCACTTGTAGGCGAAGTTGCGGTTGAGGTCGACGCCGTCACCGGTGGAGATGGCGCCGTCGCCGTTCACGTCCCGCAGGTTCTTGCGCCACTGGCGCTCGTCCTCGCCCTTGAACGTGTAGTCGTAGCCGTCCGGGTTGGCCGACAGCACGAACCACAGTTCGGTCGAGTCCACGATCTTCTTGACGCGCTTGTCCGTGGAGTAGTTGTCCAGGTAGTAGTGCATCAGGCGCCGGGTCATCTCGGGCGTGATCCACTCGCGGGCGTGCTGGTTGGACATGTAGAGCACCGACGGCTTGGAGCCGTCCTTCGTCTTCTTCGCGCCCTTGGTCAGCTTCAGCGCGAGGATGTCCTGGCCGTTGAGGGTCTTGCCGATGGAGACGACCTTGGTGAGGTCGGGATGGGCCGCGCCGGTCCTGACGATCTCCTCCTGGAGATTGCCCTTTCCGCTGTACGGCCGGAACACGCCCTGGGCCGCGCCCTCGACGCGCGCCTCGGTCCTGGCCGAAAGTGTGTGCTCTTTGAGCTCGACGCCCTGCTTCTCCAGCTTCCGGGCCTGCTTGTCGGTCAGATAGACCTCGACCGCGCTCTTGCCGTTCTTCGCGCTCTGGTCACCGAGTTCGTGGCCGTCCTGCCCGGCCGCGAGCAGCAGGGGTATCTGCTGCTTCGTGACCTCCGCGTGGAACACCTTCACGGCGTTCACGTCGGGTTCGGCCGAACTCCCGTTCTGCGCCTGGGCGACGGGCGCCATGCCCGCGCCGCCCAACAGGAG
The DNA here is from genome assembly GCF_009498275.1 of Streptomyces fagopyri. Taxonomy (NCBI): domain Bacteria; kingdom Bacillati; phylum Actinomycetota; class Actinomycetes; order Kitasatosporales; family Streptomycetaceae; genus Streptomyces; species Streptomyces fagopyri. The sequence continues at coordinate 6,936,494 of NZ_CP045643.1, read as the reverse complement.
TGCGCCCGCAGCGAGGATCGCTCTCGCTCTTCGTCTCATGAGCCCCCCTTGCATGTGTCCGCCACAGTGGCGAACAGATGCCAGGCTCATGACACTTCATGGTCAAGTCAAGGGTGCCTCACAGACAGGCAAACGCCGGTGCCGATGTCCCAAGTGGGCATCGGCACCGGCGTGTTGGAATTCTGGCGGCTCATCGGGCCGGTCAGCCCGCGAGGTTGTCCGCCATCTCCTCGGTGAGGTTGGACTCCGTACCCGGGATTCCCAGGTCCTGTGCCCGTTTGTCGGCCATGGCCAGCAGCCGCCGGATACGGCCCGCGACGGCGTCCTTGGTCAGCGGCGGGTCGGCGAGCGCGCCCAGCTCCTCCAGGGAGGCCTGCTTGTGCTCCATGCGCAGCCGTCCGGCCGCGGCGAGGTGTTCCGGCACCTCGTCGGCGAGGATCTCCAGGGCGCGCTGCACGCGCGCCCCGGCGGCGACGGCCGCGCGCGCGGAGCGGCGCAGGTTGGCGTCGTCGAAGTTGGCGAGCCGGTTGGCCGTGGCGCGGACCTCGCGGCGCATCCGCCGCTCCTCCCAGGCCAGCACGGACTCGTGGGCGCCGAGGCGGGTCAGCAGCGCGCCGATCGCGTCCCCGTCCCGTACGACCACCCGGTCCACGCCGCGCACCTCGCGGGCCTTCGCCGCGATCGACAGCCGGCGGGCGGCGCCGACCAGTGCGAGCGCGGCCTCCGGGCCCGGGCAGGTCACCTCCAGCGAGGAGGAGCGGCCCGGCTCGGTCAGCGAGCCGTGCGCCAGGAAGGCTCCCCGCCAGGCCGCCTCCGCGTCGCAGGTGGCCCCCGAGACCACCTGCGGCGGAAGGCCCCTGATCGGGCGTCCACGGCCGTCCACGAGCCCCGTCTGGCGGGCCAGCTGGTCGCCGCCCGCCACGACGCGCACGACGTAGCGGGAGCCGCGGCGCAGCCCGCCGGGCGCCATCACGATCAGTTCGGAACTGTGGCCGAAGATCTCCAGGATGTCCCGTTTCAGCCGACGTGCCGCCATCGCGGTGTCGAGCTCCGCCTCGATCACGATCCGGCCGCTCACCAGGTGAAGGCCGCCCGCGAACCGCAGAATGGCGGAGACCTCCGCCTTTCTGCAGCAGGTCCGGGTGACGGGAAGCCGGGAGATCTCATCCTTCACCGCTGCCGTCATCGCCATGGGCCGATCCTTCCATGCATCCGAAAAATACGGTCGTACGCGGCGGCCAACAGCTCCGGGTCGTGCCGCGGAGATCCATCGGTCCGGGCCACCGGCGCCAGCTCGACCGCGGCGCCGAGCCGCTTGGCGGCATCGGTCAGTGAGTCGCGGTCGGGCACGGCGGCCTCGTCGGCCAGCACCACGTCCAGGGCGAGTTTAGGGGCGTGTCGTCCCAAAACCTCCAAATGACGCTGCGGAGAGAAGCCCTCGGTTTCTCCGGGCTGCGGGGCGAGGTTCAGGGAGAGTACCCGGCGGGCCTTCGTCTGCGTGAGGGCATCCAGCAGCTCGGGGACGAGAAGGTGCGGGATCACCGACGAGAACCAGGAGCCGGGACCCAGCACCACCCAGTCCGCGTCGAGGACGGCCGCCACGGCCTCGGGGACGGCGGGCGGGTCGTGCGGCACGACGTGCACGGACTGCACCTCGCCCGGGGTGAGGGCCACGGTGGCCTGCCCGCGGACCGTATCGACCTCGTCGGGTCGCTCCGGCCGGTGCCCCTTGACCAGGGCCTGCAGTTCCAGGGGCACGGCCGACATGGGCAGCACCCGGCCGTGCGCGCCCAGCAGCCTGCCGACCAGGTCCAGGGCCTGGACGTGGTCGCCGAGCTGTTCCCACAGGGCGACGATCAGCAGATTGCCGACCGCGTGCTCGTGCAGGTCGCCCTTGGACTGGAAGCGGTGCTGGATGACGCGGGCCCAGGTCTGGCCCCAGTCGTCGTCGCCGCACAGCGCCGCCAGGGCTTTGCGCAGGTCACCGGGGGGAAGCACGCCCAGCTCGTCGCGCAGGCGGCCGCTGGAGCCGCCGTCGTCGGCCACGGTGACGACGGCGGTGAGGTCCCCGGTGATCCGCCGCAGCGCGGCGAGCGAGGCGGACAGGCCCATGCCGCCGCCCAGGGCGACGACCTTGGGCTGGGCACCGCGACGGCGCGGCTTCGCGCCGCGCGCCTCGGCGGGCCTGCCGCCCTGTCCCTCCGCGGTGATCCTCCGCAGCCTGCTGAGCCGCAGTGCGGCACGTCCCGTCATTCGCGTCCCATGTCCCGGTGGACGACCACGGTCTCCACGCCCTGCGAGGCGAGGCGGGCGGCGAGCTTCTCGGAGGTGGCGACGGAACGGTGCTTGCCGCCGGTGCAGCCGACCGCGATCGTCACGTAGCGCTTGCCCTCGCGGCGGTAGCCGGCGGCGATCAGCTGGAGCAGCTCGGCGTAGCGGTCGAGGAACTCCTTGGCGCCGGGCTGGTTGAAGACATAGGCCGCCACCTCCTCGTTGAGGCCGGTGTAGGGGCGCAGCTCCGGTACCCAGTGGGGGTTCGGCAGGAAGCGCATGTCCACGACGAGGTCGGCGTCCACGGGGAGGCCGTACTTGAAGCCGAAGGACATGACGGTGGCCCGCAGCTCGGGCTCCTCCTCGCCGGCGAACTGGGCGTCCATCTTGGCGCGCAGCTCGTGGACGTTCAGGCTGGAGGTGTCGATGACCAGGTCGGCGTCGCCGCGCAGCTCGCGCAGCAGCTCGCGTTCGGCGTCGATGCCGTCGACGATGCGGCCGTCGCCCTGGAGGGGGTGCGGGCGGCGCACGGACTCGAAGCGGCGCACCAGGACCTCGTCGGAGGACTCCAGGAAGACGATCCGCCGGGTGACGTGCTTCGACTCCAGGTCGGCGAGGGACTCGCGGAGGTTGTCGAAGAAGCGGCGGCCGCGTACGTCGACGACGACCGCGATCCGGGCCACGTTGCCCTGGGAGCGGGCGCCGAGCTCCACCATGGTGGGGATCAGGGCGGGCGGCAGGTTGTCCACGACGAACCAGCCGAGGTCCTCCAGGCACTTGGCCGCCGTCGACCGGCCCGCTCCGGACATCCCGGAGATGATCACCAGTTCGGGGATGGCGGTGTCGGTGGCCGTCTCCGTCGTCGTGTCTTCCTGTGTTCCCTGTGTCGCGTCGGCGCCCTGCGGGGCGTCCTCTTGTCGGTCCTGTCGTTCGTTGTCGCTCATGTCTCCTGCCCCCGTCGCTCGTACGAGGCGCCCGCGGACACGGACTCCTCCGGGGAGTCCGGAGTCGTCCCGGGCTCCCCGTCTTCCATGATCTCTCCAGTCGCCGTGTTCACGGCGGGTGCGGCCGGAGCCGCCTGGGCGAGGGCCACGGCGATCGCCTCGGCCGTCTTGCGGCCTATGCCGGGAATCTCGCAGATCTGGTCGATTGTCGCGGATCGCAGCTTTTTCACAGAACCGAAGTGCTTGATCAGCGCCTGTTTGCGTGTCTCGCCGAGGCCCGGGACCTCGTCCAGCGGGCTCGCCTTGAACCGCTTGGCCCGTTTGGCGCGCTGGTAGGTGATGGCGAAGCGGTGGGCCTCGTCACGGACGCGCTGGAGCAGGTACAGGCCCTCACTGCTGCGCGGCAGGACCACCGGGTCGTCGTCGTGCGGCAGCCAGACCTCCTCCAGCCGCTTGGCCAGGCCGCAGACGGCGATGTCGTCGATGCCCAGCTCGTCGAGGGCCCTCCGGGCGGCCGCGACCTGCGGCCGGCCGCCGTCGACGACGACCAGCTGCGGGGGGTACGCGAAGCGCTTGGGGCGGCCGTCCTCCTCGGTGAAGGAGTGCTCCCCGTCGCCCGCCCCCTCGGACTCGCCGTCCGTCCATTCGCCGGTGCGCTCCTTCTCGGCGAGGTAGCGCCTGAACCGGCGGGTGATCACCTCGTGCATGGACCGGACGTCGTCCTGGCCCGCGAAGCCCTTGATCTGGAAGCGGCGGTACTCGCCCTTGCGCTGCAGTCCGTCCTCGAAGACCACCATCGACGCCACCACGTCGTCGCCCTGGAGGTGCGAGATGTCGTAGCACTCGATCCGCAGCGGCGCGCTGTCCAGGACGAGGGCCTCGGCGATCTCCTCCAGGGCCCGGGAGCGGGTGGTGAGGTCGGAGGCGCGCTTGGTCTTGTGCAGGGCGAGCGCCTGGAGCGCGTTGCGCTGCACGGTCTCCATGAGCGCCTTCTTGTCGCCGCGCTGCGGGATGCGCAGGGAGACGTTCGACCCGCGGCGCGCGGCGAGCCACTCCTGGACGGGCTCCACCAGGTCGGGCAGCGCCGGGACGAGCACCTCCTTGGGGACGGTGTCGCCCGTCTCCTCCCCGTAGAGCTGCTGGAGCGCGTGCTCGACCAGGTCACCGGTGGTGACGGCCTCCACCTTGTCGGTGACCCAGCCGCGCTGCCCGCGCACCCGGCCGCCGCGTACGTGGAAGATCTGCACGGCGGCTTCCAGCTCGTCCTCGGCGACGGCCATCAGATCGGCGTCGGTCGCGTCGGCGAGGACGACCGCGTTCTTCTCCATGGCCTTCTTCAGGGCCTCGATGTCGTCGCGCAGACGGGCCGCCCGCTCGTACTCCATCTCCTCGGCCGCGTCCGTCATCCGCTGCTCGAGGCGGCGGATGTACGTCCCGGTGCGACCGGCCATGAAGTCGCTGAACTCCTCGGCCAGTTCGCGGTGCTCCTCGGCGGTGACGCGCCCGACGCAGGGGGCGGAGCACTTGCCGATGTACCCGAGCAGGCAGGGCCGACCGGTGCGGGCGGCGTTCTTGAACACGCCGGCGGAGCAGGTGCGCACGGGAAAGACGCGCAGCAGCAGGTCCACGGTGTCGCGGATCGCCCACGCGTGCCCGTACGGCCCGAAGTAGCGCACGCCCTTGCGCTTGTGGCCGCGCATCACCTGGACGCGCGGGAACTCCTCGTTCATGGTCACCGCGAGGTAGGGGTAGCTCTTGTCGTCGCGGTACTTGACGTTGAACCGGGGGTCGAACTCCTTGATCCAGGAGTACTCCAGCTGGAGCGCCTCGACCTCCGTGGACACCACCGTCCACTCCACGGACGCCGCCGTGGTGACCATGGTGCGGGTGCGGGGGTGGAGGTTCGTCAGGTCCTGGAAGTAACTGGCCAGGCGCTGGCGCAGGCTCTTCGCCTTCCCGACGTAGATCACCCGGCGGTGCTCGTCGCGGAACTTGTACACCCCTGGAGAGTCCGGGATCTGTCCCGGCTTGGGGCGGTAGCTGGAGGGGTCGGCCATGCCACACACCCTACTGGCGCGGGGTGACACCGTGACGGCCTCCCGGCCCGTCTGTGGACGAACCGGGCGGCGCCCGGGGCCCCGGCCGGGACGCCGGGAACGCGGGGGCTCGGGGGCGCGGAGGCGCGGAGGTACGGAGGCGCGAAGGTACGGAGGTACGGGGGCGCGGGGGCATGGGGCGCGGGGGCACGGAGGCAGGCACGGGGAGCCCCGAGGATGCCGGGGCGCCCCGAACGCCGGACACGCGGCCGCGAGGCCGGGGCGGGGCGGGCCGTTTCGGGACGGGACGGGGCGGGGCGGGGCGGGGCGGGGCGGGGCGGGGCGGCGGTCCAGGATCGGTACCGGAAGCCGGACGGCACCCGGGCCGGTGCCCCTGAGGCACCCGACCACGACCGTGACGCGCTCCCGGCGATCCGCCGCCGACCGTGACCGGCCCGGCCCGCGCGTTCCCGCCGAAGTCGGCTCCGGCCGGACGTGCGCCCGGGAGCTCCTCGGCCTCCCCCGGCCCTGTCGGCGGGCCGGGCGGTCGCGGCGGACGAACGCATCCGCGCCACGGGGCCCGCCGTGTTGGGCATCAGGTGTTGTCGGGACTTGGTCAACACGCTTCAATGCGGGGGAACTCGGGGGCGTGGACGGCGACAGGCGCGTGTGAACCGGACCCACGCGCCGGCCGAGCGTCCCCGGGAACCCTCACGCGACGGTCTGACCAGCCGTTGTGAACTCCACAGAAAGGCCCCTGCATGCGGCACGGCACACAGCACGCGGACGTCGCCACGGCGGAACTGGAGACGGCCCTCGCGGGCGGCCCCTTCCATATCGCGCTGCGCGCCGCGATCACCGCACGCGGCCTGCCCCTGCAGCGCGTCCAGCACCATCTCTCGCGGTACGGGGTGAAGGTCGGGGTGACCAGTCTGAGCTACTGGCAGCAGGGGGCGCGACGCCCGCAGCGCCCCGAGTCGCTGCGAGCCGTACGCGCCCTGGAGGAGATCCTCCAGCTCCCCGACGAGTCCCTGATCCGGCTCCTCACCAGGGCCGACGAACGCTCCGAACCGCAGCGTCCCGGGGGCCGCTCGTACCGTTCCCTGGTGGAGGCCTCCGGTGTCCTGGAGGAATTGCTGGCGGAGCTGGAGTCGACGCTCGACGGCGGACTGCACACGATCGGCCACCACGAACGCGTGCGGATCGGCGCGCACCGCGAACTCGTGGCCCGCGAGTCACAGCACATAGTCCGCGCCCACAGAGACGGGGTGGACCGCTATGTGGCCATCCACCATGGCGATCCGGGCTGCGCTCCTGACCGCACCGGGGTCCACGCCCTGGAGAACTGCCGTACGGGCCGGGTGCGATGGCACCGTGACACCGGGGTGCTGGTCGCCGAGCTGCTCTTCGACACCCGGCTGCGCGCCGGCGACACGTTCCTCTTCCGCTACGCCTTCGAGGACGGCACGGCGGGCGCGTCCAGCGAGTACGTGCGCGGGTTCAGCTTCGCGGGCGGGCAGTACGCCCTCCAGGTGGGCTTCGCCGAGGACGCGCTGCCGGTGCGCTGCCACCGCTTCACCCAGCACTCGCCCGCGGCACCTCGCAGCGGTCGCCAGGAGCTTCCGCTGAGCGGGCACCACCGCTCGGTGCACCTCGTCGAGCCGCGGGTGCGGTCGGGCATCGTGGGGATCGGCTGGGACTGGGAGTGATCCGGTCGCCGCGTCCGCGGTGATCAGGCGCCGGGACCCGCGACGATCTTCCCGTCCTTCGCCTCCACGGGCAGTTCCTTCAGCGGCGCGGTGGCCGGTGCCCGCAGCACCTTGCCCGACGTCGCGTCGAACTCGCTGCCGTGGCACGGGCAGACGAGCGTCGTCCCCCGCAGCCTGTCGATGGCGCACCCGGCGTGCGTACAGATCGTGCTGAAGGCCCTGAGGGAGCCGTCCCCGGCGCGGCTGACCACGACGTTCCGGTCCCGGTACAGCTTCGCGCCGCCCTTGGCGATCTCGCTCTCGGCACCCAGGTCGACGGGCGCGGTCGGCGTCGCCGGCGTCCCGCCGCCGCCACCGGAGCAGGCGGTGAGGGCGATCCCGGCGACGGGGGCGAGAGCCGCTCCTCGCAGGACGGTACGGCGGCCGGGCATGGCGTCTCCACTGGTCGGGGCTGGATGCGCCTCGACGATACCGGTACGGATCGCTCGCCCCCGAGCGGGGCGGGGGACGCGCTCTCCCGAGGACGTAAACGTTTGCGCAACCGTTTACGTCCGTCGCCGCGTGCGATAGGTTCCCGCCCGGGAAGGGCCACGGCGGGGAAGGGCTGGGCGATGGCGACGATGGTCGACGTGGCGGCACGCGCGGGTGTGTCCGTGGCGACCGTCTCCCACGTCCTCAACGACACGCGCCCGGTGCTGCCCCACACACGTCAGGCCGTCCTCGACGCCGTCGACGCGCTCGGCTACACGCCGAACGCCCTGGCGCGTTCGCTGGTCACCTCGCGCACCCGGTCCATCGGCCTCGCGGTGTCCGCGATCAGCAACCCGTACTTCACGGACATCCTCCAGGGCGTCGAGGCGCGCGCCCTGGAACAGGGCTACGGCCTGCTCCTCGCCGACCCGCACGACGACCCCCGGCACGAGCGGAAGGTCGTCCAGCTGTTGCACGAGCGGCGTGTCGACGGGCTGATCGTCGCGCCCTCGGCGGACCCCGACGCGCTGCTGCGCTACCTCGGCCGCCACAAGGTTCCGACCGTCTTCCTGGACCGCCTGGTCGAGGCCCCGGCCGGCCACTCCTTCGCCTTCGACCAGGTCTGCACCGAGAACGCCGCCCCCATGGCGCGACTGGTCACCCATCTCGCCGAGCGCGGCCACCGGCGCATCGGACTCGTCGCCGGGCTGTCGGGCCTGAGCACCACCACCGAGCGGATCTCCGGCTACCGCCACGGCCTCGCGGGGGCCGGGCTCCCGTACGACGAACGGCTCGTGGCGCACGGGGACTCCGTGACGGATGCGGCCGAGCGCGCCACCGGGGCTCTGCTCTCCCTCGGCGCGCCGCCCACCGCTCTCGTCACCGCGAACAACGCGATGACCATCGGCGCGCTGCGCACCCTGCGCGAGCGCGGCCTGTCCGTACCGGACGACCTGGCGCTGTGCTGCTTCGACGACTTCGCCTGGGCGGACCTGTTCGCGCCCCGGCTGACCGTGATCTCCCAGCCCAGCAAGGAGATCGGCGACCAGGCCGTCCGGCTGCTCCTGGAACGGCTTGCCGAGCCGGAGCTGCCCGGCCGGACGGTCCGGCTCCCGTGTGCCTTCGTGCACCGCGGCTCGTGCGGCTGCGCCGAGACCCTCCGCCCCGAGAGTTCCGAGAGTTCCGAGAGTTCCGCGAAAGGATCCCTGTCGTGATCGTCGTCGCCGGTGAGGCCCTGATCGACCTGGTGCCGCAGGGTGCGGGCGCGCTCGTGCACCTGCGGCCCGCACGAGGCGGCGGCCCCTACAACACCGCCGTGGCGCTGGGCCGCCTCGGCTCCCCCACCGTCTTCTGCTCCCGTGTCTCGAACGACGCCTTCGGAGAGGCGCTGCTGGACGGGCTGCGCGAGGCGCGCGTCGACGTGTCCCGCGTACAGCGCGGCGCGGAGCCGACGACGCTGGCGGTCGCCACCGTCGCCGAGGACGGATCGGCCGCGTACTCCTTCTACGTCGAAGGCACGGCGGACCGCCTGTTCACCACACCGGACCGGCTTCCCGACGCCGTGCGGGCGGTGTCCTTCGGCACGGTCTCCCTGGTCCTGGAACCCGGCGCGAGCGCTTACGAGGCACTGCTGCGGAACGCGGCCGCGCGGGGTGTGTTCACCGCGCTCGACCCGAACGTCCGGGCGGGCCTTATCCCCGACGCGGACGCCTACCGCGCCCGTTTCAAGAGCTGGCTTCCTTCCGTGTCGCTCCTCAAGCTCTCCGAGGAGGACGCGCGATGGCTGGGCGGCACCCCGGGCGAGTGGCTGGCGTCCGGTCCCGCGGCCGTCGTGATCACCCGGGGCGGCGACGGTCTGACGGTGTTCACCCGGGGCGGTGGCGTCCACTCCGTGCCCGGTGAACCGGTCGAGGTCGTGGACACCATCGGCGCCGGTGACACGGTGAACGCGGCCCTGCTGCACGGCCTGGCCGCGCGGGACGCGCTCTCCCCGGGCGCCCTGACGGACCTGAACGCCGAGGACTGGACCGAGCTGCTGCGGTTCGCGGCCCGCGCGGCGGCGGTCACCTGCTCGCGCGCGGGCGCGGAACCGCCGTACGCCGCCGAACTCGACGCCCCCTGAAATCCTCGCCAGGTCCCCTCCGGAACCGACCTGGTCGGCAGAGCACCAACCTGGTCGGCGGAAACGTCCGCGGCGACCCGCGTCCGGCCCGCGCCCGTCGCGCGGGTCCGGGCCCCGAGCGGTGACCACTCGGTGACCGTGGACCGGGCGGACGGCGGACGGCGGACGGCGGACGGCGGACGGCGGACGGCGGAGAAATGCGCGAGCCCCGCGGGGAGTTCCCGCGGGGCACCGTCTCCTGCCGACGTGTCAGGCCTTGCGCGCCCGTGTGGTCTTCTTCGCGGGTGCCGCCTTCTTGGCCGCCGTGCTCTTCGTCGCCGTGCTCTTCGTGGCCGTGCTCTTCGTCGCCGCGGCCGCCTTCTTCGTGGCCGTGCTGTCGACGGCCTTGGTGGTCGTCTTCCTGGCCGCCGTCTTGGCCGCCACCGCCTTCTTGGCCGCCGTCCCCCGGGGGGCCTTCACGGCGGAGCCGTCACTGATCCGGTCGGCTCCCAGGATCTCGCGCAGGAACTTGCCGGTGTGGCTGGTCGAAACCCCGGCGACCTCCTCGGGCGTGCCCTCGGCGACGACGAGACCGCCGCCGTTGCCTCCTTCGGGGCCCATGTCGACGACCCAGTCGGCGGTCTTGATGACGTCGAGGTTGTGCTCGATGACGATGACCGTGTTGCCCTTGTCGACCAGGCCGGACAGCACCGTGATGAGCTTGCTGATGTCCTCGAAGTGCAGACCGGTGGTCGGCTCGTCCAGCACGTACACGGTGCGTCCCGTGGAACGCTTCTGCAGCTCGCTCGCGAGCTTGACGCGCTGGGCCTCGCCGCCGGACAGCGTCGGCGCCGACTGGCCGAGCCTGACGTAGCCGAGACCGACGTCGTTGAGCGTCCTGAGGTGCCGGGCGATGGCGGGAACGGCCTCGAAGAAGTCGAGGGCCTCCTCGATCGGCATGTCCAGTACCTCGGAGATGGACTTGCCCTTGTAGTGGACCTCCAGCGTCTCCCGGTTGTACCGCGCCCCGTGACAGACCTCGCAGGGGACGTAGACGTCCGGCAGGAAGTTCATCTCGATCTTGATCGTGCCGTCGCCCGAGCAGTTCTCGCAGCGTCCGCCCTTGACGTTGAAGGAGAAGCGGCCGGGCAGATAGCCCCGCACCTTCGCCTCGGTCGTCTCGGCGAACAGCCTGCGGACGTGGTCGAAGACCCCGGTGTAGGTCGCCGGGTTCGAACGGGGGGTGCGGCCGATCGGCGACTGGTCGACGTGCACGACCTTGTCGACCAGGTCGTCGCCCTCGACGCGGGTGTGCCGGCCGGGAACGCTCCGGGCGCCGTTGAGCTCACGCGCCAGGTGCGTGTACAGGATGTCGTTGACCAGCGTGGACTTGCCGGAACCCGAGACACCCGTGACGGCCGTGAGCACGCCCAGGGGGAACGACACGTCGATGTCCTGGAGGTTGTTCTCCCGGGCACCGTGCACCGTGAGGCTGCGGCCGGGGTCCGCGGGGCGGCGGATGTCCGGGAGCGGGATCTGCCTCTTGCCCGACAGGTACTGGCCGGTCATCGACTCGGTGTTGGCGAGCAGCTCCTTCAAGGGGCCGCTGTGCACGACCTTGCCGCCGTGCTCGCCCGCGCCGGGGCCGATGTCGACGACCCAGTCGGCGACCTTGATGGTGTCCTCGTCGTGCTCGACGACGATGAGCGTGTTGCCCATGTCGCGCAGCCGGACGAGGGTCTCGATCAGGCGGTGGTTGTCGCGCTGGTGCAGACCGATGGAGGGCTCGTCGAGGACGTACAGGACGCCGACGAGTCCCGAGCCGATCTGGGTGGCCAGCCGGATGCGCTGGGCCTCGCCGCCGGAGAGGGTGCCGGCCGCGCGGTTGAGCGAGAGGTAGTCGAGGCCCACGTCGACCAGGAAGCGCAGCCGTTCGTTGACCTCCTTGAGGACACGTTCGGCGATCTTCTTGTCGCGGGCGTCCAGCTTCAGCTCGCCCAGGAAGTCCGCGCAGTCGCTGATCGACATCGCGGAGACCTCGGCGATCGACTTCTCCATGACCGTGACCGCGAGGATGAGGGGCTTGAGACGTGTGCCCTCACAGGTGGGGCAGGGCACCTCGCGCATGTAGCCCTCGAAGCGCTCACGGCTGGCGTCGCTCTCGGCCTCGCTGTGCCGCCGCTTGACGAAGGGGACGGCTCCTTCGAAGGGCGTGGTGTAGACCCGCTCGCGCCCGTACCGGTTGCGGTAGCGCACTTCGATCTGTGTCTTGTGGCCGTACAGCAGGGCCTTCCTGGCACGCTGCGGGAGACCGGCGAAGGGGATGTCGGTCCGGAATCCCAGCGCCTCCGCGAGGGCTCCGACGAGGCGTCCGAAGTAGTCCTTGGTGTGCCCGTGCGACCAGGGGTGGATCGCTCCCTCGTCGAGCGACTTGTCCTCGTCCGGGATGATCAGCTCGGGGTCGACCTCCATGCGCGTGCCGATACCGCTGCACTCGGGGCAGGCGCCGAAGGGCGAGTTGAAGGAGAAGGAGCGGGGCTCCAGCTCCTCGAAGGAGAGGTCGTCGTAGGGGCAGTACAGGTGCTCCGAGTACATGCGCTCGCGCTCGGGGTCGTCCTGCGGGAGGTCGACGAAGTCGAGCACGACCATGCCGCCGGCGAGACCGAGGGCGGTCTCCACGGAGTCGGTGAGCCGGCGCTTGGCGGTGTCCTTGACCGTGAGGCGGTCGATGACCACCTCGATGGTGTGCTTCTCCTGCTTCTTCAGCGTGGGCGGCTCGGTGAGCTGGATCGTCTCACCGTCGACCCTCGCCCTGCTGTACCCCTTGGTCTGGAGGTCGGCGAAGAGGTCGACGAACTCGCCCTTGCGCTCCCTCACCAGCGGCGAGAGCACCTGGAAGCGGCTCCCCTCGGGGAGCTCCAGGACCCTGTCGACGATGGCCTGCGGCGACTGCCGCGTGATGGAGCGGCCGCACTGGGGGCAGTGCGGCTTTCCGATGCGCGCGAAGAGCAGCCGCAGGTAGTCGTAGACCTCGGTGATCGTGCCGACCGTCGAGCGCGGGTTGCGCGAGGTCGACTTCTGGTCGATGGAGACCGCCGGGGAGAGGCCCTCGATGAAGTCGACGTCCGGCTTGTCCATCTGGCCGAGGAACTGCCGGGCGTACGAGGAGAGCGATTCGACGTAACGCCGCTGCCCCTCGGCGAAGATCGTGTCGAAGGCCAGCGAGGACTTGCCCGACCCCGACAGGCCCGTGAAGACGATGAGCGAGTCGCGCGGGAGGTCGAGCGAGACATTCTTCAGATTGTGCTCGCGCGCTCCACGGACGATGAGACGGTCGGCCACGCCGGTCCGCACCTTTCTTGAGAGAAGTGACAGGGGCGGGGCCCCCGTCACTTTCAGACTAGGGGGAGCCACTGACAGCGCCGGTTGCTTTCTCCGGTTCACAACAATCCCGGACCCTCCAGCATGCCCGACGCCACACCCGAGCTTATAGCACGTGCATTCGATTTACGGGGTCGGCCGACCACCTTCACCCGAACGTGTGGCGGGGCTAGGGTCGGCCACATGATGGATCATGTGCGCGACCTGGCGTCTGTACGTGACGCGACCGAACGACTGCTCCGCGCAGCCACCGAACTGGACAACGCTTCCGTGTCCGAGCCGTCACGGTTGCCCGGCTGGAACCGTGGCCACGTGCTCGCCCACCTCGCCCGCAACGCGGACGCACTGGTGAACGTCCTCGACGGACGCCCCATGTACGTCTCCGGGGACGCCCGGGACTCCGACATCGAACGGGACGCCCCGCGCCCCCTGGCCGTCCAGCTCGCCGACCTCCGCGAGAGCTCGGCGCGCTTCCAGGAGGCCGGGGCCGCGCCCGCGGACTGGTCACGCACGGTGGAGCTGCGCAACGGGGTCACCGACACCGCGGCCCGGGTGCCGTTCCGGCGGTGGGTCGAGGTCGCGCTGCACCATGTCGACCTCGGGATCGGGTACGACCTGGAGGATCTGCCGACGGAGTTCGTGACGCGCGAGACCCACTTCCTCGCGGAGCGGTTCGGCGGCCACGAGGACGTGCCGTCGACGGGGCTGGCCACCGACGACGGACAGGTCTGGACGACCGGCGGCGGCGCCGTGGGCGGCCCGGTCTCCGTGCGTGGTCCGGCCGCCGACCTGCTCGGCTGGCTCTCCGGACGCCGCGACGGATCCGCGCTGCGGGTCGAGGGCGGAACGCTGCCGACGCTCCCCTCCCTGTAGGCCGGGACGGACCTCGGGCCCGCTCCCCCGCTATAGGCTGACCGACATGACGTACAGCGGAGCGGTGAAGGTCGGCGGACCCGCCGAAGTGCACGAGCTGCAGAACCTGATGATCTCCAAGGTCGCGGTCGGCCCGATGGACAACAACGCCTATCTGCTGCGCTGTCGGGCCACCGACGAACAGCTGCTGATCGACGCCGCCAACGACGCCTCGACGCTGCTCACGCTGATCGGCGACGACGGCATCGCCTCCGTCGTCACCACCCACAGGCACGGCGACCACTGGCAGGCGCTCGACGAGGTCGTGTCGGCCACCGGCGCCCGTACGTACGCCGGCCGGGACGACGCGGAAGGCATCCCGGTGCCCACCGACGTGCTCGTCGGCGACGGCGACACGATCCGGGTGGGGCGTGTGGAACTCACCGCGCGCCACCTGGTGGGACACACCCCGGGCTCGATCGCCCTCGTCTACGACGACCCGCACGGACACCCCCATGTCTTCACCGGGGACTGCCTGTTCCCCGGCGGTGTGGGCAACACACGCAAGGACGCGAAGGCGTTCGCCAGCCTCATCCACGACGTGGAGACGAAGATCTTCGGCCCGCTTCCGGACGAGACCTGGGTCTACCCGGGGCACGGCAACGACACGACCCTGGGCGCCGAGCGGCCGCACCTGCCCGAATGGCACGCACGCGGCTGGTGATCGCGATCCGCCGGGCGGAACCCCGGCCCGGGGCGTGAGGCCGCCGAGCGCGCGCCCCGCGTGAATCGGACGCACACGCCGGTGCCCCGCGCGCGCTCCCGGCGCGCGCGGTGGTGCAGTCCACTTGAACACGCCCCGCACAGGATGACGGCTCCTGGTGTGGAACGGGCCGCCGGCCTTCGATCCCGTCCTCGGCCGGCGGCCCCGGCGAAGCCTACGGCCGACCGCTCGGCCGGGTTTGCCGCCGAGCGTTCACAGGACTGCAACACGCGTTCCCACCATGCGGACAATTGCCGACGTGACCTCGACAGACGGCATGGCGCACTGCCACTCTCCCGCCATGTCCCTCGCCCAACGCGCCCTGCGCCGCGCCGCGTCCACCGCCACCGTCGCCCTGCTCGCCGTCGCCGTGGGCTGTGCCCCGCAGCCGGAGGACAAGGCCTCCGACAAGGCTTCCGGGAAGACCGGGGAGGCCTGCGCGAAGGGTGCGTTGGGCACCCGGACGTCCGGCCGGCTGACGGTCGCGACCGACGAACCCGCGTACGAACCGTGGTTCAAGGACGACAAACCCGCCAACGGCAAGGGCTTCGAGTCGGCGGTCGCCTACGCCGTGGCGAGACAGCTCGGCTACGACAGGTCGAAGGTCGTCTGGCAGACCGTCCCGTTCAACAAGGCCTTCGCGCCCGGCGAGAAGACCTTCGCCTTCGACATCAACCAGGTGTCCATCAGTGCCGAGCGCGAGCAGGCCGTGGACTTCTCGTCCGGGTACTACGACGTCCGCCAGGCCGTCATCGCGCTCAAGGGCTCCAAGGCCGCGGGCGCGAAGAGCCTCGCGGACCTCAAAGGCGTGAGACTCGGCGCCCAGGTCGGCACCACCAGCCTGAACTACATCGACGACGTGCTGAAGCCGGACCGGCAGCCGGCCGCGTACGCCAAGAACGACCAGGCGAAATCGGCGCTGAAGAACGGTCAGGTAGACGCGATCGTGGTCGATCTGCCGACCGCCTTCTACATCACCGCGGCCGAGGTGACGGACGCGAAGATCGTCGGGCAGTTCGAGAACACCGGTGGCACGCCCGAGCGGTTCGGACTCGTCCTCGACAAGGGCAGCGCGCTCACCTCGTGCGTGACGAAGGCCGTGGACGCCCTGCGCGCGGACGGCACGCTCGCCTCGATCGAGAAGCGGTGGCTGTCCGAGGCCGTCGACGCCCCGGTGCTCAAGTGACCGTCACGAAGGAGGAACCGGGAGAGGATCCGGGAAAGGACCCGGGGCGGGACCCGGGAGAGCACTCCGGCGGGGGTGACCCGTCCGGGGCGTACGTTCCGTCGCCGCGGCGCATCGAACGGGAGCGCTACAGGCGTGCCCGTGCCCGCCGTGCGACGGCGATCGCCGCGCTCTCCACCCTGGTGACCGGCGCCGCCCTCTGGCTCGTCGTCGTCAGCGCGCCCGGCTGGCAGCGCACCAAGGAGACGTTCTTCGACGGCCGGTACGCGCGCGAGGCGTTCCCCAAGGTCATCGAGGGGCTCTGGCTCAACGTCCGGCTGCTGCTGGTCTGTGGTGCCGCCGTCCTCGTCCTGGGCATGCTGATCGCCGTCGCCCGCACCCTGCGCGGTCCGGTGTTCTTCCCGGTGCGCGCGCTCGCCGCCGCGTACACCGACTTCTTCCGCGGGCTCCCGCTGATCATCAACCTGATGATCGTGGTCCTGGGCGTCCCCGCGCTGCGGCTGCAGGGTGTCACCGTGGACCCGGTGCTGCTCGGCGGCACGGCGCTCACCCTGACGTACTCCGCCTACGTCGCCGAGGTGTTCCGGGCCGGCATCGAGTCCATCCACCCCTCGCAGCGCGCGGCGGCCCGCGCGCTCGGTCTCACCCACCGGCAGACCCTGCGGTACGTGGTCCTCCCCCAGGCCGTACGCCGCCAGGTGCCGCCGCTCCTCAACGACCTGGTGTCCCTCCAGAAGGACACCGGGCTCGTGTCGATCGGGGGCGCGGTCGACGCGGTGCGCGCCGCGGACATCATCGTGGGCCGCAGTCTCAACTACACGCCGTACATCGTCGCGGGACTGGTCTTCGTCGCACTGACCATCCCGATGACCCGCTTCACGGACTGGGTCACGGCCCGGATGGACCGTCAGCGGGCACAGGGAGGGACCATATGACCGACGCTCCGGTGCTGCGCATGGGGTCCGTCCGCAAGACCTTCGGGGAGACGGTGGTGCTGCGGGACGTCGACCTGGACGTCGCCCCGCACACGGTGACCGCGCTGATCGGCGCCTCCGGCTCGGGCAAGTCGACCCTGCTGCGCTGCGCGAACCTCCTGGAGGAGATCGACGATGGCGCGATCTGGCTCGACGACGAGGAGATCACCCATCCGCGGGCCGACCAGGACGCCGTACGCCGTCGCATCGGCGTGGTCTTCCAGTCGTACAACCTCTTTCCGCACATGACGGTCCTGGAGAACGTCACGCTCGCCCCGCGCCGCGTCCACGGCACCGGCCGCGCCGAGGCGGAGGCGGACGCCAGGGAACTGCTCGACCGGCTCGGCCTCGGCGCCAAGGCCGGCGAGTACCCCGACCGGCTCAGCGGCGGCCAGCAGCAACGGGTCGCGATCGTCCGCGCGTTGGCCGTACGTCCCCGGCTGCTGCTGCTCGACGAGATCACCGCCGCCCTCGACCCGGAGCTCGTGGGCGAGGTCCTGGCCGTCGTCCGGGACCTGAAGGACGAGGGCATGACCATGGTGCTGGCCACCCATGAGATGGGCTTCGCCCGCGAGGTGGCCGACCAGGTGTGCTTCCTGGACGGTGGTGTGGTCCTCGAACGCGGCACCGCCCAGGAGGTCTTCGGGAACCCGCGCGAGGAACGCACCCGGCGGTTCCTGCGCCGGATCATGGAGGCGGGACGGCTCTGAACCGCGCCCCCGCCCGTCAGACCTCCGCCTTCCCCGTTCCGGCCAGCGCCGCGACCCGCTCCACCGCGAACGCGTAGCCCTGCACGCCGCAGCCGGCGATGACCCCGTCGGCCCGCAGCGAGACGTACGAGTGGTGCCTGAACTGCTCGCGCTGATGGATGTTGGAGATGTGGACCTCCACCACCGGCAGACCGTCACAGGTGTTGAGAGCGTCCAGGATCGCGACGGAGGTGTGTGAGTAGGCGGCCGGGTTGATCACGATCCCGGCGTGGTCGCGGCGCGCCTCGTGGATCCAGTCGACCAGTTCGCCCTCGTGGTTGGACTGACGGAAGTCCACCGTGCCGCCGTGCGCGGCCGCCGCCTTGGCGCACAGGGCCTCGACGTCGGCGAGCGTGTCGGAACCGTAGATCTCCGGCTGCCGCTGCCCGAGGAGGTTCAGATTGGGCCCGTTGAGAATCATGATCGGGGCGGTGGCGAGGGTGCGGGGCACGGTTCCTCCGGTCCTTCCAGGTCTGCCGGCCCTTCCAGGACCGCTGCTCGGTCCCCGGTCTATCACGGTGCGACGCTTCCGTGACCGTCCGTACGTCACCTCGCGGCCGGGCTCCCGACCGCACCGTCGCCCCCGACGCGCATCCGGGACACGACGATCCCCGACCGGTC
This sequence comes from Streptomyces fagopyri, assembly GCF_009498275.1. NCBI lineage: Bacteria > Bacillati > Actinomycetota > Actinomycetes > Kitasatosporales > Streptomycetaceae > Streptomyces > Streptomyces fagopyri. The sequence goes on along the minus strand of NZ_CP045643.1, from coordinate 6,918,436 downwards.
ATCCCCTGCCGGCAATGCCCTGCCGGGGAACGAGCTGTGACGACGGGCCCGGCCGGGGAGCGCGCCGTGCCGACGGACCCGGGGAGCGAGCCGTGCCGACGGCCCCGGGGAGCGAGCCGTGTCGACGGATCCGCCCGGCGCATCACCGTCACCTGCTGGCGCACCCTGCGCTCCCGCACGCCCCCCGTAACTGATGGTCACCGTGGGTAGTTGACGCGGCATGCACGACGTACGCTCCGTGAGGGCGCCCTCCATGCTCCGGCTCGCGGCCGCCTCGCTCGTCGGGACGGCCATCGAGTTCTACGACTTCTTCGTCTACGGAACCGCTGCCGCGCTCGTCCTCGGGCCGCTGTTCTTCCCCACCTTCTCGCCGCTGGCGGGGACGCTCGCGGCCTTCGCGACGTTCGGCGTCGGGTTCGTCGCCCGCCCTCTCGGCTCGGTGCTCTTCGGGCACATCGGGGACCGGCGCGGGCGTCGCCCGGTGCTCGTCGCCTCCCTGCTGCTGACCGGCGCGGCCACGGTCGCGGTCGGCTGCGTACCGGCGTACGACACCCTCGGCGCGGCCGCTCCCGTACTCCTGCTCGTGCTGCGGTTCCTGCAGGGGCTCGGACTCGGCGGGGAGTGGGGCGGTGCGGTCCTGCTGACCGCCGAGCACGCGCCCGCCGAGCGCCGGGGGCTGTGGTCGAGCTTCCCGCAGATGGGTCCTTCGCTCGGGTTCGTGCTGGCCAACGGCGTCATGCTGGTGCTGTCGGCGGCGCTGTCCGACGCGCAGTTCGCCGAGTGGGGGTGGCGGGTGCCGTTCTGGGCCTCGGGCGTGCTCGCGGCGGCGGGGCTGTGGCTGCGCGGCTCGCTCCCGGAGAGTCCGCGGTTCCTGGAGGTGCGGGACCACTCGCGCGCGCCGATCCTCGAGGTGGTGCGCCACCACTGGCGGCTGGTGCTGCTGACGGCCGGCGGCCTCGCGGTCGGTTACGCGGTCTTCTACGCGGTGACGACCTGGGCGCTCGCCTACGGTGTCGAACGGCTCGGTGTGAGCCGTACCGTCATGCTGGCCTGCATCATGGCCGCCGTGGTGGTGAAGGGCTGCCTGACGCCCGTGGTCGCGCTGCTCGGCGACCGTTACGGGCGGCGGCCGCTGTGCCTGGCGGGGTGCGCGGGCGCCGCGCTGTGGATGTTCCCGATGATCGCCCTCCTCTCGACCGGCCAACCGCTGCTGATGTTCTTCGGGTTCCTGGTCGCCCTGATCGCCTTCATCACGATGTTCGCGGTGATCGCCGCGTATCTGCCGGAGTTGTACGAGCCCCGGGTGCGCTGCACGGGCGCGGCGGTGGGCTACAACCTGGGCGGTGTCCTCGGCGGCGCGCTCACGCCGATCGTGGCGACGGCGGTGGCCGAGGGAGAGCGGGTTCCCTGGGGCGTGGCCGCGTATCTGACGGGGGTCGCGCTCGTCAGTCTGGGGTGCTTCGCGCTGCTGCCGGAGACCCGGCCGGTGCCTCGCCTCGCCGTCTCGGCCGTCACCGAGTGAAGCGGGATGCGATGGCGTGCGGCCCAATGTGGCGGGATGAACACCGGTCACTGAGCGCCGGACCGGTGCCGGGGATGGATCGCCGGGGGCGGACCGCCGGGCCTCGACCACCCGACCGCCGCGTGCCTCCGCTGGACGCCAGGTCCGACCGCGGGACACCAGGTACGGCCATGGGACGCCGAGCACGTCCGTGAGACGCCCAAGCACGTCCGTGAGGCGCCGGGTGCGACCACGGGACGCCGGCTGCGGCCGTGAGTGGATCGCCCCGTGCGTGCCGGCAGCCGGTCGCCGGCTGTCCCGTGGGCGTCGGTCGCCGAGCTGCGGACGGTCGGCCGTCTAAGGAGTGACCGCCAGTTCCAGATAGGCGGCGAACAGCACCAGGTGGACGCCTCCCTGGAGGGGCGTGGCGCGCCCCGGGACGACCGTCAGGGAGCTCACGGCCACGGTGAGTACGAGCAGCACCATATGGGTCGGGCCGAGGCCGAGGACCAGCGGCCCGGAGAGCCAGACGGACGCGAGCGCGACCGCGGGGATCGTCAGGCCGATGCTGGCCATCGCGGAGCCGAGGGCGAGGTTGAGACTGGTCTGCACGCGGTCGCGACGGGCCGACCGGAGCGCGGCGATGGTCTCGGGCAGCAGTACCAGCAGTGCGATGATCACGCCCACCACGGACTGCGGCATGCCGGCCGCCTCGACACCGGACTCGATGGTGGGCGAGACGCCCTTGGCGAGACCGACCACACCGACGAGCGCGAGGGCGAGCAGCGCCAGGCTGATCCTCGCGTCGCGGGCGGACGGGGCGTGGGCGTGCTCGTCCACGTCGATCACCTGGCCCTGGCAGGTGATCGGCAGGAAGTAGTCGCGGTGCCGCACGGTCTGGGTCGCCACGAACAGGCCGTACAGGACGAGTGAGGCGAGCGCGGCGAAGGTGAGCTGGGCCGTGGAGAACTCGGGGCCCGGCTTGCTGGTGGTGAAGGTCGGGAAGACCAGGCTGAGTGTGGCGAGCGTCGCGACGGTCGCCAGGGCGGCTCCGGTGCCCTCGGCGTTGAAGACGGCGAGCCCGTGGCGCAGGGAGGCGACGAGCAGGCACACCCCGACGATGCCGTTGCAGGTGATCATCACGGCCGCGAACACCGTGTCGCGGGCGAGGGTCGAGCTCTTGGCGCCGCCGTCAGCCATCAGGGTGACGATCAGGGCCACCTCGATGATCGTGACCGCGACGGCGAGAACGAGGGAGCCGAACGGTTCGCCGACCCGGTGCGCCACCACCTCCGCGTGGTGGACGGCCGCCAGCACCGCCCCGGCGAGGATCAGGGTCACCAGCGCGACCATCGCGCCGGGCAGGTCCCGTCCCCAGGTGAGGACGAGCAAAACCACCGCGACCACGGGCACGAAGGCCGTCCACCGTGTCAGGAGTGACCGGAGCGGAGCGATCATGCAGCGATCGTCGCAGGGGTGGGCGGCCCCCGCATTCCGATGGCGCGCCGCCCCCGGCGACCGGAAGCACCGGGAGGGGTGCGCGGCGGTTCACCGCGCGACCCTCCCCGGACGCTTGTTCCGCACCCGCCTCGGTCAGACGTCGACGCTGTCCTTCTGAGCGCCTTCGGAGTTCTCCCGCGCCGTCCGCCTCCTGGTGGCCGTCAGGCTGGTGATCGTCGTGACGATCAGGACCGCGCAGATGACACCGAGCGAGACCGGGATGGATATCTCGGGGACGTGGACGCCGGACTCGTGGAGCGCGTGCAGCACGAGCTTGACGCCGATGAAGCCGAGGATGACCGACAGGCCGTAGGAGAGGTGGACCAGCTTCTTCAGCAGACCGCCGATCAGGAAGTACAGCTGCCGCAGACCCATCAGCGCGAACGCGTTGGCCGTGAAGACGATGTACGGGTCCTGGGTCAGACCGAAGATCGCGGGGATGGAGTCCAGCGCGAAGAGCACGTCCGTGGTGCCGATCGCGAGCATCACGACCAGCATCGGCGTCATGACGCGCTTGCCGTTCTGCTGGATCCACAGCTTGGTGCCGTGGTAGCGGTCGGCCACACCGAATCGCTTCTCCGCGGCCTTGAGCAGGCGGTTCTCCTCGAACTCCTCCTCGTCCTCGTCGGCCCGCGCCTCCTGGATCAGCTTCCAGGCCGTGTAGATGAGGAACGCGCCGAAGATGTAGAAGACCCACGCGAAGTTCGCGATGATCGCGGCTCCCGCGGCGATGAAGACCGCGCGCAGGACGAGCGCTATGAGCACACCGACGAGGAGCACGCGCTGCTGGTACTGCGAGGGCACCGCGAATTTCGCCATGATCAGGACGAAGACGAAGAGGTTGTCCACGCTCAGCGACTTCTCGGTGATGAAGCCCGCGAAGAACTCGCCGGCCGGCTGGCCGCCGGAGAAGACGAGCAGTCCCAGTCCGAACAGTCCGGCCAGGGCGATCCAGACGAGCGTCCAGATTCCGGCTTCCTTGATCGATACGTCGTGCGGTTTGCGGCCGATGAAGAAGTCGACCGCGATGAGGGCGGCGAGGCCCAAGATCGTGAGGACCCAAAGGGTCAAGGAAACATCCACTGCGCCTCCGGCAGTACGTAACGGCAGATTTCAGCGTCGTCGCTACCGGAGGTCTCTTCCACCCGTGTCCGATGGGGCGCGTGATGCGCCTTCCGGTCACGGGCCGACGCCCCGGGATCTGGCCAGATCCGTATTGACGGGTACGCCGCAGCAGGTAGGGAGTACTCCCCTCCGTGAGAACGAGAGTACCCGAATTACCAAGCAAAGGTAAAGGGATTGGTAAAAGAACTGCCAAGTTGGCTGGTCAGAGCACTTTACCGATGCTTGGTGAAGCGCTTCGAAGGGTCAGCGGTTCCACGGACGGCGGGCCGCCGCGACCTGGGAGAGCACCTGCTGGAGCACCTGGCTGCCCGGCGGGACGAGCGCGGGCTCGTACGTCCAGGCGTGACCGACCCACGGGTCGGCGAGGTGATCGTCGGGCACCGGCGTGAGCCGCAGCAGCGCACGCCACAGAGGGTCCAGCAGGGGCCCGAACCCGGCGGCGTCCTCCCGGTCGGCCACCAGCATCAGATGGACGCCGACGGCCGGTCCCTCGTCCGCGAGATAGCGCAGCTGGGTCACGGCGCGGTCGTCGAAGCCGTGCGGGAAGTCGTTGACGATCAGCAACTGCTCGGCGGTGTCGAGGCCCGGCGGCAGCGAGTCGGCGGCTCCGGCGCGCACCGCCATCTGCACCAGGTCCACACGCTGGGTGAGCCGGGCCAGGACGTCGGCCACACCCGTGGCGCCGGCCGCGGGCGGACCGTCCAGCACTCCGGAGCGCACCAGCGGCGCGAGGGACGACGCCGCCGAACCGGCCGGGTCGATGACGTGCGCCGTGAACTCGCCCGCGGGATAGACGGCGAGCAGCCGCGCGGCGTTCGCCACCGCCGTGTCCATCGCGAGGCGTCGCAGCTCGTCGGGGTCGGCGAGCGCGTCAGCCGACGCGGCTCGCCCGCTGTCGATCCACAGGCCGCGCTCCAGCGGCAGCCTGACCAGCATCGGAATGCTCAGTTCCTCGCTCTCGGGCAGACGGAGGTCGCCGAGGCGCACGGCCATGGGGATCTCCATGGGTACCCGGTAGCCGTGCCAGACCGGGTTGTCCCAGCGCGCGTACGCCGCGGGCAGCGCGGGCTCGACGACGTCGGACTCGGCGGTGAGCTGGGAGAGGTCGCGGTCGAGCGCCGCGCGGGCCTGGTCGACCAGGTCGGCGTGCTTGGCCCGGGCGGCCTCGCGAGCGGCGTCGCCCTGCCCGCCGATCCGGCTGCGCGGGTCGGACAGCGCCCTGTCGAGTTCCTGCTCCATGCGCGAGTCGGCGAAGTCGACGGCACTGCGATAGGCGGCCGCGGTGCGGGCCAGGTCCTCGAACATCCCCCACACCTGGTTGTAGAGCCGCTCCTCCATGGACCAGCCGGTCGCGTCCCCCGCGACGGGCCGCGCGGGCTGTCCCGGTGGGGCCGGCGGCGCGGTGGGCGGGGGCGGGGGCGGCGCGGAGGTCTGCCGTCCGGGGTGGCTGTAGTCGACCGGGCCGGTGGAAGGTGCGGCCGGCTGGGCGACCGCGGGCGGATCGGTCGGTGCGGGCCCGCCACCCTGGTACCCCGGCTGCGGCACGGTGGCCCCCTGCCCGCCGGGCGTGTCGTACGGGGACGGGGAAGGGGTCTGGAGCGGCGGTACGGTCCCGGAGGCGCCCTGCGGTCCGGCGTACGGCTGATCCGGTCCCGGTGCCGAGGCGGCCGCCTGCCGTGAGCGGTCGGCGTCCGGCGTCCGGGGCGGGGGCACCGACACCGAGCGGGCCAGCCCCTGTGCCACCGCCTCGTCGATGCTGTCCGCGAGCCGGCGGGCCTCGGGCAGTCCCTGGTCCGTGAGGAGTTCGGCGAGGCCGCCCGCGTACCCCTGGCCGACCGCGCGTACCTTCCAGGCGCCCTGTCTGCGGTAGAGCTCCAGGGCGACGACGGCCGACTCGGCGTCCAGGCCGGTGATGGTGTAGCTGGCGACCTCGGAGCCGTCGAGTCCGGTCACGGCGACGAAGGGGGCGGCCACGGCGCCGAACCGGGCCGGACCGACGCCGGTCGGCAGTGCGAGCAGCACGCTGACCCGGTGCACGGTCCCCGGCAGGGCGTCGAGATCGAACGCGAGGCGGTGGTCCGCCGCCGCCTGCTTGGAGACCTCCAGCCCGGGGAGGGTGGGCGCGCCCGGGTGCGCCACCCATTCGACGCCCCGGACCCGGCCCTGCTCGTCGCTGAGCGTGGCCCCGGCCACGACCGGCCGGCCGGCCGAGACACGGACCTCAAGACGGACCTGGGAGAGCGGGTGGTTCTGCCCCCGGACCAGCTCGGCCGTCATCGCCTTGTCCCCCTGTGTCGCTTCGTGCCTACGGTCGGGCTGCCTACAGGTGCGGGGTGATCGTGGGCATCAGGTCCTGGAAGGTGCGGCCGTTGGCCGGTGTGCCGATGGCCGTCATCTGCCAGCCCGCGCCGGAGCGGTGCACCTTCGCCATGATCTGGGCCGTGTACTGGCCGCCGCCCGCGAGGGTGTAGCGGGCGAGTTCCTGGCCGTTCGTCTCGTCGACCAGACGGCAGAACGCGTTCTGCACCTCCTGGAACGTCTGGCCCGTGAAGGAGTTCACGGTGAAGACGATCTGGTCGATGTGGACCGGGATGCGTTGCAGGTCGACGAGGATCGACTCGTCGTCACCGCCCTGGCCCGCGCCGCCGACCACGTTGTCACCGGTGTGGCGCACCGAGCCGTCGTCGCTGACGAGGTGACGGAAGAACACCACGTCGACGGGCTGCTTGTCCGCGAAGAGCACGGCGGAGGCGTCGAGGTCGATCTCCCGGGTGCGCGAGCCGAACAGGCCGCGCCGGGGTGCCGCCTGCCAGCCGAGCCCCATGCGTACCGCCGTGAGGGTCCCCCCGTCGTTCTTCTGCAGACTGATGGCCTGACCCTTGGTCATGTTGACCGTCACGCGCTGATCCCCTCTCGAACTGTCCCCTGTTGCCGCGGAATCCACGGATGACCAGAACCCTACGCAGCGCCACCGACACTGCCGAACCCCGCGGCGCGCTTTGTGTCGGTCTTGCAACACAGCGCGCATCGGCCGAGGTCCGGCACGGTCGAAGGGGGCGTCAGGCCAGGCCCCCCTCCTTCATCTGACGCAGTTCCTTCTTCATCTCCGACACCTCGTCGCGCAGCCGGGCCGCGATCTCGAACTGGAGGTCCGCCGCGGCGGCCCGCATGCGCTCCGTCAGCTCCTCGATCTGCCCGGCGAGCTCGGCCGCGGGCTGGTCGGTCGGGACCTTCGCCGCGTTCTTGGCGTTCTTGCCGGACTTGGCCGCCTTGCCGCCGAGCGAGGGCACCGGGGCCTTGGCGCCCTTGCCGTCCTTCGTCTTGCGGTAGCCCGAGCCGAGCAGCTGCTCCGTGTCGACGTCCTCGCGGGCGATCTGCGCCACGATGTCGTTGATCTTCTTGCGGAGGGGCTGCGGGTCGATGCCCCTCTCCTCGTTGTACGCGACCTGCTTCTCGCGCCTCCGGTTGGTCTCGTCGATGGCCTTCTCCATCGCCGGGGTGATCCGGTCGGCGTACATGTGGACCTGGCCTGAGACGTTGCGCGCGGCGCGGCCGATGGTCTGGATCAGGGAGGTGCCCGAGCGCAGGAAGCCCTCCTTGTCGGCGTCGAGGATCGACACCAGGGACACCTCGGGCAGGTCGAGGCCCTCTCGCAGCAGGTTGATGCCGACCAGGACGTCGAACTCGCCCGCGCGCAGTTCCCGCAGCAGCTCGACCCGGCGCAGGGTGTCGACGTCGCTGTGCAGGTAGCGCACCTGGATGCCGAGTTCCAGGAAGTAGTCGGTGAGGTCCTCGGCCATCTTCTTGGTGAGCGTGGTGACCAGGACGCGTTCGTCCTTCTCCGTACGCAGGCGGATCTCGTGCACCAGGTCGTCGATCTGGCCCTCGGTGGGCTTGACGACGACCTCGGGGTCGATCAGTCCGGTGGGCCGGATGATCTGCTCGACGTAGCCGTCCGCGCGGGAGAGTTCGTACTTGCCCGGGGTCGCCGACAGGTAGACGGTCTGTCCGATGCGCTTCTGGAACTCCTCCCACTTCAGGGGGCGGTTGTCCAGGGCGGAGGGCAGCCGGAAGCCGTGGTCGACGAGCGTGCGCTTGCGCGAGGCGTCGCCCTCGTACATGGCGCCGATCTGCGGCACCGTGTTGTGCGACTCGTCGATGACGAGCAGGAAGTCGTCCGGGAAGTAGTCGATGAGCGTGTTCGGCGGGGAGCCCGGCTCACGTCCGTCGAAGTGCATCGAGTAGTTCTCCACGCCGGAGCAGGAGCCGATCTGGCGCAGCATCTCGAGGTCGTACGTGGTGCGCATGCGCAGCCGCTGGGCCTCCAGGAGCTTGCCCTGCTTCTCCAGCTCGGCGAGACGCCCGCCTAGCTCCTTCTCGATGTCGTTGACGGCGCGCTCCATGCGCTCGGGACCGGCCACGTAGTGGGTCGCCGGGAACACGTAGATCTGCTCGTCGTCGCTGATGACCTCGCCGGTGAGCGGGTGCAGCGTGGAGAGCGCCTCGATCTCGTCGCCGAACATCTCGATGCGGACGGCGAGCTCCTCGTAGACCGGGAAGATCTCGATGGTGTCGCCGCGGACCCGGAAGGTGCCCCGGGCGAAAGCCACGTCGTTACGGGTGTACTGGATGTCGACGAAGCGGCGCAGCAGGTCGTCACGGTCGATCTCGTCGCCGACCTTGAGGCTGACCATCCGGTCGACGTATTCCTGCGGCGTCCCGAGGCCGTAGATGCAGGAGACCGAGGCGACCACCACGACGTCGCGCCGGGTGAGCAGCGAGTTGGTCGCGGAGTGGCGCAGCCGCTCGACCTCCTCGTTGATCGAGGAGTCCTTCTCGATGTAGGTGTCCGACTGGGGGACGTAGGCCTCGGGCTGGTAGTAGTCGTAGTACGAGACGAAGTACTCGACCGCGTTGTTCGGGAGCAGCTCGCGGAACTCGTTGGCCAGCTGGGCGGCCAGCGTCTTGTTCGGTGCCATGACGAGCGTGGGGCGCTGGAGCTTCTCGATCATCCACGCGGTGGTGGCGGACTTGCCAGTGCCGGTCGCGCCCAGCAGGACGACGTCCTTCTCACCTGCCCGGACGCGCTTGTCCAGCTCGGCGATGGCCGCCGGCTGGTCACCGCTCGGCTGGTAGGAGCTGACGACCTCGAAGGGCGCCACCGAACGTTCGATCTTTGATACGGGCCGCATGGGTTCCACCGTACGACCCCGCACTGACAACGGGGTCCGATCACCGGCTCTGCGGGGTGCGCACGCGACCGTGCGCACGGTCGCGGCCCGGGTGCCGCCGCGGTCGGCGGCCGGGGCGGAGACCGACGGAGTGGGCCGGAATACCGGGTCTGCGCTCCACGGGGGTCCGGTCCGGCTTGCCCAGCACCATCAGGGGGTCGAACATCACGACGACTCCGGCCAGGCAGAGGAAGACCAGCGGGCCGATCATCATGGGCGCGAGCAGGGAGGTGGCCGAATCGCCCGCGGGGGTGCTGGAGGTGTGGTGGAGATGGACGCTGAGGGCGGCCATGCCCGTGTAGTGCATGCCGCTGACAGCCAGCCCCATGACGAGACTGGCGCCCACGCTCCAGAGGAATCCGCGGACCTGGCCCGCCGCCCACAGCGCGGTGATGGCGGCGACGACGGCTATGACGACCGAGGCCGACACGGTGAGCGTGTTGTACTCCAGCTTTCCGTTCAGGCGCATTCCGGCCATGCCCAGGTAGTGCATGGAGGCGACTCCCAGACCGGTGATGGTGCCGCCGGTGAAAAGTGCCGTCCCGGTGGCCCCGCGGTAGCCCACGATGAAGATCCCGACACCGACCATCACGATGGCCACGCCCAGACTCGCGAACGTCGTGGGCCTGTCGTAGTGGATCGGGGTCTCCTCGACCGAGAATCCCATCATCGCGATGAAGTGCATGGTCCAGATGCCCGAAGCGATCGCGGCCGAGCCGAGGGCGAGCCAGCCGGCCCGCCACGAACGGGTGACGAGCATCGATCTGGTGGTGCACCGCAGGCCGAGCGCTCCACCCAGGCAGGCCATGAGGAACGCCACCACCGGTGTGACGAGTCCGTAGCTGAAGCCGTCGATCGTGCCCTGCATGTACGGCTGCCTTCCCGCCCTTTTGCACCAGAAATTTCCGGAAAAACGCCCACACCCAGGCCGTCTCAACGGCCGGGGGTGAGGCAGAGAGTATGACCCCCACCGGAATGGCCGAACGATTTTCCGGCAAAGAATCACGATGTCACCGCACTTGTGCGTTACCGGTGAGCGGACTTGGTCAACTCCATGCGATCCGCGCCCGGCACACCTCCCCCACGCGTCACCCTCTGCTGTCACTCTTGAGCCGTAAGTGACAGTTCGACGCGAGGAGTACGTATGCACGCGCGCGTTGCCGCCGCCACGACCACGGCGCTCATCGGGGGCACCGTGCTTGTCGGGGGCACCACCTCGATACTCCCCACTCCCCACGCGCGGGCCGGTTCCCCGGACGGCGGTGTCGTGATCGTCGCGCACCGCGGCGCTTCCGCCTACGCGCCCGAGAACACCCTGGCCTCCATCGACAAAGCCGCCGCGATGGGTTTCGACTGGGTCGAGAACGACGTCCAGCGCACCAAGGACGGGAAACTGGTCGTCCTTCACGACGCCACACTGGCGCGCACGACCGATGTCGAGAAGGTCTATCCCCGCCGGGCCCCCTGGAAGGTCAAGGACTTCACCGCCGCCGAGATCGCGCGTCTCGACGCGGGCAGCTGGTCCGGCCGTCGGTACGCCGGTACACGCGTGCCGACGCTGCTCCAGTACATGCGGCGTGTGTCGCACAACCACCAGAAGCTCCTCCTGGAGATCAAGAACCCCGACCTGTACCCGGGCATCGAGCGGGAGACCCTCGAACTGCTGAGCAACGAGGGCTGGCTCGACCCGGAACACCTCCGGCACCGGCTGGTCGTCCAGAGTTTCAGCGCGCGGAGCGTGCGAACGGTCCACGATCTGCGTCCGGGGATCACGACGGCGTTCCTTGGCAAGCCGTCGTACGCGCGGTTGCGCGAGTACGCGCGCTTCGCCGACCTGATCAACCCGGACAGCGCCTCCCTCACCTCCGGCTACGTCTCCACGGTCCACGCCTTCAAGGGGCCGCACGGCAGGCCGATGGGGGTCTTCGCCTGGACCGTCGACGACCCGGACGCCGCACGGCGCCTCGCGGGCTACGGCGTGGACGGCGTCATCACGAACAAGCCCGACGTGGTCCGCAGCGCGCTGCAGGAGAGCTGAACGGCCCATCCGGAGGCCGTCGGCCGCGGCACGGGCGCCGAGGAGTGCCCGCGCCACGGCCGTGCCCCTTCGGACCACGGGCAGCCCACGGGCGGCCCGCGGGCGTTGTCAGTGGCGCGTCGTACGGTGGATCCCATGAACAGCCATGCGCAGGACGAGCATCGGGTCGTGTGGGGCGTCGTCGGCACGGACATCGGTCCGCTGCTGCTGGCGGCGACCGACGACGGCCTGGTGAACGTGGTGTTCCACGCCACGGACGCGGTCCGCGACAGGGCGCTCGAGCGGCTCGCCGCGCGCCTGGGCACCGAGCCGGTCGAGGCACCCGCGTCCCCACTCCTGGCCGAGGCGATACGCCAGGTCGAGGCGTACTTCGCGGGTGAGAGACGTGACTTCGAGCTGCCGCTGGACTGGTCACTCATCTCCGGGTTCAACCGCCAGGTGCTGCGCGAGCTGGAGTCCGGCGTCGCGTACGGCGCGGTCGTGGGCTACGGCGACCTCGCCCGCCGGGTGGGACAGCCGGGCGCGGCGCAGGCGGTCGGCGTGGCGATGGGTTCGAACCCGCTGCCGGTCGTCGTGCCGTGCCACCGGGTCGTGGAGAGCGACGGCGGCATCGGAGGGTTCGGGGGCGGACTGGAGACCAAGCGGAAGCTCCTGGCCCTGGAAGGGGTGCTGCCGGAACCGCTGTTCTGAAGCGCGGAGACCAGGAACGGAGACCAGGAGGAGATCTCCCGCCCGGGGGCCTTGCCCGGGGGGCCGTGCAGGGCGTCTGTGCGGAGGTCCGTGTTCGTCCTGAGGCCGCCTCTCGCACGGCGGGGTGTGCGCCGGTGCGCACGGAGACGGACGGCGAGCCGCCCCCGCGGGCTCCCTCTTGTTCGCACGCGGCGCGGAATGGAGACTGCGCCGGTGACCCGAGCCCGTCCCACCGCATCCGCGTGCCCCGTGGCCGCGTACTCCGTGACCGCACGTCCCCCAGGCGCGTCCCCCGCAACCGCGCCCTCCGCACTCGGTTGCTCCACTGCCGCGGGCTCGGCCCATCTCGCCGGTTCCGCTCGCTTCGCTTGTTTCGCTTGTTTCCTGTACGAGTGTTCGCGGTGACCGCCCGCGGACGGCAGACCGCCGTGCCCGTGGACATCGAGGGGATACCGGCCCTGCGGCGCCGGATCACCGCCGTACTGATCGCGGGCCAGATCCTCGGCGGCCTCGGTGTCGCCACCGGCATCGCGCTCGCCACCGTGCTGGCCAAGCAGGTCAGCGGGACCGAGTCGCTCTCCGGTCTCGCGCCCACCGCGACGGTCACCGGCACGGCGCTGCTCTCCGTGCCGCTGGCCGCGCTGATGACCGCACGCGGGCGTCGGCCCGGACTCGTACTGGCGTATCTCATCGGCGCGTCGGGCGCCTGCCTCGTCGTGGTCGCCGCGAGCGTCGGAAGCTTCCCCCTGCTTCTGCTCGGGATGGCGGGGTTCGGCGCGGCCTCCTCGGCGAACCTCCAGGCACGGTTCGCGGCCGCCGACCTGGCCGAACCCCGGCGGCGTGCCCGCGCCATCTCGAATGTCGTGTGGGCCACCACGATCGGAGCGGTGCTCGGGCCCAACATCGCCGCACCCGCGGGACGCAGCGTGTCGGGTCTCGGGATACCGGAGGCGGCCGGTCCCTTCCTCTGGGCGGCCGGGGTCTTCCTGCTCTCCGCGCTGCTCGTGGCGGTCCTGCTGCGGCCCGATCCGCTGCTGACCGCCCGGGCGCTCGCACCGGCCGAGGAAGGGGCTGCCCACGCGCGGTCGATCCGAGCGGGTTTCGCCGCCGTCGCCGCCTCGCCACGGGCCCGGCTGGCGCTCGTGACGGTGGCCGTGTCGCACACCGCGATGGTCTCGATCATGTCGATGACCCCCGTGGACCTCGGACACCACGGGGCGAGCATCGATCTCATCGGGCTGGTGATCAGCGCGCACATCGCGGGCATGTACGCGTTCTCGCCCCTCATGGGACGGCTCTCCGACCGCTTCGGGCGACTCTCCGGGATCGCGCTCGCCGGGGGCCTGCTCGCCTGCGCGGCACTGCTCGCGGGCACGGCGGGCGGCAGTCACGGACAGACCGCCGCGGGGCTCTTCGTCCTGGGCCTGGGCTGGTCGTCCGGACTGGTGTCCGGGTCGGCGCTCCTGACGGACTCCGTGCCCCAGGCAGCGCGGGCCGCCGCACAGGGAGTCTCCGACCTGACCATGAACACGGCGGCCGGTGTGGGGGGCGCGACCGCCGGCCTCATCGTCGCGGAGGCCGGCTACGGGTGGCTGAACCTCGTCGCCGCCTGCCTGCTGCTCCCGCTGGGAGGACTGGCGCTGTTCACCCGCGGAAGGCACGGCCGGTTCCCGGAAGGCCTCCAGGACACCACCGCGGACCAGAAGCCGACAGCCCTGGGCCGGGGAGAAAGGCTCGGGAACCAGCGCAGCGGACGGCAAACCAGGCGGCGGCCCTGAAGAAGCCGCAGGCTACAGGCTGATGTGGTAGGCCTTGCGGAGCGTCTCGTGCACGGTCCACGTCGTACGGTCGCCCTCGCGCAGGACCGCCGCGTCGCCCGGACCCACCTCGATGAGACCGCCGCCCTCGATCTCGATCGTGGCGCGGCCGCTGACGACCACGAAGAGCTCGTTCGCCTCGGTATCGGTCACCACACCGGGGGTGATCTGCCAGATGCCGCGCAGTTGCTTGCCGTCGGCCGACTCCCACAGCACCTTGCCGGTCACGACCGGGGTGCCGGAAACGATCTGGTCCGGGTCGAGCGGCTCCGTTTCGAGTTCGGCGTCGGGAATGTGGACGGCGAAGGACGGGGTGGCCCGGCTGTTCTCGGTCATGAGCGGTCACCTTAAGGGCATTCGAGAAAGGCCTCGCGCGGAGGGTGGTCGGAACGCGTGACCGGTAGCAGACTCCGCCCTGCGCACAGCCGCTGGCATCCGAAGACACGGGGGCCGAAGGGACGGCGATCACGCATGAGCGAGAACGGAAACAGGGCAGTCGCTTATCTCAAGCCGGGTGCGGTGGAGGTCAGGACCATCGACCATCCGACGCTCGAACTGCAGGACGGGCCGGGAGTGGCCGCCGAGAACGTCGGTCGCAAGTGCCGGCACGGGGTCATCCTCAAGGTGCTCGCCAGCAACATCTGTGGCAGTGACCAGCACATGGTGCGAGGCCGTACGACCGCGCCCGAGGGGCTGGTCCTCGGACACGAGATCACCGGAGAGGTACTGGAACGCGGCCCGGACGTCGAGTTCATCGAGGTCGGGGACATCGTCTCGGTACCGTTCAACATCGCCTGCGGACGGTGCCGCAACTGCAAGGAGCGCAAGACCGGCATCTGTCTGAACGTCAATCCGGCCCGGCCGGGGGCAGCCTACGGTTATGTCGACATGGGCGGCTGGGTCGGAGGCCAGGCGCAGTACGCCATGGTCCCCTACGCGGACTTCAACCTGCTGAGGTTCCCCGACCGCGACCAGGCGCGCGAGAAGCTCCTCGATCTGACCATGCTGTCGGACATCTTCCCGACCGGTTTCCACGGCGCGGTCACCGCGGGCGCCGGGGTCGGTTCGACGGTGTACGTCGCCGGGGCGGGCCCGGTCGGTCTGGCGGCGGCCGCGTCGGCGCAGCTCCTGGGCGCCGCCGTCGTCATCGTCGGAGACCTCAACGCCGAACGCCTCGCCCAGGCCCGGAGTTTCGGGTGCGAGACGGTGGACGTCTCCGAGGGCCCGGTGGAGGACCAGATCGCGCAGATCCTCGGCGAACCCGAGGTCGACGCGGCCGTCGACGCGGTCGGCTTCGAGGCACGCGCGCACGGCCCGGACGCCGAGGAGGCCCCCGCGACCGTCCTCAACTCCCTGATGGGCATCACGCGCGCGGGTGGGGCACTGGGCATCCCCGGGCTGTACGTCACGGACGACCCCGGCGGGATCGACCAGGACGCGCGGACCGGAACGCTGAAGGTGCGGCTCGGTCTGGGGTGGGCGAAGAGCCATCGCCTCAGCACGGGGCAGTGCCCGGTGATGCGGTACCACCGGGGTCTGATGCAGGCGATCCTGCACGAACGGGTGCACATCGCCAAGGCGGTCAACGCGACCGTGATCGGCCTGGAGGACGCGCCGCGCGGCTACGCCGAGTTCGACCAGGGCGCCAGTCACAAGTACGTGCTCGACCCGCACGGGACACTGGCCGGCGTACGGCCTGTCTGACCCGGGGCACACGAGCGGGGGTGCTTCCCCGAGTCCGGGAAGCACCCCTCTCCCGTTGCCCCGTTCCCCCGTTCAACCGTCGCGTGCCGCGCCTGGCCGCAGGGGCCGCCCGGCGTTATTCGTAGTGCCGTGCCTCGAAGACGTTCCCGTCCGGGTCACGGAAGTAGAAGCTGCGCTTGGCCATGCCCCGGGCGCCGTACGAGTCGTAGGAGAAGCCCGAGACAGGGACGGACCGCTCCTCCAGACGCGTCCGCAGCGCGTCGAAATCGTCTCCCTCCAAGGACAGGCATACGTGGTTGACGGGGTGGCCGGCACTCTCCGCGCCCCCGGGGACCATGTTCATGTACTCCGCCAGAGGGAGCGGCGCGAGGTCGAAAATGGTCTCCTCGTTGAGGCGTACGGAGGGGAACGACTCCTTCCCCGCGGTGTATTCGGTGACCCTCAGGGGCTCCAGGCCGACCGACCTCTCGTAGAAGTCTGCCGACGCGACCGGATCGCGTACCCAGAGAACGACATGGTCGAGACGTGGCGAGTTGTCCGTCATGCCCCCAGGCTGGTGCCGTGGGGCGCGGGTCGCAAGGGTTTGACCGGGCGCGCCGCCCGCCAGAGATGAGGAAAGGCGACAGACAGGAGGCAGGCGCGTGATCGTGGTGTCCGAAGAGGTGCGGGAGGCGCTCGACGCGCGCCGGCCGGTGGTGGCCCTGGAGTCGACGATCATCGCGCACGGGCTGCCGCGTCCGCGCAATCTGCAGGTCGCGCTGGAACTGGAGGACGTCGTGCGACGGGAGGGTGCCGTACCCGCGACGATCGCCGTGCTGGACGGGTGTCCCCATGTCGGACTGGACAAGGAGCAGTTGGACCGGGTCGCGAACGAGGACGGCATCCGCAAGCTCGGGCACCGCGATCTGCCGCTCGCGGTGGCGACGGGCGCGAGCGGCGCGACGACCGTGTCCGCGACGGCGCTGCTGGCTGCCCGCGCGGGCGTACGGGTGTTCGCGACGGGCGGGCTCGGCGGTGTGCACCGGGAGTGGACGGCGACGCAGGACGAGTCGGCCGACCTGGGTCTGCTGGCGCGGACGCGGATCACGGTGGTGTGCGCGGGCGTGAAGTCGATCCTCGACGTACCGGCGACCTTGCAGCGCCTGGAGACGCTGGGCGTCGCGGTGGCCGGGTACGGCACCGACCGCTTCCCGGGCTTCTATCTGTCCGACTCGGGCCATCCCGTGGACTGGACGCTGCGTTCTCCCGGCCAGGTGGCGGATGTCATGCGCGCGCAGGACGCGCTGGACGGTCCCGAGTCGGCACTGATCGTCGCGAACCCCGTCCCCGAGGACGATCAGCTCGATCCGGGGCTCCACGCGCGCGTGCTCGCCGACGCGCTGCACGCGTGCGAGGCCGCGGGCGTGACCGGGCAGGCCGTCACGCCCTTCCTGCTCGACCACCTGGTGCGGCACACCGACGGCGCGTCGCTCAGCGCGAATCTGGCGGCGGTGCGGGGCAACGTACGACTCGCGGGACGGATCGCGGCGGCCTGGGCCGGAGCGTGAGCGGGACGGATCGCGGCGACCCGGACCGGAGCCTGAGCGCGACGGACCACGGCGACCCGGACCGGAGCCTGAGCGCGACGGACCACGGCGACCCGGACCGGGCCGCCGGCCGGCCCGACGGCGCCGCTCGACCCGGCCGCGTCGGCCGCCTCCCTCAAATCGACCCCGTCCCCCAAGCCGACGGCCTCCGCCGAGCAGAACCGCGCTTCCGGGCCGACCGAGCCCGTGCGGCCGGTGCGGCCGACGAGTCCGGTGCGGCTGCCGCTGCTGCCGCTGCTGCTGCTGCTGCTGCTGCTGCGGGGAGACGTACGCGGAAGGGAGCGGGGCACGGCGCGGGACCGCGTCCGGATGGTCCCGGGGCGTTGCTCGTCGTCGGTGACGTGATCACGGACGTGGTCGCCCGGCACCGGGGGCCGCTCGCGGCGGGCACCGACACGGCCGCCGCGGTGCGCACCCTGCCGGGCGGGGCCGGCGCCAACGTCGCCTGCTGGGCGGCCCATTGGGGCTGCCCGGACGTGCGGCTGCTCGGCCGGGTGGGGACGGACGCCGCCGCCTGGCACGAACGCGAGCTGTCGGCCTGCGGTGTACGTCCCCTGCTCGTCGTCGATCCCGAGGCGCCGACCGGGACGGTGATCTGTCTGGTGGACCAGGGCGCCTCGGCCGAGCGGACGTTCCTCACGGACAGCGGGGCCTCGCTGCGGCTCGATCCCGGCGACTGGTCGTCCGCGCTGCTCGACGGGGTCGCGCGGCTGCATCTGTCGGGCTATCTGTTCTTCTCCGAACCGAGCCGGGCGCTGGCCTCGGCCGCCCTGGAGTCGGCACGCGCGCGGGACGTACCGGTCAGTCTGGATCCGGCGTCGGCGGGTTTCCTCGCGAAGCTGGGCGTGGACCGTTTCCTCGCGCTCGCCGAGGACGTCGACCTGCTGCTGCCCAGCCGCGACGAGGCGTGCCTGCTGACCGGCCTGCCCGATCCGGCGGACGCGGCGGCCGAGTTGAGCCGCCGCATCCCGCTGGTCGTCGCGAAACTGGGCGGCGACGGAGCCCTCGTGGCCCGCTCGGGCACCGTACGGGCGCGCGTTCCGGCCGCACCCGCGGCGGCCCGGGACACCACGGGCGCCGGTGACGCGTTCACCGGCGCGTTCCTCGCCGCGCTGCTCGCGGGTGCCGAACCCGAGGCGGCGGCGGTGGAAGGGTGCGGGGCGGGCGCGATGGCGGTGGAGCGGATCGGAGGAAGGCCGGAAGCGGCGCTCCCGGCCCGGTAGCCCCTCGTACGCGCTGCCTACTTGCGCCCCCACGCCGAGATCATGGGCGCCGTCGCGAGATCCATCGAACCGGTGGCCACGTTGGCCAGGTGGCGCTCGATGTCCTCGGGGGTGGCGAGGCCCGCGGTGACGAGCTGCTGACCGATCTGCCGGACCGTCGCGGTCTCGAGGGCCGCGCAGGCGGGCGAGGTGACGGGGAAGTACGCGTCGGCCTCCACCTCGCGCAGCCCCGCCTCACGCAGCAGGCGGGGCAGTTTGCGGCCGTAGGCGAGGTCGGCGCCGCGCTCGGCGAGGAGTTTGCGGAAGCCCTGGCGCAGCCGGTTCGCGAGTTGCTGTTCGGGGCCGTGCTCGTCGGGGCAGAGCAGGGGCTGCAGCGCGGGGTCGGCGTCCTCGACGAGAAGCCGGCCGCCGGGCCGGAGTGCTTTGATCATCGACCGCAACGCCTTTTCCCTGTCCGGCACATGGACCAGGACGAGCCGTGCGTGCACGAGGTCGAAGCCCTCCCCCGGCGGTTCCTCCGCGGCCACGTCGTGCACCCTGACCTCGACCGACGTGCGGGCCGCCGAGGCCGCCCAGGACGTGTCGATGTCGGTCGCGACGACCTTTCCGGTCGGTCCGACCTTCTTGGCGAGCCAGGACACCACGGACGTGCCGCCCGCGCCGACCTCCCAGCAGCGCCAGCCGGGCCCGATGCCGAAGCGCTCGATGTGCCGGAACGTCGTGGGGTCGAAGAGGGTGGCGAAGGCGTCGAAACGCTGTCCCGCCTCGGTCTGCTGGTTGTCGAGGAGATACCCGTCGGTTCGCGTCATGCAGAGATCATCCCAGTTGACCCCCTTGTCCGGAATCGACGACGCTTCCTGATCTCCGAAAGCGAAGCGGAGGATTCCGTTCCCCCAGGCTTTCCCGGAGTTCGGACGTGCCTGGCAGACTGGCGAGCGAAAGCGCGGAGTGCGGCGCGAGAAGATCCACGCAAGGGGGTCCTGATGTCCATGGCAGGGAATCTGCGGAAGGTCACGAGCCTCGGCAGGGTCGGCGGCCTGCGCAAGGTGGCGCGGCTGGGCCGGCGGCGCGCCCGCGTCGACCTGAGTCACCCCGCCCGGTCCCCGCTCGGCTCCGCCGTGGTGAACTGCGTGGCCTACCGGGACGGCGTCAGGATTCCGGGCGGCCGCGACCTGGTCGACACCGTGGAGCGCATCCGCAAGAGCGACGAGGGCTTCGTCTGGCTCGGACTGCACGAGCCGACCGATCAGGAGTTCGCCGGCGTCGCCGACCTCTTCGACCTTCACCCGCTGGCCGTCGAGGACGCTGTGGAGGCCCACCAGCGCCCGAAGCTGGAGCGGTACGACGAGACACTGTTCGCGGTGTTCAAGACCGTCTGTTACGTCGAGCACCAAGAACTGACGGCGACGAGTGAGGTGGTGCACACCGGCGAGATCATGGTCTTCGTCGGTTCCGACTTCGTGATCACCGTGCGGCACGGGCGGCACGGTTCGCTGGGCCCGCTGCGTGAGGAGCTGGAGGCCGACCCTCGCCAGCTCGCCAAGGGACCGGCCGCGGTCCTGCACGCGATCGCGGACCACGTGGTCGACGACTACGTACATGTCACGGACTCGGTCCAGGAGGACATCGACGCGGTCGAGGCCGATGTGTTCGCCGAGAACGGCGCACGGGCCGACGCGGGCCGCATCTACCAGCTCAAGCGTGAACTCCTGGAGCTGAAGCGTGCCGTGGTCCCGCTCGCCCGCCCCGTCCAGGAGCTCGCCACCCGGCCGATCCGTGTCGTCGATCCCGAGATTCAGGCGTACTTCCGGGACGTCTCCGACCATCTGATCCGGGTCACCGAGCAGATAGCCGCCTTCGACGAACTGCTCAACTCGATCCTGCAGGCGCACCTGGCGCAGGTGAGCGTGGCGCAGAACGAGGACATGCGGAAGATCACGGCGTGGGCGGCGGTCATCGCCGTTCCGACGATGGTCTGCGGCGTGTACGGCATGAACTTCGACAACATGCCGGAGTTGCGCTGGCGGTTCGGCTATCCCATCGTCATAGGCGTGATCGCCGTGGGCTGCCTGGTCCTGTACCGGGGGTTCCGGCGCAACGGCTGGCTCTGACTCGCTTCTCGCCCGGCACGGCGACCGGACGAGAAGCGTGACGGGAAGACTCCGTACGGTCAGCGGGTCATGCTCGTCGAGTAGACGCTCTCGACCCAGCCCGCCAACTGATCGTCCGTCAGATGCTGGGCCAGATCGGCTTCGCTGATCATGCCGACCAGTCGTTTGTTCTCGATCACGGGGAGCCGGCGGATCTGGTGCCCCTTCATCTCCTGGAGCACCTCGCCCACGTCGGCCTCCGACTCGATCCAGCGCGGGGTGCCCTGGGCCATCTCTCCCGCGGTGATCTGGGCCGGATCGTGGCCCATGGCCACACAGCCGACGACGATGTCGCGGTCTGTGAGGATGCCGCAGAGCCGTTCGTTCTCGTCGCTGATGGGCAGCGCGCCCACGTTCAGTTCGCGCATCAGCTGAGCTGCGCGGTCAAGGGTCTCGTGGGCGGGAATCCACTGGGCACCACGGTGCATGATGTCTCCGGCGGTGGTCATGAAGTACCTCCCGGTGCCGGACGGCCGGCGCGGCGCGGAACACACCGCTAGTCCCGGCGCCCTCATTCTTGCCGCGTCGCCGGGGATGTGCACCCGGAAGTCCTCTCCGGGAGGGTCGGCACACGCCGTCGACGGGGGCGGGCGAGCCGGCGCCGTCAGGGCACTGCGGGCCGTGCCGTCAGCCGTTCCACGCCGGGTGACGTGGATCGTCCGCGCGCACCAGCACATCGGCCGCGGCGCCCGGGGCCACCTCCGTCTCGTAACGCTGGAAGGCGGGGAGGGTCCAGTGTTCGGGCTCCGGTGTACGGCGGCTCAGGGCGCCCGGGGAGAGGAGGACATGGACGCTGAGGTCGAACGGGAACCAGTGCCGCAGGAGGAAGGGGCCATGGAGCAGCAGGAGCCCGCCGGGCGGGAGTTGGACGTAGGAGCTGCGGGTGGCGCGGTCGGTGGCCGGGTCCCAGAGGTCGGGCAGGACGCGGCCGTTCCCGCCGGGGTCCAGGGGCCCGAAGACCTCGCGCCACAGGGCGCCGGTGTCGAACCAGCCGTCGTAGTACGCGTCGACGTCCTCGTGACCGTATTCGAAGCGGAGCGACGCGGGGCGCACGAAGTCCTGGGCGTCGACGACGAGCGAGGACCGGCCGCGTATGCGCAGCGCCTCGCGGACACGGTGCGCGAGGTCGCCGGGGCGGGCGGCCGGGGCTCCGTCGAAGGCGATCCGGGGCCAGGGGCCGCCGTCGTCGGGCTTCAGGTCGAGCAGGCGCTCGGCGAGGAGGTCGCCGAGCCGTTCCCAGGTGATCGCTTCGAGTCGCACAGGCCCATGATGCCGCGCCCGCGCCTCGCGCTCGCCGGCCCGGGCAGCGGACCGCGAAGCGCGAGCCAGCCGTCCCGGAGGCGCGGGGCCGAGGTGCCGCCGGCGGAGGGGCCGCGAGACGGAGAACTCGCCGGGCCGAGGTGCCCTGGGCGAAGAAGTCGCGAGACGGAGAGCTCGCCGGGCCGAGGTGCCCCGGGCGAAGGGGCCGAGGGCCCGAGGGAGAGACGGTCGGCCGGGGCGTGGGTCCCGGGCCGGGCCGGGGAATGAACTGTATATGGCACCGATCGCGACTCCTCCGTCCCACAGCGGACTTCTCGTCATTCAGCCGCTCAGGAAGCGGCACTGTGTCGAGTGCCGGACAGGACCGCTGGCGCTGCTGGTGCTGGAGGAGGGATCACCGCGTTGCGTGGACTGCGCGGACCTGGGGCATCTGGTGTTCCTGCCGCGCGGCGACACCGCGCTGACGCGGAGATCGCGGGAGGGCAGCGCGCTGTCGGCGGTGGTGGTGCGGTTCAACCGGCGGCAGGGCCGTTACGAGCGGCAGGGCGTCCTCGTCGAGGAGACGGCGCTGGCCCGGGCCGAGGAGTGGTGTCTGGAGGACGCCGAGGCGCGGCGGCGGCGCCGTGCGCGGGACGCACGACGCAGGGAGACCGAGGACCAGCGGTTCACGGACGCGTTCTGGTGGGAGATACGCCGGCTGTTCCCCGGCTGTCCGGCCGAACGGGCGCGGGAGATCGCCGCGCACGCCTCGGCGCGCGGGAGCGGACGGGTGGGGCGCAGTGCGGCGGGCCGCGCGTTGTCCGAGGGGGCGGTGGCCTCGGCGGTCCGCGCGTCCGTACGGCATGTGGACACGCCGTACGACCAGCTGCTGATGAGCGGCGTGCCGCGGCACGAGGCACGGCGGCGGATCACGGCCGCCGTGGAGGCGCGGCTCCAGGGGTGGCGCGGCGAGCTCACGGCGGGCGCGTGACGCGGGCCGCCCCCGCCTGCCCCGACCGCCCCACCGGGCGCGCCCCGCCTGCCCCACCGGGCGCGCCTGGCCGCGCGACGGGCGCGGCGGCGGTGGCCGGCTCCTGGACGCTCGCGCATGCGTCCGGGCACCTCGGCCATGGTCGCGGCCGGCGCGAGGGATTTCACTTGTGGTGAGGGGTGGCGCCATGCAGGATCTTTGGCTTCGGGGAACGACGACGCGGGGGTTGTCATGATCGATGGGCCGTATCTCGTGCTGACGGTGCTGGGGGTGCTCGGCTGCGGGATGGTGGCCGGGGTGTTCTGCGGGTTCTCGACCTTCGTGATGCGCGGGCTGGCCGAGCTGCCGCCCGCCCAGGGTGTGGCGGCGATGAACTCGATCAACGCGGCCGCGGTGCGCCCGGCGTTCATGCTGCTGTTCGTCGGCTCGGCGGGACTGTGCGCCGTACTCGGCGTGGTCACGTTCGTGCTGCTGCCCGACGACGGGACGGTGGAGCTGCTGCTGGGCAGCGCTCTGTATCTGTTCGGGTCGTTCGGGGTGACGGTCGTCGCGAACGTCCCGCGCAACGACGCGCTCCTGAAGATGGACCCCGGCAGCCCCGAGGGCGCCGCGCAGTGGCGCTCGTACGTGCGCGGGTGGACGAGATGGAACCACGTCCGCACGCTCGCGTCGGCCGCCGCGGCGCTCTCGTACACGCTGGCCCTCACCTGACCACGCCCACGCGCCCTCACCCGGGCACGCGTGGCCCGCCGAGCACCCGTGGATGCCCTCCGGCGCCGTCAGCCCGAGCACGCGTGGATGCCCCTCCGGCGCCCTCAGCCCGAGCGCGCGCAGGTGCCCTCACCTGCGGCGCACGCGGGCTCCCGGCCGAGGCGCGGGCCTGCCTTCACCTGAGCGGCAGGGCCCGGGAAGGCGTCGTATCGTGGCGGGAGAGGAGTGCCGCCCGGAAGGCGTGACCGAAGGTGTCCGACGCCCGTGCGGCTCCGTGACGCTACGCGCACGCAAGGGGGACGGCCATGGCCGATCCCAAGGGATTCATGTCCACTCCGCGCGAGGAGTATCCGCGCCGGCCCGTCGAGGAGCGGGTGCGGGACTGGAACGAGGTCTACGTCCCCGGTGCGCTGCTGCCGATCATCGGGCGCCAGGCCGACCGCTGCATGGACTGCGGGGTCCCCTTCTGCCACGAAGCCTGTCCGCTCGGCAACCTGATCCCCGAGTGGAACGACCTCGTCTCGCGCGACGACTGGCGTGCGGCGAGCGACCGGCTGCACGCGACGAACAACTTCCCCGAGTTCACCGGGCGGTTGTGCCCCGCGCCGTGCGAGGCGGGCTGTGTCCTCGCGATCAACCAGCCCGCGGTCACCATCAAGAACGTCGAGGTGGCCATCGCCGACCGTGCCTGGGCCGACGGCTTCACGCCGCCGAGTCCGCCGGAGCGGCTCTCCGGGCGGACGGTAGCGGTGGTCGGATCGGGGCCCACCGGGCTCGCCGCCGCCCAGCAGCTGACCCGGGCCGGACACACCGTCGCCGTCTACGAGCGGGCCGACAGGATCGGCGGCCTGCTGCGGTACGGCATCCCCGCGTTCAAGATGGAGAAGCGCCACCTGGACAGGCGGCTGGAGCAGATGCGGGCGGAGGGGACCAAGTTCCGCACCTCGACGACGATCGGGCGGGACCTCACGGCGTCGGAGCTGCGGATGCGCTACGACGCCGTCGTGCTCGCCACGGGGGCCACGGCCTGGCGTGAACTGGACGTGACAGGGCGCGAGTTGAGTGGCATCCATCAGGCGATGGAGTATCTGCCGTTCGCCGACCGGGTGTGCGAGGGCGATCTGGAGGTCTCGCCTTTGTCCGCGGCCGGCAAGCACGTCGTCATCGTCGGCGGCGGCGACACGGGGGCGGACTGTCTGGGGACGGCGGTGCGCGAGGGAGCCGCGTCCGTGACCCAGCTCGACATCTATCCGCAGCCGGAGGAGGAGCGCGACCACGACGTCGAACCGTGGCCCACGTATCCGAAGATCTACCGGCTCTCGGCCGCGCACGAGGAGGCCCGGGACCTGGAGACGGCGCCGGCGGCGCACGCGGACGCGCGGCTCTTCGCCGCGTCCACGCTCCACTTCACCGGGGACGCGAGGGGACGGGTGCGTTCGCTGCACCTGGTCGAGGTGGACGCGGGGCGCCGTCCCGTCCCGGGTTCCGGCCGGACCCTCCCGGCCGACCTCGTGCTGCTCGCCCTCGGTTTCTCGGGTCCGGACCGGCACGACGGTCTGATCGACCAGCTCGGTCTGGCCCTCGACCCGCGCGGCACGATCACCCGCGACGCCGGTTTCGCGACCAACGTTCCGCGGGTGTACGCCGCCGGGGACGCGGCCCGTGGCCAGTCCCTCATCGTGTGGGCCATCGCCGAGGGCCGTGCGGTGGCGGCCGCGGTGGATCGCGCGCTGACCGGAATCTCCAGCCTGCCGGCGCCGATCGGTCCGTTCGACCGTCCCATGACGGCGTAGGCCGGGACCGCACGACCGGGGCGGGCGCGTACGGACGCCCCGCGGGACCCGAGGCGACCCGCCGACCGCGCCCGGCGCCTCTTGTCCCGCGCCCCGCCAACCGCGTCCCGGGTCCCAGGCCCCGCGCCCCGCCACGCCCCGCGCCAGCCTCCCGGCCCCGGGCCCCGGGCCCCGGGCCCGGCCCCGGCTCCGGGCTCCGGGCTCCGGCTCCAGGCTCCAGGCTCCAGCTCCGGGCTCCGGCTCCAGCTCCGGGCTCCGGCTCCAGGCTCCAGCTCCGGGCTCCGGGCTCCGGCTCCGGGCTCCGGCTCCGGGCTCCGAGCTCCGGAGTCCGGACTCCGGCTCAGCGCGTGTCCGTTCCGGCGATCTTCGCCGTCGCCAGCGCGACCCGGTTCCAGGTGTTGATCGTGAGGATCACGGCGAGGACGTGGGCCAGTTCCTGGTCGTCGAAGACCGCGGCGGCCCGCGCGTAGACGTCGTCCGGGACTCCGCCGTCGGCGACCAGGGTGACCGCCTCGGTGAGGGCCAGGGCGGCCCGCTCCCGTTCGGTGAAGAAGTGGCCGGCCTCGCGCCACACCGGGACCATGTGCAGCCGGTCCTCGCTCTCACCTGCCTTGCGGGCGTCGTTGGTGTGCATGTGGAGGCAGTACGCGCAGTGGTTGAGGTGCGAGGAGCGGATCTGGATCAGTTCGACGAGGGCCGGGTCGAGCCCCTCCCGGGCCGCCGCGTCGAAGCCGATCAACGCACGGAAGACCCTCGGAGCGGACTTCGCGAGGTCGAGACGCGGGCTCCCGGCGACGGCCGGCGGACCCACCACCGGGTTCACCACCGAGTTCACGGCCGGGTCCGTCGCCGGGTCAACCGTCGGGTCCACTGTCGGGTCCGTCGCCGGGTCAACCGTCGGGGTCATGGTCGGCGCCGCGCCGGCGTTCGTGCTCGTGCTCGTGTTCGTCGTCATGACCATGAACCTACGGGCGGGAAAGACCAGTTGTAGAGTTCACTTCCATGGCGGAATCATGGGTCAATTCTGCGGAGCGGATCGGCGCCGACCTGTATGTGGAGCTGTCCGGTCCGGGCGGACGCCGGGCCGCCCTGATCCGCGCGCTGCGCGACGCCGTACGCGGCGGAAGGCTGGCGCCGGGCACGCGGCTGCCGCCGTACCGCTCACTCGCCGCCGACCTGGGCATGGCGCGCAACACGGTCGCCGACGCGTACGCCGAGTTGGTCGCCGAGGGCTGGCTGACCGCCCGCCAGGGTTCGGGCACCCGGGTCGCCACGCCCCTGAACCAGTGGGGGAACAGCGCACCGCGGGGCGCCGCCGCGCGCGTACCGAAGAAGGCCCCCGCACCGCCCCGGGGCCCCCGGCACGATCTGCGGCAGGGCACGCCGGACGCGTCGTCGTTCCCGCGTTCCGCCTGGCTCGCCTCGTACCGGCGGGCTCTCCGGCAGGCGCCCACCGAAGCGTTCGGGCCGGGCGATCCGGCGGGGCGGCGCGAGCTGCGCGAAGCCCTCGCCGAATACCTGACCCGCACGCGCGGGGTGCGCGCCGACCCGGAGCGGATCGTGATCTGCTCCGGGTTCGCGCACGCTCTGCGGCTGTTGTTCCCGCGGGTCCTGCGGGGGCCGCTGGCTGTCGAGTCGTACGGCCTCGGCTTCCACCGCGAGTTGCTGGCCGCCGCGTCCGTACGGACCGTGCCGCTGGCCCTGGACGAGGACGGCGCCCAGGTGGGCGGGCTGGACCGGGAGCGGGCCGTACTGCTCACGCCGGCACACCAGTTCCCGACCGGCGGCCCGCTGCATCCGGAACGGCGGGCCGCGGTGGTCGACTGGGCACGCGCGCGCGGCGGACTGGTGCTGGAGGACGACTACGACGGGGAGTTCCGCTACGACCGCCGGCCTGTCGGCGCTCTACAGGGACTGGACCCGGAGCGGGTGGTCCACATCGGCTCGGTCAGCAAGAGCCTGTCGCCCGCGCTGCGGCTCGGCTGGATGGTCCTTCCGCAGCGGTACGTCGACGCCGTCCTCGCGGCCAAGGGCGAGCGGGAGGCCTGGGCGAGCACCCTGGACCAGCTGACGCTCGCGGACTTCCTCGCCTCGGGGTCGTACGACCGTCATGTGCGCCGTATGCGGCAGCGGTACCGGACGCGGCGCGACCGGCTCGTCGCGGCGCTCGCCGAGCGGGCGCCGCACATCGAGGTCACCGGGATCGCGGCCGGACTGCACGCGGTGCTGAGACTGCCGCCCGGGACCGAACGCTCGGCGGTCAAGGCCGCGACCTGGCAGGGGGTCGCGCTGGACGGACTGGCCGAGTTCCGGCACCCGCGGGCGACGATGTCCGTGCCGGACGGACTGGTCGTGGGATACGCGACTCCTTCGGAACACGCGTACGGGGCGGCCCTGGAGGCGTTGTGCGAGGCGCTGCCCCCGGGCTGACCGCTCTCGCCGCCACCGGGACGGCCACGCCCCGCACCGTCGTGCTTCTGGGTTCTGCGTCGTGCCTCCGGATTTCTTCTCGTATCCCGACGGGTGGCCAATTCATCACTGTTTTAGGGGGGTTCAACAGCATTCAACGGAGTTCAGGAGAAGGGCAAGGGGGTCAGAAGGGCAGATGGGTCAGAGGAGGTGGATGGGCCAGAGGAGGTGGGTGGGCCAAGGAAGGCA
This sequence comes from Streptomyces fagopyri, assembly GCF_009498275.1. Classification (NCBI taxonomy): domain Bacteria; kingdom Bacillati; phylum Actinomycetota; class Actinomycetes; order Kitasatosporales; family Streptomycetaceae; genus Streptomyces; species Streptomyces fagopyri. The sequence goes on along the minus strand of NZ_CP045643.1, from coordinate 6,890,479 downwards.
GAGGGATCAGGAGAGAAGGAAGTCCGCCACCCCTTCCTTCGCACCCTGGATGAACGCGGTCATCTCACCGGGCGTGTAGATCAGGGCGGGTCCGTCCGGGTCCGCCGACTGACGCACCGCGATCCGTCCGTCGGCCAGTTTCATCGCCTCCAGGCAGTTGCCGCCGTTGCCTCCGCTCCAGGGCTTGTGCCAGCCCTCGCTGCCGAGTTCACGGGCCGGCATTCCGTTGTAGATCCGCTCGTTGCGCATCCGCTGCTTGATGTTGTCCATTCACAACTCCTTGCGGAGATCCCGGAGGATCTCCTTCGTGCGATGTGCCGTCGCGGCCTGCGCCGCCATGCGGTCCATGACCTCGAGGTGGGTCGCCACCTCGGAACGCTCGTCCAGATAGACGGCGCCGGTCAGGTACTCGCTGTAGACCATGTCCGGGAGCTCCGGCATGGCAAAGCGAAACAGCACGAAGGGCCCGTACGTACCGGGGTGCGGCCCTGTGGAGAACGGGACGACCTGGAGCGTGACGTTGGGCAGCTTCGTGGATTCGATGAGCTTGTCGATCTGGGCCCGCATCACCTCGGGGCCGCCGACGGCGCGGCGCAGGGCCGTCTCGTCCATCACGGCCCAGATCCGGGGTGCGCCCTCACGGGTGAGCAGATCCTGGCGTTGCATGCGCAGCGCCACATGGCGCTCGATGTCCTCGGGTCTGGTCTGGCCCACGGCGCCCGATTTCAGGACACCACGGGCGTAGTCCTCGGTCTGAAGGATCCCGGGGACGAAGTGGGGTTCGTACGACCGGATGAGGATGGCCGCGCCCTCCAGGCTGACGTACATCGAGAACCAGCCCGGCAGGATGTCGTGGAAGCGCTGCCACCACCCGGGACGGTTGGCCTCCTCCGCCAGTTGCACGAAGGCCTCGGCCTCTTCGTCGGAGATCCCGTACGACTTCAGCAGCAGCTGGAGGTACGGGATCTTGAGGGAGACCTCGGCCATCTCCATCCGCCGGACCGTGGCGGGCGCGACGCGCAGGATGCGCGCGGCCTCCTCACGTTTGAGACCGGCGCGTTCGCGCAGGTCCAGCAGGCGTCGGCCGAGCACGACCTGACCGACCGTCGGCGCGGACCGCGGTTCGCTCACGTCCCACCTCCACTGAAGTCCTGTGAGTCCCGAACGGCACTGAGCCCCGAACGACACCGTTCTGCGGGCCGGACACCGAGTCCTGACAGAACGGGCGGCGCCGTCCGGGTTCCTTACGTCTCTTTCGACGGGTCCCAACTGGCGCCGCTCGGCGTGCTGTTGTCTGCAGTGTGCCATGGCGCTTCACAGAGTCACACGGCACTCTGCATTTTTCAGAGTGACACTTGCCAAGTGTCCGCGGCGAGACGATAGTGGCACGCGTGACTCCGTCCGCGCCTTTAGGAACAGACACCGCCGAAGACCGTTCCGGTCTCCGTGCCATCGCAGGGCTGCGCTCGCGCGCGGTTCGCGGGCGCCGGTTCCGCTTCGAGCTGGCCGCACACCCGGCTTCCGTCGCTCGGGCGCGACAGCTGACGCGCGCCCGGCTGGCAGGCTGGGCCCTGTCCGACGACACCTGTGACACGGCCGTCCTCGTCGTGTCCGAGCTGGTCACCAACGCCATCCTGCACAGCGCGAGCAGTCGGGTGGTGTGCGAACTGCACGACAACGACGACCTGGTGCGGATAGCCGTACGGGACGAGGGCCGCGCTCCCGGCGAACCGCGCCCCTCGCCGCGGCGCCCCGACGAGGAGCACGGCCGGGGCCTGCCGCTCGTCGCGGCCATGTGCCGGGCCTGGGGCGCCCAGGACACCGGGCCGGGGCTGCTGGTCTGGGCGGATCTGCCGCGCTGCCCCTCGACCGGCGCCGAATCGGCCAGGTCCGACCTCGGCTGGACCGCGAAGAAGCCGGCGTCCGAAGGCCGGGGCACCGGGACGGAAGCGTCGCGGGGCACCGGCGCCGGCACGGAAGCGGCGTGGGGTACCGGGACGGAAACGTCGTGGGGTACGGGGACCGAATGGCTGTGAGGGGTACGTCAGCCGCAGGACCCGCCGCTCAGGTCCTTGGCCTGGACACCCTGGTCCGCCTGAAGCGCGCACGGACCGTGTCCGGAGCCGTCAGACGTCTCCCCGTACCCGAGGGAATGGCCGTGCCGCTGGGGTGCGACGCGGTGGCGGTGCCCGCCCCGTTCGGGCCGCTGCTGCTGTCACGGCTGCCCCGCGTGGGCTGTGTCTACGCCGACAGGGCGCAGTGGTGGTGGCTCGTGCCCTCCGAGTCCGACGTGGCCCTGGACTGGCCCGCGCCCGCCCGTTACGCCACCGGCGCGGTCGTACCCGACGCCCCGCTCGCCCCCGGACTCATCCACCGACCGCACGGCACCCTGCCGTACACCCCGCCGATCCCCCTCTATCTGGCCCTGTGCCGGATCACGGGGACCACCCCCGTCTGGTCGCGCCCGATCAGCGTGTAGGCCGCCGTCACCGGGGGCTCCCGGCGGGTCCGAAGTGCGCCGGTCGCCACCCGTGCCCCGTCGCCGCCGTGCGTGAAGTGCCGCGTTCCTGGGGAGGGCACCGTTCGTCCGTACCCGGGGGAGGCCCATGGTGGGGAGTTCGGCAGGAGAGCCGGTGCAGAGGGCGACGCACACACCGGCGCCCGAGGAAGCACGGGAAACAGCGCAGAAGGCACCGCCGGACCCCGCGCAGGCCGCACCACCCGAACCGGAACGGGCCGCACCACCCGAACCGGCACGGGAAGCGCCACCCGAACCGGCACGGGAAGCGCCACGCGAATCCGCGCGGAAGGCACCGCCCGGCCCGGCGCGGAAGGCACCGCCCGGCCCGGCGCGGGAGCCCGCGCCGGACACGGACCAGGGGCCGCCGCAGGAAGCGCCCCCGAAGAAGACGCGTGACCGCGGCAAGACGGCACCCTCCGCCTCCGAACGCCTGCTCTTCGGCGGCCCCCTGCGCTACGACATGGGATGGTCCCAGCACTCCGACGCGTTCATGGAGTTGAACTTCCGCGCGATGGTGACGCGGCTGCCCGCGCTGCTCGCCTCCAGTTTCCGGCTCGCCTGGACGGCGGACCGCCGCGCCGCCCGTATCGTGCTCGTCGCCGAGCTGGCGCGGGGCGCGGCGCAGGCGGTGAGCCTGCTGGCCGTCAACAACGTGCTGGGCCGGCTGGTGTCGAGCGGCCCGGTCCAGGACCGGCTGCGCGGAGCCGCCCCTGCGTTGATCACGGTCGCCGTCGTGATGCTGCTCTCCGCGCTGCTGCGGGCGGCCTCCACCTACGCCACCGGACGTCTGGAACCCAAGGTGGAGCGGGTGGCGACCGAGCTCTATCTGGAGCGGGCGGCGGCCGTGGAGCTGTCCGCGATCGAGGACGACGCCTTCCACAAGCTGCTGGACACCGCGCAGTACGGTGCCACTTCGGCCCGGCGCATGATCGCGATCGCGACCCGCGTCGTGAACGCGATGATCTCCCTGATCGCGGCCGCGGGCGTGCTGACCGTGCTGCACCCGGCCCTGCTGCCGCTGCTCGTGACGATGACCCTGCCGAGCGCCTGGAGTTCCCTGACCATCGCCCGGCGGCGCTACGAGTCCTTCCACACCTGGGTGCAGCACGCCCGGGCCGGGCATCTGATCAGCAACCTGCTGACCGAGCCCGAGGCGGCTCCGGAGATCCGCGTGCACGGGGTCGGCCCGTTCCTGCTGCGCCACTTCCGCTCGATGTCGGAGACCGCCGAGGCGGAACAGGCCCGACTGGCCCGTCTCTCCGCCCGGACCGGCCTGATCGCGGCGGCCTGGACGGGGCTGGCCACGGTGGCGACGTACGCGACCCTCGGCGCGCTGCTGGTCACCGGCGCGATGGCGCTCGCGGTGGCGGGGACGGCCGTACTCGCGATCCGCACCGGCTCCGCGAGCCTCGACACCCTCGTCCTGGAGGTCAACTCCCTGCACGAGGAGGCCCTGTTCGTGGGGGACCTCCAGCGCCTGTACGTCGAGGCCGCCGAGCGCGCGATACCGGTGGGCGGCGATCCGCTCCCCGAGGATCCGAGTGAGATCCGCTTCGAGAACGTCACATTCACCTACCCGGGCGCGTCGACCCGGCCGGCGCTCGCGGATGTCACCCTGCGGGTGCCGCTGGGCAGGATCGTGGCGCTCGTCGGCGAGAACGGTTCGGGCAAGACGACCCTGGTGAAGCTGCTCGCGGGACTCTACGCGCCCGAGCGGGGCCGGATCCTGTGGGACGACGTCGACGTGGTGACCGTCGACCGGCAGCAACTGGCCGGGCGCATCGCGATGGTGGCGCAGGACTTCAAGCGGTGGCCGTTCACGGCCCGTGTCAATGTCGCGGTCGGCCGGGCCTCGGCCCCGCTCACCGACGAGCGCGTCGCGTCGTCGGTCGCGGAGGCCGGTGCCGAGGACGTGGTCGCCGACCTGCCCCGCGGCCTGGACACGCTCCTCGCCCGGGGGTTCAGCGGTGGACACGAACTGTCGGGCGGCCAGTGGCAGCGGCTGGGCATCGCACGGGCCGCGTACCGCCGCGGCCGCATCCTGATCGTGGACGAGCCCACCGCGGCCCTCGACGCGCGGGCCGAGCTGGAGGTGTTCGAGAAGATCCGGGCGCTGGCGGGCAGCGGGCAGACGGTCATCCTCATCACACACCGGCTGGCCTCGGTCCGCCACGCCGATCTGGTGCACGTACTCGAACAGGGCCGTCTCGTGGAGTCCGGCAGCCCCGACGAACTGCTCGCCTCGGGCGGCGTCTACGCCGAGCTGTACTCGCTCCAGGCGGAGCAGTTCACCTCGAAGGTGCCCGCGCCGAAGGCGGGTTGAACCGGCACGCAGCGCTACTCGACGAGTTCCCCGCCGCGCACGATCACCAGGAACGCGTCCGAGGCGAGGTCCATGACGACCTCCGCGGCCTGACCCTCCAGGCGGCACGCGTGCGCGAACTCCTCGGCGGGCCACGAACCGCGTGGTCCGCCGGCGGGAAAGCGCTCCAGCACCATTCGCCCGTTCACCCTGTACCTCCATGCAGCGCTGTACTTCAAAAGTTGAGCGACTCATAGAGTTAAACGCCGGAGGCGGGGTGCAGGGCTCGCCCGGTGACAGGACTGAGACGTAGCCGACACCTGTTCATCGCTTGGTGTGAGGGAGCTCTCCTGCCGCGCGCGTTTCCTTTCACTCCTCGTACGCGGCCGGTCCGCGTGCCCGGCCAGATCCTCGTATCCGGCCCGGCCTTCGTATCCGGCCCGGCCTTCGTATCCGGCCCGGTACTCGTATTCCGGCTCAGTCCTCGTACTCATCGTGGTAGCGGATCCGCTCGCTGCCCGCCGGCGCGCCGAGTACGGACGCCCGTCCCGCGGGCCGCTCCCACTCCTCCTGCCGCCCGAGCGCCGTGAGATCCAGCAGGGTGGTGGTGGAACCGAGCCCGTCGAGTCCGCGCTCGTAGGTGGAGTACGTGTGGAACACCCGGTCGTGTTCCCGCAGGAAGCAGCTCATCCCCGGCCGCTCGTAGGGTTCGTCGCCCCCGAAGGATGCCTGGAAGTCGTAGTTGAAGTCGCTCTCCCGGGAGGAGTACCAGGGCAGCGTCCAGCCCATGCGGGCCTTGAACGGCAGGATCTTCGTGTACGGCGCCCGGGAGACGGCGGCGAACTCGGTGCCGCGGGCGCGCAGATGCGCGAGGTGCCCGATCTGGTCGAGGAAGGCCGAGCAGCTGCGACAGCCCGCATCCCACTCCGGCGCGAACATGAAGTGGTAGACGACGAGTTGGTGGCGCCCCGCGAAGAGGTCGAGGAGCGTCGCCTTCCCGTCGCCGCTCTCGAACACGTACTCCTTGTCGACCTCGACCATGGGCAGGCCGCGCCGCTCCGCGGCCAGCGCGTCCCGCGCACGCGTGGCGGCCTTCTCCTTGGCCAGCAGTTCCTCGCGCGCGGTGCGCCACTCCTCACGCGAGACGATCCTGGGAAGCGTCATGTGTCCCTCCTACCGAACGGTGCCTTCGGTGTGGTGACCGGACGCGGGCACGGAACTCATCGGTGGATCACCAAGATTTTTTGACCGCGTTCCGTGCCGTCCCGCCGGCGGCCGCGCCAGGCAGTCGCCGCGCCGTCGTCGGACCGCCGCCGCGGTGTCCCCGGCCTGCCGCCGCACTGTCGCCGTGTTGCCGCCGCGCTGTCCCCGGGCGGCGTTCAGCCCGCGAGCCGCGTGGGGGCGGGCCGCTGACCGTCCCGTGGTGGGGCCGCCGACCCCGCCCGTCGTCCGGCGAGTTCGTCGAGTTCTTCGAGGAGTTCGGCGACCCGCCCGGTGTGCCGGGAGGTGAGCCGCCCGGTGTCGTCGAGCTGTACGGCGCAGGCGGTCGTGGTGTCGACCAGCCGTTCGAGGGTGGCCGCGACCTCGTCCGTGCCCTCGGCGTGCCGGGCCAGCGCGGGAAGCTCCGCGGCGGCGACGTCGATCACGGCGCGGGCCTCGGCCAGCGACCGGTAGGCCTCACGGCGCAGCACCCACCGGCCTGTCCGGTCGTCCGTCGTGCCGTCGTCCAGGACATGGGCGAGATAGGCGTGGGCGGCCTCGGCGGCGCGGGTGAGCCGGGCCCGTACCCCTCCCGCGCGCTGCCCGAGCGCCGGCAGATGCCCGACGAGCAGCACGATCGCGCACGCCAGCAGCGTCTCGCCGATCCGGTTCCAGGAGGCCTGCGGTTCTCCTCCCACCACGACCAGGCAGAGCACGAGGACGGTGACGACGGCGGTCTGCGCGGCGAAGTGCCGGGTGGCGACGGGGATCAGCGCGCCGCAGAGCGCGACCAGGGCGACCGGCCCGGCCGGCCTCGGCAGCAGCGCGGCGAGGCCGGCGAAGACGACGGCGCCCAGCACGGTCCCCGCGGCCCGGCAGATCACCCGCGAGGCGAGCGGTCCGAGATCGGGCTTGACGAGGAAGACGGCCGTGGCGGGGAGCCAGTACCAGTGAGGGTGGCTGCCGTACCAGCGGGTGTGGTGCAGGGCCTGGGCGACGGCCGCGCCGGCGCCGAAGCAGAGACCGACGCGCAGCCCGTACTCGCGTCCGCCGGAACCGAAGGCGGTGCGCACGAGGGACGGGGCGGTCCGGCGCCGGATGTGCGGGCGCTGTCCGGCGCCGCTCCTGCCTCCTTGCTCTCCCTGCCCTCCCCGGGCTCCCTCGCCCCTCTGGCCCCTGTCACCTCTCAGGCCCCTTCCACCTCTCCGGCATCCGCCGCCCCTCCCGCCTTCACCGCCCCTCCGGCCCTCCCTGTCGAAGGTGTCGGCCGCGTGCAGCAGCGCGTCGTCGAGGGCGCGCAGGGCGGGCGCGGAGCGGGCGGGCGCGGGCAACGCGCCGGTGTGCGTGCCGGTGCGTACGGCGACGGCGAGTCGACGTGGCCCCTGCGCGGCCCGCGCTGGTAACGGGTCGCCCGCCCAGGCGAGGGCGGTCGCGGCCTCGGCGAGCGGCAGTGCGGCGGCGTACTGGGCGTGCAGTCGGCGCTCGGCCGCGCAACCGGCGCGGCGGCGCAGCCGGGGTCCGTCGAGCGCGTCCTGGGCGTGATCGAGTGCGGCGGTGAGCGCGGCCCGGTGGCGGGGCGCGTCCGGCCCCCCGACCGCTTCGAGCAGCGCGGCGACCGCCTCGTACACCGCGCCTACGGCGTGCCGCTCTCCGTCGAACCGGTAGTCCCCGGCGGTGGCTCCGGGGGTGGGCAGGGCGAGCCGCAACGCGAGCAGCCAGCCGGCCCCGCCGAGGAAGAGGAGCGCCCGCTGCCAGCCGGGCTCGGGCAGGGGCATCCCGGCCCCGATGGCGGAGGCGACGAGCAGCTGCGTCCCGGCCGCGCTCGCGACGGGACCGACCGCGCTGACGGCTCCGGCGAACAGCCCGAGCACCGTGAGAAGCAGGGTGAGCGTCACCGCCCCGGCGTACTGTCCCGCGTACGAACCCGCGAGCAGTCCACCGGCTCCCGCGAGCGCCGGCACTCCGAGCCGCCTGACCGCGGCCCGACGGCTTCCCGGCCGGTCGTTGATCCCGGCGAGCATGGCGCCGAGGGCCGCGACGACACCGGCGGAGGTGTCGTGGCTCAGTACGGCGACGAGCAGGAGGGGTCCGGCGGCCAGGGCACCTCGTACGACCGCGTTCCAGGGCACGGGGCCCCGCTGCGTGCGCAGGGCGTGGGCGAGCCAGGGCGGTACGGCGGCGCTGAGGCGGGACACGGGGCTCCAGTCGGGCGAGGGCGGGGTGCCTTCGGGCGACATCGGCCGGGCTCTTCAGGACCAGGGTAGTTCGCCTGCCCGGACGGAAAGGGCCGCGGGCGTTTCGACGAGGTGACGCTTTTCGGGAGATCCGCGTTCTTTATGAACGCAACTCCGTTCGCGCCCACGGAAAACGGATGCGGAACGGGAACGGGAAGCGTATCCGGGAACGGGAAGCGGGTCCGAGGGCGTAGCCGGCCCCCGGACCCTGTGATGCCACCCAATTCACACGCCGGCACGCTTGAGGACCCAGGTCAGTCGTTATGTCGCCGCGTCCTGCCTTTGGACCACCACGCATCGAGCTGCGCGGGCTGGACTTGAACCAGCATCTCGACGTACTGGGGCCTGGGCCCGGTCGATCCGGCGATCGGCGGCGAATGCTGAGTCTGGAGCAAGAGTCTGAGATTGATCACGGTCTGCCTCTGCCAATTGGGCTACCGCGGCGCGTGGGCACTGTGGGGGTGCCGTTGGGTGCCGCGGGGAGGGATCGAACCTCCACTGGAACCGTGCCTTTCACGACAAGCCTCAGTTTCAGCTTGCGCTCCTCGCGCGCCCCGGCCGTGGTGCGTCGTGGCCGGGGAGATCATGAGGCTACCCGAACAGGTAGCCGAAAACGGAGTCACCGACGCGCTGGTCGACGACGTCCACGCCGTTCGCCTCCTCACGGGCGAACTTGACGGCCTGCTGCAACTTCTCGACGCGGTCGAGGAGTTCGTTCACGCGCCGGGCGGGCAGGGCGCCGGAGAACTTCACGGTCGTCCAGTAGCCGACGGGAATGTCCTCGTAGTACACCTCGACCTGCGCGGGGTGCTTCTCGGTGGCCTCGGCCTTCACGTGGTTGCGCGGGACCTTCTTCGTCCGCAGGGTGCGGACGGGCTCGGTCTTCCACGCGTCGGTGGAGGGGTCCTGCACCCAGGACTCGGAGGCGTCGAGAACCGGCAGCTTCCTGACGAAGGTGTTGATGTCGGTGAGCTGCTTCTCGAGGAACAGCAGGTAGGAGACGGGCACATCGGCGACGAGCACCCGCCCGTCCACCTTCACGTCCGCGCGGGCCGCGCAGTTGGCCCAGTCCTTGGTGGCGGTCACATCGAACAGCCGCGTGAGCGTCCCCGCGGTGTCCCGCAGCACGTCCTCCGCCTGCACCTGCACCCGGGTGGACTCGGGCGGCAACTGCTCGCCCTCTTCGTCCTTCGGCTGATAGGTCCGCGAGATACCGGCCAGCAACGCGGGCTTCTGCAGCCCGTGATGGGCTGCCGTCAGGTCCTGATGGGACTTGGACTTGACGCCCTTCTCCACTGCGATGATCTGATTGAGTTTCGCCACGTCGGTGACGTTAGCAGTGACAACGGGACCTTTTCGAAGGGTTATTCGGCGCCGGCTTCCCGGACCCGGGTCACGGGCCCCTACGGAATGCGCCGGGCCACGAAGCCGACGAACTCGGTCCAGGCGACCGGCGTGAGGCTCACCACGGGTCCCGTCTTGTCCTTCGAGTCACGAACGTGCGTGACTCCCGGCCGGGAGGCGACCTCGACGCACTCGCCGCCCGCCCCGCTGCTGTAACTGCTCACGAACCAGGCCGACTCGGGGGTGGCGCTCACAGACTCTTCGACGCTCATGTCTCTCCCAGCAACTTCACAATGAGGACCAGCGATTCACGCGGAGTGAGCGCCTGTGCCCGGAGGATGCCGTACTGCTCCTCGATCTCCCGGACCGGCTTCCGCTCGGTGTAGAGGCGGCTGTCTTGTTGCGCCTCCACGTAGGCGATCCTCCGCCCTTCCTTCGTCTCGATCAAGGTGAACGGGCCGGCCAGTCCGGAGTGCTCTTCTCGCTCGGTCGGCATCACCTGGATTTCCACGTTACGCCTCTGTCCGTGGAGCAGGATCTGCTCAAGTTGCCCACGCATCACGCCCCGTCCACCCAGCGGGCGAAGCAGTACCGACTCCTCGATGACGAAGCTGAGAGTGGGCAGCGGCGAGCGGCAGAAAATGTGCTGCCGGGCCAGGCGTGCGGTGACCCTCTGTTCGACAGTCTCCTCATCCAGCAGTGGCCGCCAGTTCGCGAACACCGAGCGCGCGTATTCCTCCGTCTGCATGAGACCAGGTACCGCCTGATTCGCGTACACATGCAGCTCAACCGCCTCGGTCTCCAACCTGGCCGCATCCCTGAAGAACGCCGGATACTGCGCCCGAGCCACCTCCTCCTTCCCCGCCCTCAACACCCCACTCGCACCCAACACTTCATCGGCGCTGTCGATGAACCTGGGCGGAGGGATCCGCCTCCCCTGCTCGAACGAGGCGATCGTCGACGCCGAGTACCCCGTCCGCGCCCCCAACTCCGCCCGATCCACCCCGGCCCGCTCCCGGAACAGCTTCAGCTGACGCCCGAACACGTGCAGGATCCCCGCACCGGACTCGTACTCGCCCTCCGCCCGCTGCTCCTCCACGCGCGACACCTCCGTACGTACGCACCACCGGCACCCCGAACCCGCATCCGTTCCCGCAATCAACGGGGCGCGCGGGCGGCCGGTCACGCCTCACTCCGCGTACAACCGCACCGCCGGCCACGTACAACGGACGGCGGTCAGCGCGTCATGCCTGTTCAACGCTACGCACACGCCGCGACCGTTACCCCCATGAAGCCCGTGACTCCCCCACAAGGGCATATGCCGCAACGCCTCGCGCCCGCACGTGAGTTCGCCATGCGGTTCACGTCGACCCCACGCGGCGCACGGCTCGCCCGCCGTCTCGTCTCCCACCGCCTGAACGAATGGGGCCACCCGTACACCTCGCCCGCCAACGAGACCGTCACCCTCATCGCGGCGGAACTCACCGCGAACGCGGTCCGGCACGGCCACGTCCCCGGCCGCGACTTCCACCTCAGCCTCACCGGGACCGGGGGCGCCCTACGGATCGAGGTCACCGACACCCTTACCGAGAGGCTCCCCGTCCCGGGACCACAGGCGCCGGACGGCGAGTCCGGCCGCGGCCTGCTCCTCGTCGACGCCCTCGCCCACGACTGGGGACTCGCCCCGCGCCCCGCCGCACCCGGAAAAACGGTGTGGGCCGAGGTACGCCTCCCCCCGCCGGCGGACACGCCCTGAACACGTCACGCGGAGGCCTCTCACGGAACGCGCCCGCGCCCCCCTCTCGCCCAGGTACCGGAGGGCCGGGGGCGCGCGACGGAAGCACGGCCGGCGCAGGGTGCGCGGTGAACGAGGGAACCTGGGCGAGGGGGGAAGCCGGTCAGCGGAGGGCGTACCTGTCCGTCGCCGCCACCAGCGCGTCCACCACCCCGGTCGCTCCCATGGTGTGCCCCACGTCGTCCACGACGACCAACTCGCTGTCGGGCCAGGCCCGGTGGAGCCGCCAGACGACGCCCAGCAGGTTCCCGAAGTCGAGACTGCCCTGGACGAGCGTGCCGGGGATCCCCTTCAGCAGAGGAGCGTCCCGGAGCACCACGCCCTCGTCGTTCCCCTCCCCCAGGAAGTGGTCACTGCCGAAGTAGTGCGTGACGGTGCGCGCGAACCCCATACGGAACTCCGCGTCCTCGTACCGTGGCACGGATCGCGGCGGCGCCGGCGCGATCGCCGTCTCCCAGTCGGTCCAGGCGCGCGCCGCCCGTGCCCGCACCTCGGCGTCCGGCGATTCGAGCAGCCGGCTGTAGGCGGCCGCGAGATTCCCCCGGCGCTCGCCCTCGGGCAGTTCGGCGAGGAACCGCTCGAAGGCCTCGGGGAAGATCGTGCCGAGGCCCCGGGTCAGCAGGGCCACTTCGGGGTTCGAGCCGGTGGCCACCGCGGTCAGCACCAGCTCGGAGACGACGTCCGGACACGTCTGCGCGTAACGCAGTCCGAGCACCGAGCCCCAGGACACCCCCCACACCAGCCAGCGTTCGATGCCCAGACGGCGTCGCAGCAGTTCCAGGTCCCCGATCACGTGTGCGGTCGTGTTGACGCTCATGTCGGTGCCGTGGGCGCTCGCGTGCGGGGTGGAGCGTCCGCAGCCGCGCTGGTCGAGCAGCACGATCCGGTACTTGGCGGGGTCGCAATAGCGCCGGAACGAGGGGCCGCAGCCGGAGCCCGGGCCGCCGTGCAGCATGAGCGCAGGCTTCCCGTCCGGGTTTCCGCAGACCTCCCAGTGGACGCGGTTGCCGTCCCCGACGTCGAGCATTCCGTGGTCGTACGGTTCGATCTCCGGATACAGGCCCATCGGAGGAGGCTAGCCGCCCTGCGGCCGCGTCGTCAGCCCCGCCGCCGAGGCCGCCGTGCGCAGCACCTCCCGCAGCATGGCGGGGGTCAGCCGTCCCGTGAACGTGTTCCGCTGGCTGACGTGGAAGCAGCCGAAGACGTCGAGCGGCGTGGGCGACGTGAGGGTGACCCGGGCTCCGTGCGCGAACGCCGGGCGGGGCCGCGGCACCTCCCAGCCCGCCCGGGCGAAGGCGGGCAGCGCGGCCTGCCAGCCGAAGGCGCCGAGAACGACGACCGCGCGGAGGGAGGGCCGCAGCAGTTCCAGTTCGCGCACCAGCCAGGGCCGGCAGGTGTCGCGCTCCTCGGGGGTGGGCTTGTTGGCGGGCGGGGCGCAGCGCACGGGCGAGGTGATCCGTACGCCGCGCAGGGTCAGCCCGTCGTCCGCGCTGACGGCCGTTTCCCGCGAGGCCAGTCCCACCTCGTGCAGCGCCGCGTAGAGCACGTCTCCCGAGCGGTCCCCCGTGAACATGCGGCCGGTGCGGTTGGCGCCGTGCGCGGCCGGCGCGAGACCGACGATCAGCAGCGACGCGTCGGCCGGGCCGAAGCCCGGGACCGGGCGGCCCCAGTACGTCTGGTCGGCGAAGGCGGCACGTCGGGTGCGGGCCACTTCCTCGCGCCACTCCACCAGCCGCGGACAGGCCCGGCACCCCGCGATGCGTCCGTCCAGTTCCGCCAGGTCCGCCACGTCCGCCGCGGCGGCGGGATCGGGCGGGCCCGCGGGACCCGCCGGACCCCTGATGCCCGTGCGACCCGTGCCGCCTGTTCGATCTGCGGAACCCGTGAGATCGCCGCTGTCCATCGGGCCTCTGTCCATGACCCCCACCGTACGACCGGGACCCCACCGTGCGACCGGGAGGCCCCACCGGCCGCCGCCCCGCGTGGGTCGGCGTGACGGAAATGCGGCCCGGCCCGGCGACGTCTTCTAGAGTCGGGGCATGGCTTCTGAGGGTGCGGACGTCGAACGGGACGACGAGAAGAAGAGCGCGGACGACGGGACAACGGCTTCCGGCGACACGGTGGCTGCCGGCGACACGGTGGCTGCCGCCGTCGCCGCGCGCCCGGCGGGCGGCGAGAGCGTGCGCGTCGACAGCTGGATCTGGTCCGTACGTCTGGTCAAGACCCGCTCGACGGGCGCGACCGCGTGCAGGGGCGGTCATGTCCGGGTGAACGGCGAGCGCGTCAAACCCGCGTACGCGGTGCGCGTGGGCGACGAGGTCCGCCTGCGGCACGGGGGCCGGGAGCGGATCGTCGTGGTGAAGCGGGTGATCCGCAAGCGGGTCAGGCCGCCCGTCGCGGCCGAGTGCTACGTGGACAACAGCCCGCCGCCCCCGCCGCGCGAGGCCGTCGCCCCGGCCGGGGTCCGCGACCGGGGCGCGGGGCGCCCGACCAAGCGCGACCGTCGCGAGCTGGAGCGCCTCCGGGGCCTCGGTGGTCCCGAGGCCCCCTGACACCACGCCGTCACGGGTCGGCGGCAGACCGGCACGGGTCGGCACCAGGCCGTCACGGGTCGGCACCAGGCCGTCACGGGTCCCCGGCCCCGGAGACCTGGCCCCCGAGACCCTGCGGACCGGGCCTCCGGAGGCCTTGGCCCGGCGGCTCCGCGACGGCCGTCCCGGTCACCCGTGACCGGTCACCGATCACCGGTCACCGGTCGCGCTCGTGACCGGCCCCCGTCCCCGACGCGGTAGAGGGGCTCTCCGTCACCGCCGGAGAGCCCCTCGACCCCGTACAGCGCTCACGCCCGGCGTCGTACCAGCCGGACCAGCTCGGCATTGTGACTCCTGCGTGCCCACGCGATCAGCGCGAGCGGCAGGATCAGGACGAGCGGGGTCGCCACGTACGGTCCGTGCACCACCGTGACGTTGACGATGAAGGCGCCGACCATCAGCGCGCTGAGCGCCACCGCCGCCACCGAGGACAGCAGCGGGATCAACAGGGCCACGCCACCGGCGAGTTCGAGCGTGCCGATGATGTACATGCCCGCGCTGCCCCAGCCGAGCTTGTCGAAGGACTCGGCCGCCGACGGGTGCGCGATGAGCTTGGGCAGGGCGCTCGCGAACGCGTAGAAGAGACCGAGGACGATCTGCAGGGCGCTCAGCGCGATCCGCGGAGCCCGGCCGCGCGGGGTGCGGGAGCGCGACGCGGTGGCCGGGGTGGCGGGGACGGTGGTCTCGGACATGGGGTCTCCTGTGCGAAGCGGTACGAGGTGCTGTCGCAGGGATAGACCGGACGGGCATCGGGAACTCATCGCCAGCACCCGGGGCGGTTCTACAGCGCGAACCAGCCGTGTCCGACGTACCAGTGCCCGCCGTCCCGCAGATGGTCCCCCACCGCCCGCTCCACGGCACTCCGCCTCGGCAGGTCACGGGTCGGCAGCTCGGGGTCGCCGAAGACGAACCCGACCGGCACCCCGTCGTCCGGGGTCGTCTCCTGGTAGGCGACGCGGAAACGTTCCTGGAAGCGCATGATGTTCGAGTCCGCCGGCAGATACCGCCCGAGCTGCGGATCCAGCAGCCAGGAGTGGCACTCCGCCACCTCGTAGCGCTCGTCGGGGTAGTGCCGGGCGAAGAACTCCCGCGCCAGGGCGAGCGACCGCTCACAGGCGGCGGGCGACAGCGGCCCGCGGAAGTCGGCTATGTGCACGCTCAGACAGGGATCGCCCGGTCCTGAGCCGAGGCCCGCCGCCGCGACCGCACGGCCGGTGCGCCGGCCGAGCCGGGCCCGCTGGAACTGCAGCCGCCCCAGCTGGAACAGCTCGCCGTGGAAGTGCAGGGCGATCCACCAGGGGAAGAGCAGACCCGCCGTGCCGAGCCGTCTGCGATGGACCGCCACATGCCGCCCGAGGTCGGCGAGGGTGCGCCGGGACACGTCGTCGGGGATACCGCGAGCGTGGTGGTAGGCACGGACGTACGGGAGCGCCGCGACGAAGACGTAAAGGTGGAAGCAGCGCCCGAGGGGTCCCGTCGAGGCGGGGAACGCGGGCGGTTCCCATCCCCTGCCGATCTCCCCCATGTCCCGTACGAACCGGGCGACGCACCGCGTGAGCAGCGTCATCGCCTCCGGGTCCGCGGCGAGCCGGGAGCGCAGTGCGACGAACTCGTTGACGTGTTCGTGGGCCACGGACAGGTCGAGCAGGATGTCCGCCAGCTCGTCCGCGTCGGGAAGCACCGCCTCCGCCCGGGGCGCGCCCTCGCCCTCCAGGTCCCGCAGCCACTCGGCGAGCCTCGCGTCCGCCCGCAGCGCCTCCAGCAGCACTGTCGCCTCCCCCGTCGGTCCGGCCTTCGTCCCTTTGGTGAACGTGCACGACGAGAGTACGTTTTCGAGTAGGAACGGCGGTCCGGGAACGGTGATCCCGATGCGTACAGGCAGTGAACCGACGACAGCGCGCAGTGCTCTGCGGATGCGCTTCTGGCTGAGTGCCTGGGGCCTGGCGTGGGCGGTCTTCGGGACGGCCGCGTTCGCGCTGGCCGGACGGCCCGGGTGGGCCGCCGCCTGCGGCGTGCTGTGGCTGGTGGCCACCGTGGACATGACCATGATCCTGTGGCACATCCACCAGGGCCCGCACTACCAGCCCAGCCGTGACATCCCGCCGTACCGGCCGCCGGAGCACCATCCCTAGGCCCCTGCGGACGCCCTGTCCGCCGTCCATGGCCACGGCGGCCATCCGTACGGGCCCCGGCGCCCCCTGAGCCCCGGCGGGCTGCCGTGGGCCTCAGGTCGCCACCCGTGGGTCCGGTGCAGGGGTTCGCGAGGGCCGACGGATCGCGGGATCCCCGCGTACCGGCGGATCTCAGGGTGCCGCGTCCCGGCCACCCCGGACCGGTCCCGGGAGCGCGTGGCTCGCGGTCGCGGCGGCCTAGGAGTCGAAACGCGCGGCTTCCAGGTACTGCGGTTTCGGATCGAGTGCCGCCGCCAGTCTGAAGTGCCGCTTGGCCTGCTCGGGGCGGAGCTGGCGCTCATAGGTGCGGGCGAGCGCGAAATGCGCGAACGCGTTGTCCGGCTCGCGCTCCAGCACGATGGTGAACTCCAGCTCGGCGGGCCGCAGTTGCGCGGCGGCGAAGAAGGCACGCGCGCGCAGCAGCCGGGCCGCGGTGTTCTCCGGATGCGCGGCGATCACCGGGTCGAGCAGCTTCACCGCGCCCCGCGGGTCACGCGCGGCAAGCAGCTGCTCGGCGGCACGGAAGTCGATGACATGCGTCTCCGGAGTACGTCCGGTCGGTCCGCTGGTCTCGGGCACGGCTCAGTCCTTCCCTCACTTCACGGGTTCAACGCCCCGGACGAGGGCCGCTATTCCTCGCGAGCGTGCGCCCGGCGCACGAGATCCGCCCATACCTCCCCCACGCGCCGCTTCAGCTGCTCCAGGGGTACGTCGTTGTCGATGACGACATCGGCGATCGCGAGACGCTGCTCGCGGGTGGCCTGGGCGGCCATGCGGGCGCGGGCGTCCTCCTCGGTCATGCCGCGCAGCCGCACCAGCCGGTCGAGCTGGGTCCCGGGAGCGGCGTCCACGACGATCACGAGGTCGTACAGCCCTCCGAGGGCGTTCTCGGCGAGGAGGGGCACGTCGTGGACCACCACGGCGTCGGGCGGGGCGGCGCTCTCCAGGGCGCGGGATCGGGCCCCCACCAGAGGGTGCACGATCGAGTTCAGGACCGCGAGTCTCCCGGGGTCGGCGAAGACGATCGAGCCCAGTCCGGGGCGGTCCAGGCCGCCGTCCGGTGCGAGCACCTCCGTGCCGAAGGCCTCGACCACGGCCGCGAGCCCGGGAGTTCCGGGTTCGACGACCTCCCGCGCGATACGGTCCGCGTCGACCAGGACCGCGCCGTGCTCGACGAGGAGCCGCGACACCTCGCTCTTGCCGGCGCCGATACCGCCGGTCAGGCCCACCTTCAACATGCCGGAAAGACTAGGGCCTGCCCCAGGCGGACACCGGCGCGGCCCCCATCCGTCGAAGCGGCGCCCGGCCCGCGACGGCGCCGCGGCCGACCGGGCACGGTCCCCCGGCCGTGTCGGCCCTGACGCCGGGCCGTCGCGCTCAGCGTGTCGGACGTGGCGCGGGCCGTGGGCCCCGACCGTGCCGGACGTGGCCCACGGCCGTGTCCGACGTGGCGCCGGGCCGTGTCGGGCCCTTCCCACCGGGCGGGCGCGGCCCGGCGATCCGGTGCGAGGGGCCGGACACGGCCTACGAGTCGCCTTCGCGCTCCGCGAGGAATCGCTCGAACTCCAGCCCGATCTCGTCCGCCGACGGAATCTCCACCGGCTCCGCGAGCATGTTGCCCCGCGTCTCCGAGCCCGCCGCGGCGTCGTACTGGTGCTCAAGTCCCTGGACGAGGGAGACGAGTTCCTCGTCGCCCTCCTGGACCTGCCGGTCGATCTCCGTCTGGGTGCGGTGCGCCTCGTTGCGCAGCGAGTGCGCGATGCCGGGGAGCACCAGTCCCGTCGCGCCCGTGATGGCCTCCAGGACCGTCAGCGCGGCGTCCGGGTACGGGGAACGGGCGATGTAGTGCGGAACGTGCGCGGCGACGCCCAGCACGTCGTGCCCGGCCTCCATGAGGCGGTACTCGACGAGGGCCTCGGCGCTGCCCGGCACCTGCGCCTCGTCGAAGGGGCTGCGGTGACCGGGCACCAGGTCGGTGCGGTTGCCGTGCGGGGTGAGGCCCACGGGACGGGTGTGCGGAACGCCCATGGGGATGCCGTGGAAGTTCACCGCGAGCCGGACGCCGAGCCGCTCCACGATCTGCTGGACGGCGGCGGCGAAGCGCTCCCACTCGACGTCCGGCTCGGGGCCGGACAGCAACAGGAACGGCGCGCCTGTCGCGTCCTGGACGAGCCGCACGTCGAGCGCGGGCTCGTCGTAGTCGGTCCACCGGTCGTGCTTGAACGTCAGCAGCGGGCGGCGCGCCCGGTAGTCCACCAGCCGGTCGTGGTCGAATCGGGCCACGACCTGGTGGGGCAGCGAGTCGAGCAGCCGGTCGACGATCTGGTCGCCCGTCTCACCCGCGTCGATGTATCCGTCGAAGTGGTAGAGCATGACCAGTCCGGCCGACTCCTGGGCGAGCGCCATGTCCACCACGGCCAGGCCCTTCGGCTCCCATGCGTACAAACCCTGCGGATCAAGCACTGTGACCGCTCCTCCTCGTGTCCGTACTCGACAACAGGGCACCGAGCGCGGGCATTCCCGTCCCGCGCGCCGCGTCCCTGCCGCGTCTCCACCGCCGCCTCGTCGTTTCGTCCCGTCCGCCACGAGCGGCCGGGGGTGCCCCGCGGTGACGGGACCGCGGGTGCCGGCCGCGCGCACGCCACACGCCGGTGCGGGGACAGCACGCGCGCGTGGGGCGTCGCGTGGAACGTTACGACGCCGGCGCACGCGTGTGGAGCGCGGCGCTCGGTCCGGCGGGCCGCCGCCTCGGTGTCCCCGTCCGTGTTCGTGAACACCGCGACGGGGACGCCGAGCCCGGACGCGGAGGCGGGTCCGACGATGCCCCCGTCCACGACCACGACCTTCGCGGCACCCCTCCCGGTAGGCGTGAACTCGCCCGACTTCGGTGCGCGGGAGGGCTGTTCAGGCCGAGCGACCCGCACGGCGGGCGCGAGAACGAGGGCTCCCCCGGTGACGAGTCACCGTGCCCGCACCGCCGGTCCGACCGGTGGTGCGCGGGAACGCGCGCCGGCTCGGCGCACTCGATCGCTCCCGTGTCGCCACGCCGTCGGCCCCCCTCTCGCTCGCGAGTGACCCGGAGACCCCGGCAACAGCCGGCCGGGGCGGCGCGGTTGCTCGCGGATCCGCCACCTCTCCCTCCTCGCACACCGGCCAGGTACGGACCTTGACGCGGACCCAAGGCCCCCTTACGTTCATATAGGCGCCCAGAGTTCATGTACAGGAACACTCTTCTTGCGAACCGACGGGAAGGTCACCCCCACATGCGTATCCGACGCACGCTTCTCCTCCCCCTGCTCGGCGCGACCCTGGTCACGGGCGGGGTGCTGGCGTCAGCGCCCACCGCGGCCGCGGCCCAGACCATCGAGGTCGCCACGGCCGCGCAGCTGAAGTCGGCGCTCACCTCCGCCGCGCCCGGCGACACCATCCACCTCGCCGACGGCACGTACACCGGCAACTTCAAGACGACGACGGCCGCGAGCTCCGGCTCCCGCATCACCCTCACCGGCTCCTCGAAGGCCGTCCTCACTGCGGGTGGCGGCTACGGGCTGCACCTCAACGGCGCCTCGTACTGGACGGTCCGGGGCATCACCGTCACCGGCGGCCAGAAGGGCATCATGATCGACTCGGCGAAGGGCGTCGTGGTCGACACGGTCACCGTCCACGGCCTCGACATGGAGGGCGTCCACTTCCGCAACTCCAGCACGGACGGCGTGATCAGGAACTCGAGGATCTACGACACCGGCAACGACGGCCGCGGCATGGGCGAGGGCGTCTATGTCGGCACGGCCGGCGGGACCTCGGACAAGAGCGACCGCGTCGAGATCACCGGCAACACGATCGGCCCGGACGTGGGCGGCGAGAACGTCGACATCAAGGAGGGCACCACGGGTGCGCGCATCACCGGCAACACCTTCGACGGCAGCGGTCTGACCGGTGCCAACTTCGACGACTCCTGGGTCGACGTGAAGGGCAACGGCGTCCTCGTCGAGAACAACAAGGGCACGGCCACCACGAACGACGGCTACGAGACCCACACCCAGCAGTCCGGCTGGGGCTGCGGCACGGTGTTCCGCGGCAACACCTCCGACCTGCGGGGCGCGTCGGGCGACAAGCAGCTGGCGGTCAACGTCACGAACTACAGCGCCTCGTGCAGGACCACCGTGTACGCGTCGAACACGGTGACGGGCGGCAAGGGGCTCACCAACATCACCGTGACCCCCTGACCCGACCGGGAACAACGGCCCCCCATGGAAGTGGGCCCGCACCGAATCGGTGCGGGCCCACTTCTTTCAGCTACTGCCTAGCGGGGAGCCTTTCAGCTCTGGCCGCCGGCGAGCTTCTCGCGGAGGGCAGCCAGGGCCTCGTCCGACGCCAGGGCGCCGGAGGTGTCGTCCGACTCCGAGGAGTACGAACCGCCACCGGAGGCGGCCGGAGCCGCGCTGGAGGTGCTGGCACCCTCGGCCTCGGCCTGAGCGTCCGCCTCGCGGGACTTGATGACCTGGGCCTGGTGCTGCTCGAAGCGCGTCTGCGCCTCGGCGTACTGCGTCTCCCACACCTCACGCTGGGACTCGAAGCCCTCGAGCCAGTCGTTGGTCTCGGGGTCGAAGCCCTCGGGGTAGATGTAGTTGCCCTGGTCGTCGTAGGACGCCGCCATGCCGTACAGGGTCGGGTCGAAGTCGACCGACGCCGGGTCGGCACCGAAGGCCTCGTTGGCCTGCTTCAGCGAGAGGCTGATGCGACGGCGCTCGAGGTCGATGTCGATGACCTTGACGAAGATCTCGTCGTTGACCTGGACGACCTGCTCCGGAATCTCCACGTGGCGCTCGGCCAGCTCGGAGATGTGGACCAGACCCTCGATGCCCTCGTCCACGCGGACGAACGCACCGAACGGAACGAGCTTGGTGACCTTACCCGGGACGACCTGACCGATCTGGTGCGTCCGGGCGAACTGCTGCCACGGGTCTTCCTGCGTCGCCTTGAGCGACAGGGAGACACGCTCGCGGTCCATGTCGACGTCGAGGACCTCGACGGTGACTTCCTGGCCGACCTCGACAACCTCGGAGGGGTGGTCGATGTGCTTCCAGGAGAGCTCGGAGACGTGCACCAGACCGTCGACGCCACCCAGGTCCACGAAGGCACCGAAGTTGACGATCGAGGAGACGACGCCGGAGCGGACCTGACCCTTCTGGAGGGTGGTGAGGAACGTCTGGCGAACCTCGGACTGGGTCTGCTCCAGCCAGGCACGGCGGGACAGGACCACGTTGTTGCGGTTCTTGTCCAGCTCGATGATCTTGGCCTCGAGCTCCTTGCCCACATAGGGCTGGAGGTCGCGGACACGGCGCATCTCGACGAGGGAAGCCGGCAGGAAGCCACGGAGGCCGATGTCGAGGATGAGACCACCCTTGACGACCTCGATGACGGTACCGGTGACGATGCCGTCCTCTTCCTTGATCTTCTCGATGGTGCCCCAGGCGCGCTCGTACTGGGCGCGCTTCTTCGAGAGGATCAGGCGGCCTTCCTTGTCCTCCTTCTGGAGAACAAGGGCTTCGATCTCGTCACCGACGGCGACGACCTCGTTCGGGTCGACGTCGTGCTTGATCGAGAGCTCGCGGCTCGGGATGACACCTTCGGTCTTGTAACCGATGTCGAGCAGGACCTCGTCCCGGTCGACCTTCACGATGACGCCGTCGACGATGTCGCCGTCGTTGAAGTACTTGATCGTCTCGTCGATCGCGGCGAGGAAAGCTTCCTCGTTACCGATGTCGTTGACCGCTACCTGCGGCGTGGTAGAGGTGGTCTCGGTGCTGCTCGTCATGTGGGAAAGGGCTCCGGTACGGACAGAGAGTCGTAGGTACTGCTTACGCCGGGAGCCCGTTTCGCTCTGCAGAAGGCCGGACAGCCAAGGAAGCGCCGGACCGGACCGTGTTCTACCGAACACCACCGGTGGCGCCTCGAAAACCGAGGGGACATACATACAGATGCGAGCGCAGCCTGCTACGTCTGAGGAGCGCAGGCCCGCAGCGCAACTTGTAGCATACGGGGGCAGCCGGGCAGGGTCAATGCGCGAAGGCGCACACCCGGGGCGGATCGCCGCAATCCCGGCACAAGACCTGTCCCAAGAGGCCACGCGGGCCCTCATCGGCCCCTGCCGTGACACTCCCGGGGCGGGTCGAGGGGACGAGCCCGCAGATTAATACGAGGGAGCCGATCATCCAAGAGCCCGAACCGTTCGAACCCGGAGCCACCCGGCGCGACGCGGACGTCACGGAGAGTTCCCGTGCCAATCGCAGCTGGTGGGACCGGAACGCGGACGACTATCAGACAGAGCACGGCACGTTCCTCGGGGACGACCGATTCGTGTGGGGGCCCGAGGGTCTCGACGAGGTGGAGGCCGAACTGCTCGGCCCGCCGGAGGACCTCAAGGGGAAGGACGTCCTGGAGATCGGAGCCGGCGCGGCCCAGTGCTCACGCTGGCTGGCGGCCCAGGGCGCCCGCCCGGTCGCCCTGGACCTCTCCCACCGCCAGCTCCAGCACGCGCTGCGCATCGGCGGCGGGGTGCCGCTGGTGGAGGCCGACGCGGGCGCGCTGCCGTTCGCGGACGGCTCCTTCGACCTCGCGTGCTCCGCGTACGGGGCGCTGCCGTTCGTCGCCGACCCGGTGCGGGTGCTGCGCGACGTGCACCGCGTCCTGCGTCCCGGCGGCCGCTTCGTCTTCTCCGTGACGCATCCGGTCCGCTGGGCCTTCCCGGACGAACCCGGTCCGGAGGGACTGTCGGTCTCCGCCTCCTACTTCGACCGCACTCCCTACGTCGAGCAGGACGACGAGGGCCGCGCGCTGTACGTCGAACACCACAGGACGGTGGGCGACCGAGTGCGTGACGTGGTGGCCGGGGGCTTCCGGCTCGTGGACCTCGTCGAACCGCAGTGGCCCGCCTGGAACACCCAGGAGTGGGGCGGCTGGTCCCCGTTGCGCGGGAACCTGATCCCGGGGACCGCGATCTTCGTGTGCCTGCGGGACTGAGACCGCCCCCGCCCGTCCCGCCCCTCTCGCCCCTCTTGTCCGGGTCTCCCGTCTCCCCCGTCGCCTCCCCACCTCGCCGCGCGCGGTCGTACGCGCGAGGAGGCGTGTTTGACGCCCGTGAGAGACCTCGTACGAGACTGGGGGCGTGATCCGTACCGACGCCCTCGACCGGCTGCCCGTCCGTTCCGCCGTGCCCGCGCTGCGCGACGCCCTGGAGGAGCACGGTGCGGCGGTGCTGTGCGCGCCGCCGGGCACCGGCAAGACGACGCTCGTGCCACTGGTTCTCGCCGGGCTCGTCGGACGGGGCCCGGCACGCCGGGTGCTGGTCGCCGAACCACGGCGGATCGCGGCCCGGGCCGCGGCCCGGCGGATGGCGTGGCTGCTCGGCGAGCAGGTCGGCGCGAGCGTGGGTTACACGGTGCGCGGGGAGCGTGTCGTGGGGCCACGCGCGCGCGTGGAGGTCGTCACCACGGGAGTGCTCCTGCAACGGCTGCAGCGGGACCAGGAGCTCGCGGGCGTCGACGTGGTGATTCTCGACGAGTGCCACGAACGGCATCTGGACGCCGACACGGTGGCCGCCTTCCTCCTGGACGTCCGGGCCGCGCTCCGCCCCGAACTGCGGCTCGTGGCCGCGTCCGCCACGACCGACGCCGAGGGCTGGGCCCGGCTGCTGGGCGGGGCGCCCGTCGTCGAGGCGCGGGGGATCTCATATCCGGTGGAGGTGGTCTGGGCGCCTCCGGCACGGCCCGTGCGTCCGCCGCACGGCATGCGGGTCGATCCCGCTCTGCTCGCACACGTGGTGGCGGTGGTGCGGCGGGCGCTGGCCGAGTGCGACGGGGACGTGCTGTGCTTCCTGCCCGGCGTGGGGGAGATCGCACGGGTCGCCGGACAGCTCGGGCACCTCGGCGGGACCGACGTGCTCCAGGTGCACGGACGGGCGCCCGCGGCGGTGCAGGACGCGGTGCTGGCCCCGGGTACCGGGCGCCGGGTGGTCCTGGCCACCTCCGTCGCGGAGTCGTCGCTGACGGTTCCCGGGGTGCGGGTGGTCGTGGACTCGGGGCTCGCGCGCGAACCCCGGGTGGACCACGCGCGCGGGCTGAGCGCGCTGACGACCGTGCGGGCCGCGCAGGCCGCCGGCCGGCAGCGGGCGGGACGGGCCGGCCGTGAGGCGCCGGGACGGGTGTACCGCTGCTGGTCCGAGGCGGAGGACGCCCGCCTCCCGCGTTTTCCCGCACCGGAGATCAAGGTGGCCGACCTCACGGCGTTCGCCCTGCAGGCGGCCTGCTGGGGCGACCCGGACGCGGCGGGACTGGCACTCCTGGACCCGCCGCCGGGTGGCGCGATGGCGGCGGCGCGCTCCGTCCTGACGGCGGTGGGTGCCGTGGACCCGGCGGGCCGCGCCACGCGGCGGGGTGTCCGCATGTCCCGGCTGGGCCTGCACCCGCGGCTGGCCCGGGCCCTGCTGGACGCGGCCGCCGAGGTCGGCGCGGACCGGGCGGCCGAGGTGGTCGCCCTGCTGAGCGAGGAGCCGCCGCGGGAGTACGGGGACGATCTGGCGGCGGCCTGGCGGGCGGCCCGGCGCGGCGGTGACGCCTACGCGGCGCGCTGGCGCACCGAGGCGCGCCGGCTGCGTTCGGCCACCAGGGCCGGCACGGACGCCGTCGGGAAGGCGCCGGCGAACCCGCCGTCGGGCATGAACCCGCCGTCGGACATACCGGAGGGCCTGTCGTCCGCCCCGCCGTCGCCGCCCGTCCGCGGCGCGTCCGCACACGGTGTGGACGCGGGTGCCGCGCACGGGGGCGGCGGGGACGCGGGCGGCCGGGCCGGGCCCGGGGACGACCGGGTCGCCGGACTGGTCGCCGCCCTCGCGTTCCCCGAGCGCCTCGCACGGGCGCAGGGCGGCTCGTACCTGATGGTGAACGGGACCCGCGCCGACGTCGGCGACGGCTCCGCCCTGCGGGACGCGCCCTGGCTGGCCGTCGCCGTGGCCGACCGTCCCGTCGGCGCCGGGCACGCGCGCGTGCGGCTCGGGGCGGTGGTGGACGAGGGGACGGCCCGGCGCGCCGCCGCGAGCTTCGCCACCGGCGGCGAGGAGGTCCACTGGTCCGAGGGCGATGTCGTCGCACGGCGGGTCGAGCGGCTCGGCGCGCTGGAGCTGGCGGTGCGCCCGCTCACGAACGCCGCCCCCGGGCTCGTACGCGAGGCGCTGCTGGAGGGGCTGCGGGCGGACGGGCTCGGGCTGCTGCGGTGGTCCCCGGACGCCGAGGCGCTGCGCCGGCGGCTCGCCTTCCTGCGGCTGCGTGTCGGCGCTCCCTGGCCCGACGTCGGCGACGACGGGCTCCACGCGCGCGTGGACGAGTGGCTGGAGCCGGAACTGAGCCGCGCGCGGCGGCGGGCCGATCTGGCCCGCATCGACGCCGGGCAGGCACTGGCCCGGCTGCTGCCCTGGGCCACCGGTGAGGCCGCCCGGCTGGACGAGCTCGCGCCCGAGCGGATCGAGGTGCCCAGCGGGTCCAGGATCCGGGTCGACTACGGCAATCCCGAACAGCCCGTCCTCGCCGTCAAGTTGCAGGAGATGTTCGGCCTCCACGAGTCACCCGCCGTGGCCGGGGTGCCCGTCCTCGTCCATCTGCTGTCGCCCGCCGGGCGGCCCGCGGCGGTCACCGCCGACCTCGCCTCCTTCTGGAAGGACGGTTACCGGGCGGTGCGGGCCGAACTGCGCGGCCGTTACCCGAAGCATCCGTGGCCCGAGGACCCGGCGTCCGCCGAGCCGACCCGCCATACGAACGCGCGGCTCAGGCGCTGACCGGTTCGGGCCGTGCCGCGCGGGTGGGCGTGGGATCGTCCGGGCGCCGGCCGCGTGCCTCCAGGTAGAGGGAGAGGGACAGCAGGGCCGCGCCCAGGAGCAGCAGGCCCCAGGGGAGGTAGGAGGTCATCACGAGGACCAGGGTGCGGTTCGACTTGACCAGGGCGACGGTGTGTTCGATGTAGTCCTCGCGCATCTTCACGTGCCCGGAGAAGGCGGTCACCTTGGCGCGGCCGCCGAGCAGTGTGCCGCCGCGCAGTTCCTCCTTGTGGATCTCCTCGCCGTAGACCGGCGCGCCGGTGACCGGTTCGACCCAGAACCTGCGGACGGTCGTGTACCAGCGTGTCGTACCGGTCTTGGCGACGGACCGCGCGGTGATCCCCTGGACGGGCATGACCTTGGGGAACGCGACCTTCGTCCAGGGGATCGTCTGCTCGAAGTAGTAGACCGCGACGCCGCGGAAGGTCCGGGTGCCCTCGTAGTGGATGGGGGCCGAGGTGCGGGTCTGCGCGTCGAAGTACTCGTAGTCCCGCTTCTCCGTCCGGAAGGGCCACTTGAACTCGATGCCGTCGCGCCGGACGGGGTCGCCGTCGACCGACTCGCCGGTCGCGTGGACGGGTTCCTGGGTGTGGGCGTCGAAGATGTAGCGCTCGGGGAGCTTGGAGACCATCTTCCCGTCGGGGCCCTGCACATAGGAGAGGGAGTCCCAGACGACGACGTCGCGGCCCGCCGTCCGCTCGATCCGGTCGGAGGCCTCGACGTTGCCCCTGAGGGTCTGCACGACGGTGACCTCGGGGACCTTCTTCGCCTTCATGGTGGCGTAGTCGAGCAGGGTCGCGTCCTTCGCCTCCAGGACCATGTCCTGGTACTGGTTCGCGGGGATCTTCGCCACCCGCGGGAACACGTACCAGCGCAGCAGCGGGGACAGCGCCGCGCAGAACACGGCGAGGGCGAGCAGGATCAGGCTGGCCTTGCGGCGCATCTCGACGGCCCTCCCGGCTGGTCACGGATGCTTGGGGACGGTGGTGAGCAGCGGCTTCGGCGACGTCCCGCCGGCCGGTGAGCCCAGGGCGGTGATGGTGAACACCAGGGCCAGTGCCACGGCGAGACCGGTCGCGGCGGCGATGAGGGCACGCATACGGGGCCTCCCGGAAGCCTGGAGCTGATGCACCGTCAGGTCGGGCACGGTAGCAACGGGGGGCCGAGATGAGAACACGTCGCGCACACGACGAGGGCGCCCCTCCGCCGGAAGCGGAGGGGCGCCCTGGTGGCACGGGGGCCGCGGGTGGTCCTGGCGGGGACCACGGGGGCGTGGTGGGCGTGGTGGCCGTGCGGTCCCGGTGGGGACTGCGCGGCCGCGCCCGACTACGGCGTGGCCGAAGCGGACGGGGTGGCCGAGGAGGACGGCGTGGCCGGGTCGGACGGCGTGTCCGTGGCGGCCGGGGCCACCTTCAGCTCGACCGTCAGCGTCGCGCCGCCCGTCGTGGTGACGCGGAGCAGGAACGTGCCGGCCGTGTCGTCCGCGTACAGCTTGGGGAGCACGAGCGCGCCGTCCGCGTCGGTCGTGAGGTCCGTGAGGGTGCGGACCGTCTTGCCGTCCGCGTCCTTGAAGTACGGGCCCTTGTCGTTCTCGGTCGCGTCGTCCGCCGACTTCACGAGCGTGGCGGTGGCCGCGACCTTCCCCGCGACGGCACCCTTGTAGGTGGCCTTCAGCCGGACCTGGTCGGCGAACTCGCCGCCCGGTACGCAGGTCAGCTCGGTGTCGCCGGTGCGGGTCAGGGCGTCGGCCTGGCGCGCGGTGACCGTCGCCGCGTAGTCGAGGCCGCTCAGAGTGCGGCCCACGACGGTGGCGCGGACGGTGAACGCGCCGGTCTTCTCGCCCGCCACGAGCGCCGGCGCGGTCGCCGTGCCCTTGCTGTCGGTGACCACCGTGGCGACGCTCTCGCCGCCCGTGAAGGTGCTGTCCGTGTCGCCGACGATCAGGAACCGGACGCGGACCTTCGCGACCGCCTTGCCCGCCTTGGTCTCGGTGCGCACCGCGACCTTGGAGGCGAACGTCCGGCCCGCCGTCGCGGTGAGCTTCCCGGAGCCCGCGTCCTCCAGGTGGTCCACCGTCTCGGTGGGCGTGGGAGGCGTGGCGGGCGGCGAGGTCGAGGGGGAATCGGGCGTGGTGGGGTTCGAGGGGCTCGTCGAACCGCCGCCGCCGGGCTTGGTGGTGCTCGGCTTCGAGTCGGGCGTCGACGGCGTTGAGGGCGACGGGTCCGGGCTCGCCGTGGAGTCGCCGCTGCCGTGCGAAGGCAGGGTGCCCGTGCCGTCCGGCACCTCGTGGGTGCCCTTGCGGTAGTACTCCAGCCACGACAGCACCGTGTCGAGGTAGGCCGTCGAGTTGTTGTAGCCGAGGATCGCCGCGTTCATCTGCGCCTGCACGGACAGGTCACGCCCGGACCGGCACAGGTAGTGACCGGCCGCGAGTGCCGCGTCGTAGACGTTGTTGGGGTCCTTCTTGCCGTCGCCGTTGCCGTCGCGGCCCGCCCACGCCCAGGTGGAGGGGATGAACTGCATGGGGCCCACCGCGCGGTCGTACGCGCTGTCGCCGTCGTACGCGCCGTTGTCCGTGTCGGCGATCAGCGCGAAGCCGTTGCCGTCGAGCTTGGGACCGAGGATCGGCGAGAACGTCGTACCGTTCGCGTCGACCCGGCCGCCGCGCGCCTGCCCGGACTCGACCTTCCCGATGGCCGCGAGGAGTTGCCAGGGCAGATTGCACTCCGGCTTGGACGCGCGCAGCGAGGTCTCGGCCCGCTTGTAGGCGTCGAGCACCGTCGCCGGTATGCCGGCCTCGGCCTCGCCCACCGAGACGGGCGTCCCGATGGTCGGCGACGGGCTCGGATTGGGACTCTTCAGCGGCGGCAGGTCGGTGTAGTAGGGCGAGTTGCCGGTCGCGCCACCCTCACCGCCGAGGGCGCCGGCGCTCGCGTCGGCCGAGGGCTGGGCGCCGCTCGCCTGTCTGCCGAGGTCCTCGGTGGCCACTCCGGGTGCCTGGGAAGCGGACAGAGCCGCCACCGCTGCCGCGGCCACGGCGGTGGACGCCGCGCCCTTGCGCAGTCTGCCGAAATGCGCCGCCATTGAGTGAACCCCTCCCGTGGACGACCGTCCGCGCTCCGCGCGTTCGCCTGCACTGTGACGCAGGTGACCCTACGACAACTTCCGTCGCCCGGGCACCCGTTCGTGCCCGATTTTCACCGGTTGGCCATGTTCGATTGTCCGGTGGGACACCCACCCCGAGCGGGCCGTCCGGACCTTCTCACGCGTCTCTCATAATGGCCTCCGGTGATCACCGGAGACGATGCCTTCGAACGATGTCAGTCACAGGGGGACGTTTTGCCCTTCACCCTCAGCCACGCGGCGGCCGTACTGCCCGCCGTGCGCGGCGACGGAAGCGGCCGGAGCCGACTCGTGCCGGCGGTCCTGGTGGCCGGCTCGTTCGCTCCCGACATGACCTATTACGCGGCGAGCGTGCTACCCGGAGCGATGGAATTCGGCGAGTTCACCCACTCGTTCACCGGTGTCCTCACCTTCGACGTGCTCGTCGCCTGGGCCCTCGTGGGAGTCTGGCTGGTCCTGCGTGAGCCGTTGGTGGCCCTGCTGCCGCGGACCCGTCAGGGACGGCCCGCGGGGTTGCTGCGCTGCGGGACGGCCCGCCGCGAGCCCGGTGCGTCCCTGACGCTGTGGTGGTACGTGTCCGCGGTGCTCGGCGCGCTGACGCATGTCGTGTGGGACGCGTTCACGCATCACGACCGGTGGGGGGTGCGGCTGCTGCCCGCGCTGGGGCGGGACGTCGGGGGCACGCCCCTGTTCATGTACGCGCAGTACGGCACCTCGATGGCGGCGGCCGTGGTGATCGTGGTCTTCGTGGTCGTCGCGCTGCGCCGGACGCCTCCCGGCGATCCGGTGGGGGTACCCGTGCTGTCGCGTCCCGACCGGTGGTTCGCGGCGGCCGTGATCGGCGGCTGCGCGGTCGCCGCCGCCGGGCAGCGGGCCGCGCGCTGGTGGGCCTACCGGGGCTCTCGCGCGAAGCCTTGGGAACTGATCCCGACCCTGTGCTTCGGCGCGGGCGCGGGTCTCGTCCTCGGCCTCGCGCTGTACGCCGTCGCCGTCAGGGTGTGGCGTCCCGTTCCGGTCCTTCCCGGCCCGGCAGCCACGCGTACGGAGCCGAGCCGTACGGCACCTCGCTGACCCCGTCCCGCGCGGCCGGGCTCCGGACGGCGCCGCGCCCCTGACCCAGGCCGCGGTGGACGGCCCGGGCGATGCGCTCGATGGTGCGGGCCCCGTACGCCGTCGTCGGGTTGTCGTGCGAGAGGACGACGATGCGGCAGGTCCTGCCGGTGCTCGTGAACGCGCCGACGCTGTGCACCCGCCAGCCGTGCGCGGACCGGGGCAGCCGGCCGTTCTCCGGGTGCGCCCTCGGACCGCCCGGCGTGCCGGCGCGACTGCTCCGGCGCGACGCGCCGCGGAGGTGACCGAGCAGGTCCAGTCCGTGCACGCGGGCCTTCAGGAAGGAGCCCGAGCCGGCGACCATGTCCGGCAGGCGCAGCGCCGCGATGCCGTCCGCGACGGTGACCAGGGGGCTGAGGGTGGCGAGCTCCCACCGGTCCAGGGTGTGCCGGAGCCGCTCCGCCCCGCGCGGGGCGGCCCTCGTCGCCGCGGCCTCGGCGAAGCTCTCCGGGTCGTACTGGCACTCGCTCGCGAGGTCGCAGGTCGCCCCGGCGCCGTCGGCACGCACCGCCGGGGCGAAGGTGTCCCGGTGTGCGGCCGGTGCCGGCCCGACGTCACGGGACGCGGGCCCGGCGGGCCCGGCGGGATCGGGGGCGCGGCCGGGACGGCGGGCTTCGGGCGTCTGAGCGGTGCTCGCGTCCGCGGCCACCGCGGGCACCGGCGCGGACAGCGCGGGGGCGATGCCCGCGGGCAGGGCCGTGCGGCGGTGGAGTATGCGTATACCCATGCCCGCATCCTCGCGGTCCCCCTGCGCGGGGGGCGTCTTTGCGGGGGCCACGCGGGTGACGGGCTCTCCGAGGGATGAACGGGAGACGGCCGATCCCTGATCCCGGGGCGCTCGGCCTCCCTGTTTCCGGGGCTCGGCCACCCCTGGTCTCGCTGCTTCCGGGGTTTCGGGTCCCCGGTGTTTCCAGGCTTTCGGGTCCCCCGGTCCCCGGTCCGCCTGCTTCCGGGCACCCGGCTCCCGGCTTCTGGGCTCCCCGGCTCACGGCTCACGGCTCACCGCTCACCGCTCACCGCTCACCGCTCACCGCTCACCGCTCACGGCTCACGGCTCACGGCTCACGGCTCACGGCTCACGGGCAGGGTGCCGGATCCGGCACGGGGAGGCGGCTCCGGCATCGGGGCGGCTCCCGCACGGGAAGGCGGCTCCGGCGCAGGAAGCCGGGTTCCGGCGCGGGGCGACGGGGCGGTGCCGTCGCCCGTGGGCGCACCCGGTGTTTCAGCGGGTACCGGCAGCCACCCATCGGTTCCGGTCAAGGCCGGCCGGTTCGCCGCCGGAGGTCCTGGCTCACGGCGCCGACGTCGTGGCGGGGCATCCGGCCCGGCACCAGGTGGTACCGGGCCGTGGCCCGAGAACCCCGGGTTCCTGGAATCCCGAGGAACCCCGGGAACCCCCCGAGAGCCCTGATCCAGCCGGCGCCGCGACTAGTGCGCCGCCGATTCCCAGTCGGCTCCCGAGCCGACGGAGACGTCGAGCGGGGCCCGGAGCGCGACGGCCGACGCCATCTCGCGGCGGAGCAGCTCCTCGGTCTTCGCACGCTCACCCGGGGCGATCTCCAGGACGATTTCGTCGTGGACCTGGAGGAGCATGCGGGACTTCAGACCGGCCTCGCGCAGGGCCCGGTCGACGTTCAGCATCGCGATCTTGACGATGTCCGCGGCCGTGCCCTGGATCGGCGCGTTCAGTGCCATGCGCTCGGCCATCTCGCGACGCTGGCGGTTGTCGCTGTTCAGGTCGGGCAGATAACGGCGCCGCCCGAAGAGGGTCTCCGTGTAACCCGTGGCACGCGCCTCGTCCACGACCCGGCGCAGATAGTCCCGGACACCACCGAAGCGCTCGAAGTACGTGTCCATCAGGGCACGCGCCTCACCCGCCTCGATGTTCAGCTGCTGGGACAGGCCGAACGCCGACAGCCCGTACGCCAGGCCGTACGACATGGCCTTGATCTTGCGGCGCATCTCCGCGTCGACCGCCGAACGCTCGACCGAGAACACCTGGGACGCCACCGTCGTGTGCAGGTCCTCACCCGAGGTGAACGCCTCCAGCAGGCCCTCGTCCTCGGACAGGTGGGCCATCACCCGCAGTTCGATCTGGCTGTAGTCCGCGGTCATCAGCGACTCGAAGCCCTCGCCGACGACGAAGCCGCGGCGGATCGCGCGGCCCTCCTCCGTACGCACCGGGATGTTCTGCAGGTTCGGGTCCACCGACGACAGACGGCCCGTCGCGGCCACCGTCTGGTTGAACGTGGTGTGGATACGGTGGTCCGCGGCGATCGTCTTGATCAGGCCCTCGACGGTCACACGCAGCTTCGCCTGCTCGCGGTGGCGGAGCATGATGACGGGCAGCTCGTGGTCGGTCCGCGTGGCCAGCCAGGCCAGCGCGTCCGCGTCCGTCGTGTACCCCGTCTTCGTCTTCTTCGTCTTGGGCAGGTCGAGCTCCCCGAAGAAGACCTCCTGGAGCTGCTTGGGCGAGCCGAGGTTGAACTCGTGGCCCACGGAGGCGTGCGCCTCCTTCACCGCCTGCTGCACGGCGGCCCCGAACATCTGCTCCATGGCTTCCAGGTGCGCCCGGTCGGCCGCGATGCCGTACCGCTCCAACCGCGCCAGCAGCGCCGACGTGGGCAGCTCCATGTCCCGCAGCAGATCGGCCGCGCCGACCTCCGGCAGCTTCTCGTCGAACGCCTCGCCGAGGTCGAGGATCGTGCGGGCCTGCGCCATCAGCGCCTCGGCCTCGGCCCCGTCGTCCGCGCCGAAGGCCAGCTGCCCGTCGGCCGCGGCGGCCGGACCCAGCTCCCGCCCGAGGTACTCCAGCGACAGCGCGTCCAGAGCGAAGGAACGCCGGCCCGGCTTGACCAGATACGCGGCGAGCGCGGTGTCCATGGACACGCCCTCGACGCTCCAGCCGTGCTCGGCGAAGACCCGCATCACACCCTTGGCGTTGTGCAGCACCTTCGGCTTCGCGGGGTCGGCGACCCACCGCGCGAACGCGTTCTCGTCGGCCTCGTCCAGCTCCGAGGGGTCGAACCAGGCGGCGGCCCCCTCCGCCGCGGCGAGCGCGATCTCCGTCACCGAACCGGCGCCCAGCGCCCACGCGTCGACCGTGGCCAGACCCAGGACCGCGTCGCCGTGCTCGGCGAGCCACGGCTTCAGCTCGCCCGCGCCCAGCACCACACCGTCCAGCTCGACACCCGCGACGACCGGCGCCGCGGTCTCGGCCTCCTGCGCCCCCGGGTCGACGGCGAACAGCCGCTCCCGCAGCGAGGGGTTACGGATCTCCAGGGTGTCCAGGACCATCGACACGGCCGTACGGTCGTACGCCGCACGCTCCAGGTCGGTGACCGCCCCCGGCAGCTCCACGTCCTTCACCATCTCCGTGAGACGGCGGTTGAGGCGCACCGCATCCAGGTGGTCGCGGAGGTTCTGGCCGGCCTTGCCCTTCACCTCGTCGACGCGCTCGACCAGCTCCGCGAACGAACCGAACTGGTTGATCCACTTCGCGGCCGTCTTCTCACCGACACCCGGAATGCCCGGCAGGTTGTCCGACGGGTCACCGCGCAGCGCCGCGAAGTCCGGGTACTGCGCCGGCGTCAACCCGTACTTCTCGACGACCTTCTCCGGAGTGAACCGGGTCAGCTCGGAGACACCCTTCGTCGGATAGAGGACCGTCGTGTGCTCCGAGACCAGCTGGAAGGAGTCACGGTCACCGGTGACGATCAGGACCTCGAAGCCCTCGGCCTCGGCCTGCGTGGCGAGCGTGGCGATGATGTCGTCGGCCTCGAAGCCGTCCACCGCGAACCGCCGCGCGTGCATCGCGTCCAGCAGCTCACCGATCAGCTCGACCTGGCCCTTGAACTCGTCCGGGGTCTTCGACCGGTTCGCCTTGTACTCCGTGAACTCCTCGGAGCGCCAGGTCTTGCGTGAGACGTCGAACGCCACCGCGAAATGCGTGGGCGACTCGTCACGCAGCGTGTTCGCCAGCATCGACGCGAAACCGTAGATCGCGTTCGTCGGCTGGCCGCTCGCGGTCGTGAAATTCTCCGCGGGCAGCGCGAAGAACGCGCGGTACGCCAGCGAGTGCCCATCCATGAGCATCAGACGCGGACGGCTCGTACCTGCGGTCTTCTCGGTCTTCTTCGATGCTGTCTCTGCCACACCCCCGATCCTGCCACGCCCCACTGACAGCGCGGACCGTCCGCGACCGACCGCACGCATCACCACCGGCGCGTGCGAGGATCGAACAGGTACCGCACACAGGCACGCGAAGGGGTTCAGCGATGGCCAGCAAGCCGCCCAAGAGCGATCCGGTCCAGGACGCGCCACAGGTCGCCGAACCGAAGCACGCGGCGGCCGGGCTGCCCGCGATCGGACACACCCTGCGGATCGCCCAGCAGCAGATGGGCGTGCGCCGCACCGCGCTCACCCTGCTCAGGGTCAACCAGAAGGACGGCTTCGACTGCCCCGGCTGCGCCTGGCCCGAGCCGGAGCACCGGCACACGGCGGAGTTCTGCGAGAACGGCGCGAAGGCGGTCGCCGAGGAGGCGACCCTGCGCCGGGTCACCCCCGGCTTCTTCGCCGAGCACCCCGTCACCGACCTCGCCGGCCGCAGCGGCTACTGGCTCGGACAACAGGGCCGCCTCACCCACCCCATGTATTTGCCCGAGGGCGCCGACCACTACGAGCCGGTGACCTGGGAACGCGCCTTCGACATCGTCGCCGACGAGCTCACCGCGCTCGACTCGCCCGACGAGGCCCTTTTCTACACCTCCGGACGGACGAGCAACGAGGCCGCCTTCCTCTACCAGCTCTTCGCCCGCGAGCTCGGCACGAACAACCTCCCCGACTGCTCGAACATGTGCCACGAGTCCTCGGGTTCCGCCCTCTCGGAGACCATAGGCATAGGCAAGGGCAGCGTCCTGCTCGACGACCTCCACCAGGCGGACCTCATCATCGTCGCCGGGCAGAACCCCGGCACGAACCACCCCCGCATGCTCTCCGCCCTGGAGAAGGCCAAGGCCAACGGCGCGAAGATCATCAGCGTGAACCCGCTCCCCGAAGCGGGCCTGGAGCGCTTCAAGAACCCGCAGACCCCACAGGGCATGCTCAAGGGCGCCGCCCTCACGGACCTGTTCCTGCAGATCCGCCTCGGCGGCGACCAAGCCCTCTTCCGCCTCCTGAACAAGCTCGTCCTCGACACCGAAGGCGCCGTCGACGAGGACTTCGTCGCCGAGCACACCCACGGATACGAGGAGTTCGCGGCCACCGCCCGCGCCGCCGACTGGGACGAGACACTCACCGCGACCGGCCTCACCCGCGCGAAGATCGACGAAGCCCTGGCCATGGTCCTCGCCTCGCGGCGCACCATCGTCTGCTGGGCCATGGGCCTCACCCAGCACAAGCACTCCGTGCCGACCATCCGCGAAGTCGTCAACTTCCTGCTGCTGCGCGGCAACATAGGCCGCCCCGGCGCGGGCGTCTGCCCGGTCCGCGGCCACTCGAACGTGCAGGGCGACCGCACCATGGGCATCTTCGAACGCCCCGCCCCCGCCTTCCTGGACGCCCTGGAGAAGGAGTTCGGCTTCGCCCCGCCCCGCGAACACGGCTACGACGTCGTCCGCGCCATCCGCGCCCTGCGCGACGGCGACGCGAAGGTCTTCTTCGCCATGGGCGGCAACTTCGTGTCCGCGTCCCCCGACACCGAGGTGACCGAGGCCGCCATGCGCCGCGCCCGCCTCACCGTGCACGTGTCGACGAAGCTCAACCGTTCGCACGTGGTCACCGGCGCCCGCGCGCTGATCCTGCCCACCGTCGGCCGCACCGAACGCGACCTCCAGGGCAGCGGCGAACAGTTCGTCACCGTCGAGGACTCCATGGGCATGGTCCACGCCTCACGCGGCCGCCTGGAGCCCGCGAGCACCCACCTGCTGTCCGAACCGGCCATCGTGTGCCGCCTCGCCCGCCGCGTGCTCGGCGACGACTCCCGCACCCCCTGGGAGGAGTTCGAGAAGGACTACGCGACCGTGCGCGACCGCATCGCCCGCGTGGTCCCCGGCTTCGACGACTTCAACGCGCGCGTGGCCGACCCCGCGGGATTCGCCCTCCCCCACGCCCCGCGCGACGAACGCCGCTTCCCCACCGCCACGGGCAAGGCCAACTTCACCGCCGCGCCCGTCGAGTACCCGAAGCTCCCCGAGGGCCGGCTGCTGCTGCAGACCCTGCGCTCGCACGACCAGTACAACACCACGATCTACGGCCTGGACGACCGCTACCGGGGCATCAAGAACGGCCGCCGGGTCGTCCTGGTCAACCCCGAGGACGCGCGCGCGCTCGGCGTCGCCGACGGCTCGTACGTCGACCTGGTCAGCGAATGGCAGGACGGCCTCGAACGGCGCGCCCCCGGATTCCGCGTCGTGCACTACCCGACCGCCCTCGGCTGCGCCGCCTCCTACTACCCCGAGACCAACGTCCTCGTCCCCCTCGACGCCACCGCCGACACCAGCAACACCCCGGCCAGCAAGTCCGTCGTGATCCGTCTGGAACAATCGGCCACCGACTGAGCGTTCGCTCAGGACGTCAGCAAGAGAGATCGACGACGATCGGAGCCGGCCCCCATGGGCGAGCAGAGCCACGTGAAGTTCCCGCAAGAGGTCCTCGACGAGTACGCCGCGCTCGGCGTCGACCTGCCCGCCCTCTTCTCCGCGGGCCACCTCGGCACCCGCATGGGCGTCCAGATCGTCGAGGCCTCCGCGGACCGGGTCGTCGGCACCATGCCCGTGGAGGGCAACACCCAGCCGTACGGACTCCTGCACGGCGGCGCCTCCGCCGTCCTCGCGGAGACCCTCGGCTCCGTCGGCTCCATGCTGCACGGCGGCAGCTCCAAGATCGCCGTCGGCGTCGACCTGAACTGCACCCACCACCGCGGAGCACGCTCCGGCCTCGTCACGGGCGTGGCCACACCCGTCCACCGGGGACGCTCCACGGCCACGTACGAGATCGTCATCACGGACGAGGACGGCAAGCGCGTGTGCACCGCGCGGCTGACCTGTCTGCTCCGGGACGTACGCCCCGGCGACGAACAGCACGTGCGCCCCCAGGACTGACGCCCGCCCCGCACGGACACCGGATCCGTCCGCCGGCCCCGCCCGTCACATCGACGGACGGGCGGACGGCGGACACCCGGACCCGTCGAACACAGGCGCGGACGCGGCCGATCAGTACGGGCACAGCCAACGGACACGGGCGCACCGCGCGACTCCCGGCCGAGTGGGCACGGCACCAGGGGAGTTGAACCCCACCCCGGCACCGGCGCCCGCCCGTCACCCCGTCACAAGGACCCGACGACACGGGAGTTGCGACCCGCCGAACCCGTGGACCCGGGAACCCGGCACGGACAGGCCCGGACGAACACCCGCACGACGAATCCCCGCAGCGCCAACTCCCCCGCGCCTCAGCCGAATCACGCCCCGTCGTCCCCGACTCGGCGCGCCCGCGGCACAGTTGTGACGTCTCCCCCGCATACGGGACCATCACCACCTTCACCGGACTTCACGCCCGGACCCCACCGCATGCGATCTTTACCGCGCGGCCCGGGACAACCCACCGGATCACGGCCCACACCTCCGTGACCGAGCGTTCCGGACTCCCTCACGACACCGAACTCCTCCACGCCCGACGTAACGCTGCGTAACACGCACGCAATACAGCACCGGAGTTCGCCCTTCGAAGCCCAGTACTCCGGGGATCTTTCCGCGTTCCTCCGCCCGACCTGCGATGCCTTCCCACCCTGACGCTCACCTACGCACAACCGGAAGTGCGGATTCTCAACATGTGGACTTCGCAGAATTTCCGCCAAACCGGCTGAGAGCACCCTTCCTCGAAGCTCACCAACCAGCACGTCATAACAAGAAAGTCACAAGCCAGCCCACCACGATGCCGGGGCCCACAGACAGGCTTAGAGTCACGGCCAGTCACCGCGCCGCCGGGCGCGTCTGCAGCACGGCATCTGTAACACCAGTACGGCCCGGCGAGACTCACAGCGGCTCAGCCGAGCTGCTGCGCCAGGGAGAGGAATCATCGTGCGACAGCGTTCTTTGGTCATACTCACCTCCGTGCTCACCACTGGAGCACTCACGCTGACCGCCTGCGGTTCGCGCGACGACGGTGGGAACAAGGACAGCGGCAAGAAGACCGAGATCATCATCGGTGTCGACGCCCCGCTGACCGGTCAGAACTCCGCCACCGGCCTCGGCATCCAGGGCGGCGTCCAGATCGCCGTCGACGACGCCAACAAGAACAACACCGTTCCCGGCGTGACCTTCAAGGTCCAGGCGCTCGACGACAAGGCGATCCCCGCCAGCGGCCAGCAGAACGCCACCGCCCTCGTCGGCAACGACAAGGTGCTCGGCGTCGTCGGCCCGCTCAACTCCGGTGTCGCCACCCAGATGCAGCAGGTCTTCGCGACCGCCGGCCTGGTCGAGATCTCGCCCTCCAACACGGCGCCCGAACTCACCCAGGGCAAGAACTGGCAGACCTCGAAGTCCCGCCCGTTCAAGACGTACTTCCGCACCGCCACCACCGACGCCCTCCAGGGCGGCTTCGCGGCCGAGTACGCGACCACCACGCTCAAGAAGAAGAACGTCTTCGTCGTCGACGACAAGCAGACCTACGGCGCCGGTCTGGCCAAGCTGTTCAAGGCCGGCTTCACCAAGGGTGGCGGCAAGGTCGCGGGCGAGGACCACGTCAACACCGGCGACACCGACTTCTCCGCCCTCGTCACCAAGATCAAGAACTCCAAGGCCGACCTCGTCTACTACGGCGGCCAGTACGACGAGTCCGAGAAGCTCACCAAGCAGCTCAAGGACGGCGGCGCCAAGATCCCGGTGTTCGGTGGCGACGGCATGTTCAGCGACACCTACATCCAGACCGCCGGCAAGACCTCCGAGGGCGACCTCGTCACCTCGGTCGGCCAGCCCGTCGACTCCCTGGCCTCCGCCGCGGACTTCATCAAGAAGTACAAGGCTTCCGGCCTCAAGGGCGACTACGGCACCTACGGCGGTTA
The DNA here is from genome assembly GCF_009498275.1 of Streptomyces fagopyri. Classification (NCBI taxonomy): domain Bacteria; kingdom Bacillati; phylum Actinomycetota; class Actinomycetes; order Kitasatosporales; family Streptomycetaceae; genus Streptomyces; species Streptomyces fagopyri. Next base: position 6,851,162 of record NZ_CP045643.1, on the reverse strand, counting down.
CTCCTACGACGCCGCCACCGCCATCATCAAGGCGATCGGCAACGTCGTGAAGGACGGCAAGGTCCCCGACGGCGCCCGCGCCAAGATCGTCGACGAGGTCCAGAAGACGAAGTTCGACGGCATCGCCGGCCCCGTCTCCTTCGACGAGTTCGGTGACACCACCAACAAGCAGCTCACCGTCTACCAGGTCGTGGCCGGCAAGTGGAAGGCCGTCAAGAGCGGCACGTTCAACGGCTGATCCGATCTGATCCCCTCGGATCCGATCCGCCGCTAGCACAACCCCAGGGCCGCGCGGCCTCGACCACACGTCACCGCGCGGCCCGCTCCATACTCCCTTTCACTCTCCCCACCCACATGGAGGCCATGCGGTGAACACCCTGCCGCAGCAGCTGGCCAACGGGCTGTTCCTCGGCTCGATGTACGGGCTGATCGCCATCGGCTACACGATGGTGTACGGCATCGTCCAGCTCATCAACTTCGCCCACGGCGAGATCTTCATGACCGGAGGCTTCGGCGCACTCACGGTCTACCTCTACGTCCTGCCCGACGGCACATCCATGTGGATAGCCCTTCCGGCGATGCTCATCGGCGGAGGCCTCGTCGCCGTCCTGATCGCCGTCGGGGCGGAACGGTTCGCCTACCGTCCACTGCGCGGCGCACCACGCCTCGCACCCCTCATCACCGCCATCGGCCTCTCCCTCGCCCTCCAGCAGGCCGTCTTCAACTGGTACCCGGACGCCAAGACCGACCGCAAGTTCCCCCAACTCGACTTCGGCCCCTGGCACCTCGGCTCCATCAGCGTCCAGAGCGGCTCCGTCTTCGTCATCATCGCCGCCCCCCTCTGCATGGCGGCCCTCGCGATCTTCGTCCGCATGTCCCGCACCGGCCGCGCCATGCAGGCCACCGCCCAGGACCCGGACACCGCCCAGCTCATGGGCATCGACACCAACAAGATCATCGTGATCGCCTTCGCGATCGGCGGCTTCTTCGCCGCCGTGGCCGCCATCGCCTACGGCCTGCGCTACGGCACCATCCAGTACAACATGGGCTTCCAGATGGGCCTCAAGGCCTTCACCGCGGCCGTCCTCGGCGGCATCGGCAACATCTACGGCGCCATGATCGGCGGCCTCGTCCTCGGCCTCGCCGAAACCATGGCCACCTCCTACATCGACGGCATCCCCGGCATGCAGCAGCTCGGCGGCGGCGGCTGGTCCTCCGTCTGGGCCTTCGTCCTCCTCATCCTCGTACTGCTGTTCAGACCACAGGGTCTGGTCGGCGAACGCGTCGCGGACAGGGCGTGAGCACCATGGCAACCACCGAGAACACCGCAGAGAACACCACCGGGGTCGCCGCACCCACGGCCGGCCTGATCGCCCTCCCGCAGACGGTCGCCCGCGTCCTCATCGCCGTCGGCGCCATCGGCACCATCGCCAGCGCCTTCATGTCGTGGACCTACACGGCCGACTTCCCCGGCGACCTCACCTACTACGGCTCCCCCGCCGGCCTCCAGGTCCTCGCCCTCGTCGCGGGCGCCCTCGCCCTCCTCTTCGCGCTCACCCACTACGGCATCCGCGGACTGCGCTGGCTCAACCCGACCGCCGCCACCGCACCGGTCGTCCTCGCCACCGCCTCCGCGTTCGCCATCAGCTGGTTCAGCGCCATCGCCATCGCCGTCGACCTCAAGGGCATCGTCGCCCTCGACCCCGGCGCCTACGTCGCCGCCGTCGCCTCCCTCATCGCCCTCCTCGGCGCCCTGGCACTCCCCAAGCCCGGTGACACCTTCAAGGACTACGTCACCAAACCCGAACACCTCCCCGCCGCCGCACAACTCCCCGCCTGGGGCGAGCGCCTCGTCATCACCGGCGCCACCGCCGTCGCACTGATCGTCTTCACCTACGGCATCGGCGTCGACCCCGACGCCAGCGAGACCTTCATCGGCTACCTGCTGCTCGTCGTCCTCGGCGTCTGGGCCCTCCAGTCCGCCGGACTCTTCGACCGCTTCGCCGAACTCAACGTCCGCCACAAGGGATTCGCCACCTCCATGGCGTTCCTCGCCGCGGCGATCTTCCCCTTCGTCGAGAACGACGAACACAACGCCAACCTCGGCGTGAACATCCTCGTCGTCGCCACCGTCGCCCTCGGCCTCAACATCGTCGTCGGCCTCACCGGCCTCCTCGACCTCGGATACGTCGCCTTCCTCGGCGTCGGCGCCTACGCCGCCGCCCTCGTCTCCGGCTCCGAGTTCTCCCGCTTCTCCGGCGTCCAGTTCCCCTTCTGGGCCGCCATGCTCACCGGCATGGCAGCGTCGCTCGTCTTCGGCGTCCTCATCGGCGCCCCCACCCTGCGACTGCGCGGCGACTACCTCGCCATCGTCACCCTCGGCTTCGGAGAGATCTTCCGCATCACCGTCAACAACCTCGACGGCTCCTCCGGACCCAACCTCACCAACGGCCCCAACGGCATCTCGATGATCCCGGACCTCAACATCTTCGGGTTCAACTTCGGCAACGCCCACGAGATCGGCTCGCTCACCCTCGGCCGCTTCGCCAACTACTTCCTGCTGATGCTGATCATCACCGGCATCGTCGTGATCGTCTTCAACCGCGCCGCGGACTCCCGCATCGGCCGCTCCTGGATCGCCATCCGCGAGGACGAGACCGCCGCCACCGCCATGGGCATCAACGGCTTCCGCGTCAAGCTCATCGCCTTCGCACTCGGCGCCTCCCTCGCCGGCCTCGCCGGCACCGTCAGCGCCCACGTCGGCTACAGCGTCAACCCGGCCCCGTACCAGTTCGCCGGCTCCGTGCCCCCGAACTCCGCGTTCCTGCTCGCCGCGGTCGTCCTCGGCGGCATGGGCACCGTCAACGGCCCCATCCTCGGCGCCACCCTGCTCTACCTCCTCCCCGAGAAGCTCGGCTTCCTGAAGGAGTACCAGCTCTTCGCCTTCGGCCTCGCGCTCGTCATCCTCATGCGCTTCCGCCCCGAAGGCATCATCGCCAACCGTCGCCGCCAACTCGAGTTCCACGAGGCCGACGAGACCATCGACATCCCCGAACAGGGCCTGCCCGACTCCACCGTCGGCGTCACCAAGGCAGGGGCGTGACCCACATGACCACCACCACAGCCCCCAGCCCCGTCCTCGAGGCCAGCGGCGTCACCATGCGCTTCGGCGGCCTCACCGCCGTACGCAGCGTCGACCTCACCGTCAACAGCGGCGAGATCGTCGGCCTCATCGGCCCCAACGGCGCCGGCAAGACCACCTTCTTCAACTGCCTCACCGGCCTCTACGTCCCCACCGAGGGCAAGGTCTCCTACAAGGGCACGGTCCTGCCGCCCAAGCCCCACCTCGTCACCAGCGCCGGCATCGCCCGCACCTTCCAGAACATCCGGCTCTTCGCCAACATGACCGTCCTGGAGAACGTGCTCGTCGGCCGCCACACCCGCACCAAGGAAGGCCTCTGGTCCGCCCTCCTGCGCGGCCCCGGCTTCCGCAAGGCCGAAGCCACCTCCCGCGAACGCGCCATGGAACTGCTGGAGTTCATCGGCCTCGCCCACAAGGCCGACCACCTCTCCCGCAACCTCCCCTACGGCGAACAGCGCAAGCTCGAGATCGCCCGCGCCATGGCCAGCGAACCCGGCCTCCTCCTCCTGGACGAGCCCACCGCCGGCATGAACCCGCAGGAGACCCGCGCGACCGAAGACCTCGTCTTCGCCATCCGCGACCGCGGCATCGCCGTCCTCGTCATCGAGCACGACATGCGCTTCATCTTCAACCTCTCCGACCGCGTCGCCTGCCTCGTCCAGGGCGAGAAGCTCGTCGAAGGCACCTCGGACGTCGTCCAGGGCGACGAACGCGTCATCGCCGCCTACCTCGGCACCCCCTTCGAAGGCGCCCCCGGCGCCGACGAACTCGCCGAGGTCGAGGCAGCCGAAGCCGGCGGCGCCGGCACAGCGGCGACCACACCGGCCGACGCCACCGTGCCCGCACAGGCCACGGAACCGGACGCGGAGACGGAGACGCCGGAGACCACGGAAACGGCACCGGCCACGGAGACCGCGGAACCGGCAACGGCCTCGGACACACCGGAGACCACGGAACCCGGCGAAACCCCGGACGCCCCCGACGCCCCGGCAGTCCCCGCCACCACCGAGACCCCGGAAGCCGCCCAGGACGACGCCTCCGCGGAGAGCACCACCAGCAAGGAAGGAAACGCCCAGTGACCGCACTGCTCGAGGTCGAAGACCTCAAGGTCGCCTACGGCAAGATCGAAGCCGTCAAGGGCATCTCCTTCTCCGTCGAAGCCGGCCAGATCGTCACCCTCATCGGCACCAACGGCGCGGGCAAGACCACCACCCTGCGCACCCTCTCCGGCCTCCTCAAGCCGACCTCCGGCCGCATCACCTTCGACGGCCAACCCCTGGACGGCATCCCCGCCCACAAGATCGTCTCCCTGGGCCTCGCCCACTCCCCCGAGGGACGCCACATCTTCCCCCGGCTGACGATCACCGAGAACCTCCAGCTCGGAGCCTTCCTCCGCACCGACAAGGCAGGCATCGAGAAGGACATCCAGCGCGCCTACGACCTCTTCCCCATCCTCGGGGAACGCCGCAAGCAGGCCGCCGGAACCCTCTCGGGCGGCGAACAGCAGATGCTCGCCATGGGCCGCGCGCTCATGTCCCAGCCCAAACTGCTCATGCTCGACGAACCCTCCATGGGCCTCTCACCGATCATGATGCAGAAGATCATGGCCACCATCGCCGAACTCAAGTCCGACGGCACGACCATCCTCCTCGTCGAACAGAACGCCCAGGCGGCGCTCTCCCTCGCCGACCAGGGACACGTCATGGAAGTCGGCAACATCGTGCTCTCCGGAACCGGACAGGACCTCCTGCACGACGAGTCCGTACGCAAGGCCTACCTCGGCGAGGACTAGAACCCCGCCCACAGCCGAAGAGGCCCGCGCCCCTCGTGGGGACGCGGGCCTCTTCGCGCGCTCGCACGCGACGGGACTAACCCTTCGGCGACTTCTTCTCCGCGGCGTCCGCGATGACCGCCTCCGCGACCTGCTGCATCGACATCCGACGGTCCATCGACGTCTTCTGGATCCACCGGAACGCCGCCGGCTCCGTCAGGCCGTACTCCGTCTGGAGCACCGACTTCGCCCGGTCCACCAGCTTCCGCGTCTCCAGCCGCAGACTCAGGTCCGCGACCTCCTGCTCCAACTGCTTCAGCTCCGCGAACCGGGACACGGCCATCTCGATCGCCGGCACGACATCGCTCTTGCTGAACGGCTTCACCAGGTACGCCATCGCACCCGCGTCACGCGCCCGCTCCACCAGATCGCGCTGCGAGAACGCCGTCAGCATCAGAACCGGGGCGATGCCCTCCTCCGCGATCTTCTCCGCCGCCGAGATCCCGTCCAGCTTCGGCATCTTCACGTCGAGGATCACGAGGTCCGGCTTGTGCTCACGGGCCAGCTCGACTGCCTGCTCACCGTCCCCCGCCTCACCCACGACGGAGTAGCCCTCTTCCTCGAGCATCTCTTTCAGGTCGAGACGGATCAGCGCCTCGTCCTCGGCGATGACGACACGGGTCGTCAGCGGAGGCACGTGCGACTTGTCGTCGTCGGCGACGGGCTGGGGCGACTCGGGGGCGGTCACGGGGGCTCCTCGTTCAGGGGCGGGTACTGCTCCCAAGAGCGTACCTAGCTGCGGTAAGGTGGTCACACGGCGGGTGACCGCTGACCTTCGTTTCGAAGGAAGCCCCGGTAGCCCAGCGGCAGAGGCGATGGATTCAAAACCCATACAGCGTCGGTTCGAATCCGACTCGGGGCACTTTTCTTTGGATTCCAAGGTCGTCAATCAAAAGCGGATGTTCCCATTCTGGTGAACATCCGCTTTTCGCTGCGTGCCATTCACTCCGTTTCCGCAGAGTGGCCACATGTACGACATCGGCACGCGCAAGCGAGCGCTGACACTGGTCGCGCAGGGGCACAGCCTCAACTCCGCGAGCAGGGCGACCGGCGCCTCCCGGTCCGCGATCCGTTCCTGGCAGTCACGCCTGGACCCGCTACCACGGATGCGGAACACGCCCTGTTCCAGATGCGGCCCCCTCACCGAGGCGCCTCCGGACACAGCGGCCTACAGCTACCTCCTCGGGCTCTACCTCGGAGACGGCTGCATCAGTCCTGGCGTGCGAGCGGGCCACTTTCTCCGCATCGCCTGCGCTGACAGCTGGCCGGGCCTGATCGAGACATGCGCCGCCGCCGTCGAAGCGGTCAACCCCAGCGCGAGGTCGAGCCGGTCGCAAGCGGGCGGGTACGTGTCCGTCGTCGCGTACAGCCGGCACTGGCGCTGCCTCTTCCCCCGGCACGGCCCCGGCAAGAAGCACGAGCGCCTCATCGTCCTCGAACCCTGGCAGCAGGAGATCGTCGGCGCCCACCCCTGGGAATTCGTCCGGGGCCTCATCCACTCCGACGGATGCCGGATCACCAACTGGACCACCCGTATGGTCGGCGGTGAACGCAAGCGCTACGAATATCCCCGGTACTTCTTCACCAACGTGTCGGACGACATCCGGCGGCTCTGCACCGACACCCTCGACACGCTCGGCGTCCGGTGGACGCACTGCACCCGCGGTGGAAACCCGTACAACATCTCCGTCGCCCAGAAGGCCTCCGTCGCCCTCATGGACACCCACGTCGGCCCCAAGTACTGACGGGGATCGCCTACTTGGGGCTGTCGTCCTCGCCGACGTGGTGGACGCGGACCAGGTTCGTCGTGCCGGAGACGCCGGGCGGGGAGCCGGCCGTGATGACCACGATGTCGCCCTTCTTGCAGCGGCCGTACTTCAGCAGCAGTTCGTCCACCTGGTCGACCATCGCGTCCGTGGAGCCGACGTGCGGGCCGAGGAAGGTCTCCACGCCCCACGTCAGGCTGAGCTGGGAGCGGGTCGCCGGGTCGGAGGTGAAGGCGAGCAGCGGGATCGGGGAGCGGTAGCGGGAGAGGCGGCGGACGGTGTCGCCGGACTGGGTGAAGGCGACGAGGAACTTGGCGCCGAGGAAGTCGCCCATCTCGGCCGCGGCGCGGGCGACGGCGCCGCCCTGGGTGCGGGGTTTGTTGCGTTCGGTGAGGGGTGGCAGGCCGGTGGCGAGGAGGTCCTCTTCGGCGGCGGTGACGATGCGGGCCATGGTGCGGACGGTCGCGACGGGGTATTTGCCGACGCTGGTCTCGCCGGAGAGCATGACGGCGTCGGTGCCGTCGATGACGGCGTTGGCGACGTCGGAGGCTTCGGCGCGGGTGGGGCGGGAGTGGTCGATCATCGAGTCGAGCATCTGGGTGGCGACGATGACCGGTTTGGCGTTGCGCCTGGCGAGCTTGATGGCGCGCTTCTGGACGATGGGCACCTGTTCGAGGGGCATTTCGACGCCGAGGTCGCCGCGGGCGACCATGATGCCGTCGAAGGCGGCGACGATGCCGTCGATGTTCTCGACGGCCTGGGGCTTCTCGACCTTGGCGATGACGGGGAGGCGGCGGCCTTCCTCGTCCATGATGCGGTGGACGTCGTGGATGTCGTCGCCGGTGCGGACGAAGGAGAGGGCGATGACGTCGAAGCCCATGCGCAGGGCCCAGCGGAGGTCTGCTTCGTCCTTGTCGGAGAGGGCGGGGACGGAGACGGCGACGCCGGGGAGGTTGAGGCCCTTGTGGTCGGAGACCATGCCGCCTTCGATGACGGTGGTGTGGACGCGGGGGCCGTCGACGGTGGTGACTTCGAGGCAGACCTTGCCGTCGTCGACGAGGATGCGCTCACCGGGGGTGACGTCGGTGGCGAGTCCGGTGTAGGTGGTGCCGCAGGTGTGGCGGTCGCCTTCGGCGCCTTCTTCGACGGTGATGGTGAAGGTGTCTCCGCGTTCAAGGAGTACGGGACCTTCGGTGAAGCGGCCGAGTCGGATCTTCGGGCCTTGAAGGTCGGCGAGGAGTCCGATGCTGCGGCCCGTTTCGTCGGCGGCCTTTCGCACCCGCTGGTAGCGGTCCTCGTGTTCGGCGTAGGTGCCGTGGCTGAGGTTGAAGCGGGCTACGTCCATTCCGGCGTCGACCAGGGCTTTGATCTGGTCGTAGGAGTCGGTGGCGGGGCCCAGGGTGCAGACGATTTTTGCTCGGCGCATGGTTTGAGCCTAGGCCTTACCCGTGGGTAGAGAATTGGCCGTGCATGACTACTCAACAACCTTTGCGTGAAGGATTATTGACAACTGTTGAATTGTGCGTGCGGCCGCTCCTATGAGCGGATGAGAGGCGGCGGGTGCGCGCCGCGGCCGTCCGGGGTTGCGCGGAGCGGCCTCCCGATGGTCCGGGTGGGGGATCGCCCGGTCACCGAGGGTGATGGTTTCGGGGGTCAGAGCCGGGGTGGGGCCATCGTGAACCGGGCGTTGACCTGGGCGTGGATGTGCTGGCGTTGGGGTTCGAGGTCGAGGGGCGGGGCTTCTTCGGGGGCGGCTCCGGCGAAGGACATGGAGCGCATGGCGCGGCCGGGGGCTGCGGGGTGGGACGGGGTGTTCTCGGCGCCGATGTCGGCGAGTTCGACGAGGGCGGCGAGGGTGGTGCCGAGGGCTTCGGCGTATTCGCGGGCGCGTTGGACGGCTTCTCGGACGGCTTGTTGGCGGGCTTGGCGGTGGGAGGGCGAGTCGGGGCGCAGGTCCCACCAGGGGCCGTCGATGCGGGTGAGGTCGAGGTCGGCCAGTCGGGTGGTGAGTTCGCCGAGTGCGGTGAAGTCGGTGAGTTCGGCGGTGATGTGGACGCGGCCGTGGTAGGCGCGGATGCGTTCGCCGCGGCCGTGTCTGGTGAGTTCGGGGCTGATGGAGTAGGTGCCGCTCTCGATGTGTTCGACGGCGTCGCCGTAGGACTTGATGAGGTCGAGGGCGGTGGTGTTGCGGCGGGTGAGGTCGGTGAGGGCTTCTCGGCGGTCGGTGCCGCGGGCGGCGACGGTGATGCCGATGCGGGCGATCTCGGGGTCGACTTCGAGGTGGGCTTCGCCGCGGACGGCGATGCGGGGTGCTTCGGGGGTGCCGTAGGGGAGGGAGGGTTGGGGTTGTTCCGTGGTGGGGGTCATGTGTTCCACTCTGTCATCGTGTGGGGGGTGTGCGGGGGTGGCTGGTCATCAGATGGAAACCTTCGGGCCCTGTTCGGGAGTGTCATGTGTGGGTCAGAATCTACGCGCGTCGTTGACCGATTCCCGAGGAGTCTGTGACATGTCTTTGAACCGCCGGAAGTTCCTGGAGAAGTCCGCCGTGACGGGTGCGGGGGTGGCGCTCGCGGGTGCGGTCGCGGCTCCGTCCGCGCAGGCCGCTGCGGAGTCGGTGGCGAGGGGTGGGAGGAAGCCTGTGAAGCGGTACTCCCTGACCGTGATGGGCACGACGGACCTGCATGGGCATGTCTTCAACTGGGACTACTTCAAGGACGCGGAGTACAAGGACAGCGCGGGCAACGCGCAGGGGCTGTCGCGGATCTCGACGCTGGTGAACGCGGTCCGCAAGGAGAAGGGGCGTTGCAACACGCTGCTGATCGACGCGGGTGACACGATCCAGGGGACTCCGCTGACGTACTACTTCGCGAAGGTGGATCCGATCACCGCGAAGCACGGTCCGGTGCACCCGATGGCGCAGGCGATGAACGCGATCGGGTACGACGCGGTGGCGTTGGGGAATCACGAGTTCAACTACGGGATCGAGACGCTGCGGAAGTTCGAGTCGCAGTGCGACTTCCCGTTGTTGGGGGCGAACGCGCTGGACGCGAAGACGCTGAAGCCGGCGTTCCCCCCGTATCTCATGAAGACGTTCCGGGTGCCGGGTGCGCCGGTGGTGAAGGTGGCGGTGCTGGGTCTGACGAACCCGGGTATCGCGATCTGGGACAAGGCTTATGTCCAGGGCAAGTTGGTGTTCCCGGGTCTTGAGGAGCAGGCCGCGAAGTGGGTGCCGAAGCTGCGTTCGATGGGTGCGGACGTGGTGGTGGTGTCGGCGCACTCGGGTGCGTCGGGTACGTCCTCGTACGGTGACCAGTTGCCGTACGTCGAGAACTCGGCGGCGTTGGTGGCGCAGCAGGTGCCGGGGATCGACGCGATTCTGGTCGGGCACGCGCACGCGGAGATTCCGGAGTTGAGGGTCACGAACGCGAAGACGGGGCGGACGGTGGTTCTTTCGGAGCCGCTGGCGTTCGCGGAGCGGTTGTCGGTGTTCGACTTCGAGTTGGTCTTCGAGAAGGGCCGGTGGCAGGTCGAGTCGGTGGCGGCGTCGGTCCGCAACTCGAACTCGGTGGCCGACGACCCGAAGATCACGCGGTTGCTGCGGGACGAGCACGCGTTGGTGGTGGAGTACGTCAATCAGGTGGTCGGTACGGCCACGGAGACGTTGACGACGGTCGAGGCGCGGTACAAGGACGCTCCGATCATCGATCTGATCACGAAGGTGCAGGAGGATGTGGTCAGGGCGGCTCTAGTGGGGACGGAGTACGCGTCGCTGCCGGTGATCGCGCAGGCCTCGCCGTTCTCGCGGACGTCGGAGATTCCGGCGGGTGAGGTGACGATCCGGGATCTGTCGAGCCTGTACGTGTATGACAACACGCTGGTGGCGAAGGTGATGACGGGTGCCCAGGTGCGGGCGTACCTGGAGTATTCGGCGAACTACTTCGTGCGGACCGCGGTGGGTGCGGTGGTGGACGTGGAGAAGCTGACCAACGCGAATGATCGTCCGGACTACAACTACGACTATGTGTCGGGGTTGGGGTACGACATCGACATCGCGCAGGCGGAGGGTTCGCGGATCAGGAATCTGACGTTCGGTGGTGTGGCGCTGGACGACGCGCAGCAGTTCGTGTTCGCGGTGAACAACTATCGGGCGAACGGTGGTGGCGCGTTCCCGTTCGTGGCGTCGGCCAAGGAGGTGTGGTCGGAGTCGACGGAGATCCGTACGCGTATCGCGGAGTGGGTGACGGCGAAGGGGACTCTCGACCCGAGGGAGTTCGCGTCGGTGGACTGGCGGCTCACGCGGGAGGGTACGCCGGTCTTCTAGTACCGCGCGGTGGTGTGAACGGCGTCGGTTCCCCTTTTTCCGGGGGGCCGGCGCCGTTGGCGTGTGGGGCGGTCCGGGGGTCGGTCGGGGGTGTTTCGGGGGCGGTGCGTCTCATCGTCCGTCGGCGAGGGGTGTGAGGGCCGGGCTGTGTCGTGTGGGTGGGATCTGTGGGTGGGGTTCGAGTCCGAAGGTGGTGAAGGCCGTTCGGCGTGGGAGTGGGTAGGGGTCCTTGCCGGTGAGGGAGTTGAGGATGGTGGCGCTGCGCCAGGCGGCGAGGCCGAGGTCGGGGGCGCCGACGCCGTGGGTGTGGAGTTCGGCGTTCTGGACGTAGACGCGGCCGTTGACGGAGGGGTCGAGGTGGAGGCGGAACTGGTCGTCGATGCGGGGGCGTTCGGAGTCGTCGCGGCGTAGGTAGGGGTCGAGTCCGGCGAGGATGCGGTCGAGGGGGCGTTCGCGGTAGCCGGTGGCGAGGACGACGGCGTCGGTGGTGAGGCGGCTGCGGGTGCCTTGTTGGCCGTGTTCGAGGTGGAGTTCGACTTTGGTGGTGGCGACGCGTCCGGCGGTGCGGACGGTGACGGCGGGGGTGAGGACGGCGTCGGGCCAGTCGCCGTGCAGGGTGCGGCGGTAGAGCTCGTCGTGGATGGCGGCGATGGTGTCGGCGTCGATGCCTTTGTGGAGTTGCCATTGGGCGGCGACGAGGCGGTCGCGTACGGGTTCGGTGAGGGCGTGGAAGTAGCGGGTGTAGTCGGGGGTGAAGTGTTCGAGGCCGAGTTTGGAGTACTCCATGGGGGCGAAGGCCTCGGTGCGGGCGAGCCAGTGGATCTTCTCGCGTCCGGCGGGGCGGTTCCTGAGGAGGTCGAGGAAGACTTCGGCGCCTGATTGTCCGGCGCCGATGACGGTGATGTGTTCGGCGGTGAGGAAGCGGTCGCGGTGGGCGAGGTAGTCGGCGGCGTGGATGACGGGGACGCCGGGGGCTTCGACGAGGGGTTTGAGGGCGTCGGGGATGTGGGGGGCGGTGCCGACGCCGAGGACGATGTTGCGGGTGTGGGTGCGGCCGAGGGCTTCGGCTTCTCCGTCGGTGCCGAGTTGGGTGAAGTCGACTTCGAAGAGGGCTCGTTCGGGGTTCCAGCGGACGGCGTCGACCTGGTGTCCGAAGTGGAGTCCGGGGAGGCGGTCGGCGACCCAGCGGCAGTAGGCGTCGTATTCGGCGCGCTGGATGTGGAAGCGCTCGGCGAAGTAGAAGGGGAAGAGGCGGTCGCGGTCCTTGAGGTGGTTGAGGAAGGACCAGGGGCTGGTGGGGTCGGCGAGGGTGACCAGGTCGGCGAGGAAGGGGACTTGGAGGGTGGCGCCGTCGATGAGGAGGCCGGGGTGCCAGTCGAAGCCGGGGCGCTGTTCGTAGAAGACGGTGTCGAGTTCGGGGAGGGGCTGGGCTAGGGCGGCGAGGGAGAGGTTGAAGGGGCCGATTCCGATGCCCACGAGGTCGCGGGGTGCTTCGGGTTCGTGGCGTGGGTGGAGGGGTGTCGGGGTCATCGGGGGGTGTGTCCTTCCACCAGTTTCAGGAGCGCGGCCAGGTCGTCCGGCCGGGTGTGGGGGTTGAGGAGGGTGGCTTTGAGCCAGAGGCGGTCGTCGAGGCGGGCGCGGCCGAGGACGGCGCGGCCGTCGTGGAGGAGTGTGCGACGTACGGCGGCGACGGCTTCGTCGGTGGCTCCGGCGGGCCGGAACAGGACGGTGCTGAGGGTGGGTGGGGCGTGGAGTTCGAGGCCGGGGCGGGAGGCGATGAGGTCGGCCAGGTCGGTGGCTCGGGCGCAGACGTGGTCGACGAGCGCGCCGAGGCCGGCGCGGCCGAGGGTTTTGAGGGTGACGGCGATCTTGAGGATGTCGGGGCGTCGGGTGGTGCGCAGGGAGCGGTCGAGGAGGTCGGGGAGTCCGGCTTCGGTGTCGTCGGTGGCGTTGAGGTAGTCGGCCTGGTGTCGCAGTGCGGTGAGGTCGTGGGGGTCCCGTACGGCGAGGAGGCCGGCGGCGATGGGCTGCCAGCCGAGTTTGTGAAGGTCGAGGGTGACGGTGTGGGCGCGGTCGAGTCCGTCGAGTGCGGGTCGGTGGCGGTCGCTGAAGAGGAGGCCCCCGCCGTAGGCGGCGTCGATGTGGAGGCGGGCGCCGTGGGTGGCGCAGACGTCGGCGAGGTCGGGCAGGGGGTCGATGAGTCCGGCGTCGGTGGTGCCCGCGGTGGCGGCGACGAGGAGGGAGCCGCGGGGGCCTCGGAGCGCGGTGAGGGCTTCGTCGAGGGCTACGGGGTCCATGGTGCCGGCGGGGGCGGGGACGACGACGGGGTCGGGCAGGCCGAGGAGCCAGGCGGCGCGGGGCAGTGAGTGGTGGGCGTTGGCGCCGTGGACGAGTTGGACGGCGCTGTGCGCTTCTCGGGCGAGGAGTACGGCGAGTTGGTTGGATTCGGTGCCGCCGGTGGTGACGAGGGCGGTGGCTGTGCGGGTTCCGTCCGTCGTTCCGTAGATCTCCGCGGCGAGAGTGGTGGTGACGAGGGTTTCGAGTTCCGACGCGGCGGGTGCCTGGTCCCAGGAGTCCAGGGACGGGTTGAGGACGGAGGCGGCGAGGTCGGCGGCGGTGGCGACGGCGAGGGGCGGGCAGTGCAGGTGGGCGGCGCAGAGGGGATCGGCGGGGTCGGCGGAGCCTTCGGCGAGGGCGTGGACGAGGGTGCGCAGGGCGTCGTCGGTGCCGTGCCGGGGCAGGATGTCGCCGGCCGCGTCCCGTAGGCGCCGGGCGACGTCCTCGGGTCCTCCGGCGGGCAGGGGTCCGCCGCGTGCGGTGCTGCCGGTGCGGAGTGCGTCGAGCACGGTGTCGAGCAGTGGCCGCAGTGCGCCGGGGCCTTCGGGACCTGAGGCGAGGGGCGGCGTGCTCATGGGTGTCCTCCGGTGGGCGCGCGGCAGGGGGTCCAAGCCTGTACGGGATGGGGGCGGCGCGCCCGCAGAGCACAACGATCTGACCCGAATGGGGGTACCGCCGTGGGGAGGAATGGTGAGTAAAGGGGCGGAGGTGACGGGGGGTGTTCGGGAGCCGGGTGGGGTGCGGTGCGGTGCCCTGCCGGGTGGGACCGGGGCGGTGGGGACGGGGGACGGTGGGGACGGGGTGATCGTCCCTGCCCTTTACGGGAGGGGCGATCGGCCCGCCGTGTGTCCGGGGGTGCGGGTCCGCCCGTCCGCCGGTCCTGGCACGTCCCGGGCCGGCCCCGGTGGACCCGGGCCGGCCCGACCGGCCCGGACCGGATCGAATCGGATCGAATCCGGTCTGCTGGATCCGGGTCCGTGCGGAGCGGGCTTCCACGAAGCCGGGTCCACGGAATCCGGGCCTGTTTACCCCGGGCCCGATCGGCCCCACTACCCGTTGACCTTCAGGACCGGTGGCCTCGGGGCCCGTTGACCTCGGACCGTACCCCGAGGCCCGTTGACCACCAGGCCCGTTGACCCCGAGGCCCGTTGACCACCAGGCCCCTCGACCCCGAGGCCCGTTGACCCGAGGCCCGTTGACCCCGAGGTCCGTTGGCCTCCAGGCCGTTGCCTCGGGGTTCAATGGGATCCCGGACCCCAGCGGGCCCCGGTGCCGGCGGATCTAGTTGCGGCTCGCTTCCCGTACCTTCAGCGCCCTTGCCAGGTCGTCGAGTTGGTCGACGAGCTTGCGGCGCAGCGCGGGGATGGGGTCGGCGTCGCGCAGGCAGGTCTCGCCGAGGGTGAGGGTCTCCGCGCTGACGGCGTGGCCGGGGAACGCGTAGCGGCCGGCGGCGTCGGCGATGGCGGGGCCTCGGCGGGCGGCGAGGGCCACGGCGTCGGCCCAGTAGCGCTCGACGTACTCCCGTACGAGGTCGGCCTGTTCGGGTTGCCAGAAGCCCTGGGCGGTCGCGGTGAACAGGTAGTTGGAGAGGTGGTCGGAGGCGAACATCTCCTCCCAGGCGCGTCGTTTGGCCTCGGGGTCGGGCAGCGCGGCGCGGCAGCGGGCGGCGCCTTCCTGGCCGGTGGCGCTGGGGTCCTGGACGAGTTCGGCCTCGATGACGGCGTCGTCGATGGCGCCGAGGACGGCGAGGCGGCCGAGGACGCGCCAGCGCAGTTCGGGGTCGAGTTCGGGGCCGCCGGGGACGGTGCCCTCGGAGAACCAGGCGCTGATGGTGTCGGGGTGGGCGGCGACGTCGATGAAGTGGCGTACGGCGGTGAGGCGCAGGCCCGGGTTGTCGCCGTCCTCGGTGCGGCGCAGGAGGTCGCGGCAGAGGTCGGTGAGGGTGGCGAGGGCGGTCGGGCGGTCCTCGGCGGGCAGGAGGAGGTCGGCGACCTGGGTGGCGGCGAACGTCAGGACGCCCTGGACGAGGGCGAGGTCGGTCTCGTGCGGGAGGTGGGTGCGGGCGGCGTCGATGTAGGCCATGGGGGGCAGTTCGCCGTCGCGGACGGCGTCGCGCAGGGCGTTCCAGACGACGGCGCGGGTGAGGGGTTCGGGCAGGCCGGACAGGGCGTCGCGGACGGTCCGGAAGGAGTCGGTGTCGAAGCGGATCTTGGCGTAGGTGAGGTCGCCGTCGTTGAGGAGGAGCAGGGCGGGGCGGCGGCCGGGGCCGAGTTCGACGGGGTCGTTCTGTGGTACGTCGGTCTCGAAGCGGGCCCGTGGGAGCAGTCGTCGGTCCTCGCCCGGGACGGTGTCGTAGGCGCTGACGGCGATGCGGTGGGGGCGGCTGCCGTGGTGTTCGACGGTGAGGTGCCAGGTGCCCTGGGTCTCGGTGAGTGTGGGGCGCAGGGTGTCGACGCCGGTGGTGCGCAGCCAGGAGGCGGCCCAGGCGTGGACGTCGCGTTCGGTGGTGGCGGCGAGGGAGTCGATGAAGTCGGCGAGGGTGGCGTTGGCGAACTTGTGGCGGGCGAAGTGGGTGTTGATGCCGGCCAGGAAGTCCTTCTCGCCGAGCCAGGTGACGAGTTGGCGCAGGGCGGAGGCGCCCTTGGCGTAGGAGATGCCGTCGAAGTTGAGCATGGCGGACGCGGTGTCGGGGACGGCGTCCGGGTCGGGGGCGACGGGGTGGGTGGAGGGGCGCTGGTCGGCGTCGTAGCCCCAGGGTTTGCGGGTGACGCCGAACTCGGTCCAGGTGTCGGTGAAGCGGGTGGCTTCGGTGAGGGTCTGGTAGCCCATGTACTCGGCGAAGGACTCGTTGAGCCAGATGTCGTCCCACCAGCGCAGGGTGACGAGGTCGCCGAACCACATGTGGGCCATTTCGTGGGCGATGACCATGGCGCGGGTCTGGCGCTCGGTGTCGGTGACGGCGGAGCGGTAGACGAACTCGTCGCGGAAGGTGACGAGGCCGGGGTTCTCCATGGCGCCGGCGTTGAATTCGGGGACGAACGCCTGGTCGTAGGAGTCGAAGGGGTAGGGCTCGTCGAACTTCTCGTGGTAGCGGTCGAAGCAGGCGCGGGTGACGTCGAGGATCTCGTCGGCGTCGGTGTCCAGGTAGGGGGCGAGCGAGCGGCGGCAGTGGATGCCGAAGGGGAGGCCGCGGTGCTCGGTGCGCACGGAGTGCCAGGGCCCCGCGGCGACGGCGACGAGGTAGGTGGAGATGAGTGGGGTGGGCGCGGCCTTCCAGCGGCCTTCTCCGAGGTGTTCGGTGATGCCGTTGGAGAGGACGGTCCAGGTGTCGGGGGCGGTGACGGTGAGGTCGAAGACAGCCTTGAGGTCGGGCTGGTCGAAGGCGGCGAAGACGCGCTGGACGTCTTCCATGAACAGCTGGGTGTAGAGGTAGGTCTCGCCGTCGGTGGGGTCGGTGAAGCGGTGCATGCCTTCGCCGGTGCGCGAGTAGTGCATGACGGTGTCGAGGCGCAGTTCGTGCTCGCCCTCGGTCAGGCCTTTGAGGGGAAGCCTGTTCCCGTCGAGGGTTTCGGGGTCGAGGGGCTGCCCGTCGAGGGTGACGGAGCGCAGCTCGGCGGGCTTCAGCTCGACGAAGGTGTCCGCGTCGGCGCGGGCGGTGAACCGGATGACGGTCCGGGATGCGAAGGTCTCGTCCCCGCCGGTCAGGTCGAGTTCGATCCCGTAGTGGTGGACGTCGAGGAGCTTGGCACGGGTCTGCGCTTCGTCGCGCGTCAGTACGGACATGGGGACATGCTGCCTGATGGCCCCGGCAGGGCACAGGGGTGGCCCGTCATGCGGCTTTTGTCTGGTCCGGTCAGGGGGTGCGGCCCTGTGCGAGGGTGCGGTTGGCGGCGTCGACCTCGGCGCGCAGTTCGCGCAGTTCCTGTTCGAGGGCCTGGCGGCGGCGGTGGGTGTCGTAGAGGTAGCGGACCTTGGTGCGCAGGGTCCAGGGGTCGACGGGTTTCATGACGAGGTCGGCGACGCCGAGCGCGTAGGCGGTGGCGGACAGTTCGGTGTCCGGGCCGAAGCCGGTGAGCAGGATGACGGGGATGTGCTGGGTCTGTTCCAGGCGCCGCATGTAGCGCACGACGTCGAGGCCGCTGACGCCGGGCATGCGTACGTCGAGGAGGAGCAGTCCGATCTGCCCGCGCAGGACTTCCTTGAGGGCGCCGTCGCCGCTGGTCGCGCGGGTCATGAGGTGACCCAGTGGGGCCAGGGCGTTCTCCAGCGCGTAGAGCGTGTCCTCGTGGTCGTCGACGATGAGGATCTTGGCATCCGACGGCATGGCCCGATACGTCCCCTCGCTCGGGCACCCGCCGTCCCTGGCGCGCATGGACGGGCGGCATGTGCCCTTGGCCTGACACTGACAGGGAGTGCTCCGCGCAGGATGCCCGCTGGGGGCACCCGGTGTCACTCCCCCGTGGCCCCGGTGGCCTGTCCCGCGCCGTCCGCGATGCTCTCGTGGTGGCGGATGACCTCGGCGATGATGAAATTCAGCAACTTTTCCGCGAAGGCCGGATCCAGCTTGGCGTTCTCGGCGAGCCGGCGCAGCCGGGCGATCTGCTGGGCCTCGCGGGAGGGGTCGGCGGGCGGCAGCTGGTGGGCTGCTTTGAGGTGACCGACCTGCTGGGTGCATTTGAAGCGTTCGGCGAGCATGTGGACGACGGCGGCGTCGATGTTGTCGATGCTGTCGCGCAGCCGGGCGAGTTCGGCGCGCACCGCCGCGTCGGCCTCGGTCGCGGTGGTGCCGGTCGCGTTCCCGGTGTCGCTCGTCGCGTTACCGGATCCGCTCGTCGCGTTCGCGTTCCCGGTGTCGTCGGTCGCGTGGCCGGTGCGGTCGGTCGTGTCGCCGCTGTCGTCGGTCGCGTCGCCGGTGTTGCTGGTGGTCATGGTCGACCAGCCTACGTGGCGTGCGGGTGGTCGGTCGTGGGCGGATCGTGGGGGTCGGGGGCGCTGTCGTCGCGGGCGCCGGGCGGGGTGCGGCCCTGTTGTGCGCGGAAGCGGACGGGAGCGACGCCGACACGGCGGGTGAACAGTCGGGAGAAGTAGGCGGGGTCGTCGTAGCCGACGCGTCGGGCCACGGCGGCGACGGGGAGTTCGGTGGCGGCGAGGAGTTCCTTGGCGCGGCCGAGGCGGATCGTGAGGAGGTAGTCCTTGGGGCCGCGGCCGGCGGCGCGGCGGACGGCACCGCGCAGTTCGGCGGGGGTCATGCCGTGCCGGGCCGCGTGTTCGGCGACGGACAGAGGCTGGAAGGCGTCCCGGGCGAGGGCGTGGAGTACGGGGTCGCCGTCGGGGGCGAGGTCGGCGCGGGCGCGGCGCAGTGCGACGAGGAGTTCGTGGACGGCGGCGCCGGTCTCGACCTCCAGGAGGGGGTTGTCACGGCGGGCGGCGCGGGCGATGCGGGTGACGGTGGCGCGGGCCGCGGCCGTGTCGGAGAGGGGGACGACGGGGCGGTCCGGTTCGATGTAGCCGAGTTCGGTGTAGGCGGTGGTCGCGGGGCCGGTGAAGTCGACGAAGCACTCGTCCCAGCTGGGGTCGGGTCCGTAGTGGTGGGGTACGCCGGGGGTGAGCCAGAGCAGGGCGGGGGCGGTGACGATGTGGCGGTGTCCGTCGGGGTCCTGGAGCCAGCCGCCGCCCGCGCTGACGACGACGGCGACGTGGTGGTCGAGGGTGCGTGGCCCGACAGGGGGCAGTTCGCCGTGCTGGAGACCGACGCCGAGGCAGGTGAGGCCGAGCCGGTGGTGGACGGGGGCGGGGGTGAGGTACCGCATCCAGGTGTGGTGCATCCGCTGTGCCTCCCGCCGGTGCGGCCGGTGTCGTTCTTCGGTCCAACCAGAGGTGATCTTTGTCCATGGACGTGGTCGCCGCCAGGGGGTGAGGGTGGGCCCATGGGCGAGTTCACGGTGGGGGACACGGATTTTCTGCTGGACGGGCGGCCGGTGCGGCTGCTGTCGGGTGCGCTGCACTACTTCCGGGTGCGTGAGGAGCAGTGGGGGCACCGGCTGGGGATGTTGCGGGCGATGGGGCTCAACTGCGTGGAGACGTACGTCCCGTGGAACCTGCACGAGCCTCGGCCCGGCGTGTTCCGTGATGTGCGGGCGCTGGGCCGGTTCCTGGACGCGGCGCGGGAGGCGGGGCTGTGGGCGATCGTGCGGCCCGGTCCCTACATCTGCGCGGAGTGGGAGAACGGTGGGCTGCCGCACTGGCTGCCGGGGCGGGCGCGGACCCGGGACGGGGAGTTTCTGCGGGAGGTGGAGCGCTGGTTCCGTCGCCTGATGGGTGAGATCGTGCCCCGGCAGATCGACCGGGGCGGTCCCGTGCTGATGGTGCAGGTCGAGAACGAGTACGGCAGTTACGGGTCGGACCGGGTGTATCTGCGGCGTCTGGCCGATGTGCTGCGTGCCGAGGGGGTGAGCGTCCCGCTGTTCACGTCGGACGGTCCCGAGGACCACATGCTCGGTGGCGGCTCGGTCCCCGGTGTCCTCGCGACGGTCAATTTCGGCTCCCGCGCGCGTGAGGCGTTCGAGGTGTTGCGCCGGCACCGGCCCGAAGGCCCGTTGATGTGCATGGAGTTCTGGTGCGGCTGGTTCGACCACTGGGGTGGTGAGCACGTCGTACGGGATCCGGGGGACGCGGCGGACGCGCTGCGCGAGATCCTGGAGTGCGGGGCGTCGGTCAATCTGTACATGGCGCACGGGGGAACGAACTTCGCGGGCTGGGCGGGGGCGAACCGGGGTGGTGGAGCGCTCCACGAGGGCACGCTGGAGCCGGATGTCACGTCGTACGACTACGACGCTCCCCTCGACGAACTCGGGCGGCCGACGGAGAAGTTCTGGCGCTTCCGGGAGGTCCTGGCCGGGTACGCGCAAGGGCCGCTGCCGGATGTGCCGCCGGTCCCGGCGCCGCTGGGCGCGTCCGCGGTGGTGGATCTGCGGGAGTGGGCTTCGCCTCACGCCGTGCTGGAGGCGCTGGGCGGTCCGGAGGAGGAGTACGCCGTGCCGCCGACCTTCGAGGAACTGGACGTGGACCGGGGCCTGGTGCGGTACGAGGTGACCGTGCCGGGGCCGCGGGGCCGGTATCCGCTGCTGCTGCGCGGGCTGCGGGATCTGGCGGTGGTGTACGTCGACGGAGTGGCGTCCGGGGTGCTGACCGAGGACGAGCCGCGGCTCGGGGAGCCCGTCGCGGGGGGCGCGCGGGTGGAGATGTGGGTGGAGTCGCTGGGCCGGGTCAACTACGGGCCGCGTTCGGGCGAGCCGAAGGGCATCACCGGGGGTGTGCTGCACGAGCGGCAGTATCTGCACGGGGTGCGGGCCCGGGGGCTGCGTCTCGACGCGTTCGACGGGGGCGTGGGCGCGGTGCCGTTCACGGGGGTGCCCGGGCAGGGCGCCCGTGGTCTGTACCGCGGCACGGTGGAGGTGCGCGGTACGGGGGACGCCTTTCTCGATCTTCCCGGCTGGACGCGGGGGTTCGTGTGGATCAACGGGTTCAATCTCGGCCGCTACTGGTCGGTGGGCCCGCAGCGGTCGCTGTACGTGCCGGGGCCGGTGCTGCGCGAGGGGGTCAACGAGGTGTGGGTCCTGGAGTTCCAGGGACCGGACGGGGAGCCGGTCGAGTCGGACGAGGGGGCGGGCGGGAGGCCGGCCGGGTCGGGCGCGGGGTCGGTCCGCCCGATGCCGCCGGTTCTGCGCGGGCCGGTTCCGGCGGGGGCGCCCGATGCCGACCCGGTCGCGGGGAGCCGGAGTTAGACCGTGTGGGGGGCGGGCGTCCGCGAGTGCGGAGCGGGCGTCCGTGATCCGGTCACGGGCGCCCGCTCCGTGTCATGACGGCGACCGGGCCGCTACAGGGTGGACGCCGCCCTGGCTATGGCAGCCGCGAAGGTCGAGACCTCGCTGTAGACGCCCGGGTATCCGGGCTCGGCGCAGCCCTGGCCCCAGCTGACGATCCCGACCTGGACGAACGCGCCGGCGTCGTCCTTGCGGAACATCGGTCCGCCGGAGTCGCCCTGGCAGGTGTCGACCCCGCCCTGCTGGACGAATCCGGCGCAGATCTCGTCACCGGGCACGAGGTCGCTGCCGTACGCCTGCTGACAGGCGGCGTCGCTGACGAAGGGGACGGTGGCCTTGAGGAGGTAGCGCTGCTGGGCGCCGCCCTCACGGGTGGCGCCCCAGCCGGCGACGGTGAAGTTCCCGTTGTTGTACGCGGTGGTGGTGGCGATCTTCAGGGTGGGCTGCTCGATGGGCGAGGCCAGTTTGATGAGGGCCCAGTCCTTGCCCTTGCCGTTGTAGCCGGGTGCCTGGAGCACCTTCGTCGACCTGACCTTGACGGCGCTGGTGCTCTGCAGGTCGACGACGCCGGCGGTGGCGGTGATCGAGGTGTTGGTGCCGGAGCCGCTCACACAGTGCGCGGCGGTCAGCACGATCTGCTTGGTGTAGAGGGCGCCGCCGCAGCCCATGGAGAGCCGGACCATGAAGGGGAACTCGCCCTGTGCGGCGCGGGTTCCGCCGACGACGGGCGTGGGCGCGGCGTGTGCGGCGACGGGCTGGAGCGAGACGGCGGCGAGCGCGACGGCGCCGAGGGCGAGGAGTCTTCTGAGGCCCGTGAACTTCTTCGGAGACTTCAACGTGTGTCCTCTCGTGGGGGGTCGAGGCGTGGCGGTGGTACGCGCCGAGCACCCCGCGGTGTGCCGGGCGGCGGGAACCGTGCGGTGGACAGCACGTCGCGCAGCACAACAAGCCACGGATGTGGCATGTACTTGCCAAGCCTTTGCGCATTATTGAGACGCCCGGGTGCCCCGGCAAGAACCGCTTTTCGGCCAGCCGCTCCCCGGCGCACGCCGTCGCGCCGTCCGCGACCGCGCGCACTCGTCCGGCCACTCGGTGGAACCCGGCTTAGAGTGGAGTGCGGATGCCGGCGTCTTCAGGGGGTGCGGACGTGGCGAACGGCGGGCCCGTCGAACACGGCTACCCGCACCTGGACATGGTGCGGGCCTCGATCACCGCGCTCTACAGGCGGCTCTCGTACGACACCGTGCACACCTTCGCGGCCAGCGTGGCCCCCGCCGACGTGGCCTTCGCCGACGGCGACGACCTGTACCTGGGCGCGCAGCGGGTGGCCCGCGAACTGGTGCGCCACTACCGTCTGCCGGACGCCCGGATGATCATCTCCTTCCGCGAGATGACCCACGCGGCGAACGTCGAACTCGCGGCGGGCCCCGAGTACTTCATCGAGCTCAACGACCGTTTCCGCGTCCACCGCAGGGACATCGGCGCCGCGCTCGCCCACGAGGTGATGCACGTCTATCTGCACCGCCTCGGCCTCTCCTTCCCCCGCACCCCCGACACCGAGATCCTCACCGACACCGCCGCGACCTACCTCGGCGCGGGCTGGCTGCTGCTCGACGCCTACCGCGAGGACGATGCCTCCTTGCAGAAGTTCGGCTATCTCACCCCCGAGGAGTTCGGCTACGTCCTCGCCAAACGCGCCCTGGTCTTCGGTGAGGACCCCTCTGTCTGGTTCACCAGCCCGCAGGCCTACACCGCGTACACGAAGGGCATGGCGACGGCCCGCGGCGACGAACAGCAGCCCCCGCTGACCGCGGCCGGCTGGGCGGGCCGCCGCCGCTACGCGAAGGACCGGCGTCACGCCCAGGACCCGCACGCTCCCGGCCCGCGCCCCGGCGTCCCGTACACGTTCACCCCCGACGGCCGCGGCCCGCTGCGTGTCTCCTTCCCCTGTCCGACCTGCCACCAGCGGATCAGGGTGCCGGTACGGGGCCGGGTGCGGGCGCGCTGCACGCTGTGCGGGACGGTGCTGGAGTGCGACACGTAACGGGATGCCGCGGCGCAAGGGGCGGACGGGACGCGCGAGGTGAGTCAGAACACCCCAAAAGGCTTTGCCTCCCGCCTCCTTCACGAGCGAGGGTCGAAGGATGAGCACGAACGACCCCGCGGCGCGTCTCCTCACCGCTGTGTACGAGGGTGACGAGGACGCGGTGGTACGGCTGCTGCGCTCCGGCGCGAGCCCGGAGTCGGCGGACACGGAGGGCGAGACGGCGCTGTACCTGGCCGCGGTCAGCGACCGGCCGGACGTCGTACGGCTGTTGCTGGCCGCGGGCGCCGACCCGGACCGGCTCAGCCAGGGCACGGACGCCCCGTTGTGCGGGGCGGCCTGCGGCGGCCACACAGAGGTCGTACGGGCCCTGTTGGCGGCCGGGGCGAGCCCCGACCGCGTGGAGGGCTTCGGGTTCACGGCGCTGACCTGGGCGGTGCAGCGGGGCCGGGCCGCGGTGGTGGCGGAACTGCTCGCGGCCGGCGCCGACCCCGACCGTCCGGGACCGACGGGTGAGCCCCCGATCGTGGCGGCGGCCCGCCGCGGCTCCCCCGGCTGCGTACGCGCCCTCCTCCGGCGGGGGGCGCGGGAGCGGTCCGCCGCGCTCGCCGAGGCGCACCGCTGGCTGAGCGTCGACGTGGAGGCCGCGCTCCGCGCGGGCCTGGAGCAGACCTACGGTCCCGGTCACCCGTCCGCCGTGCACCGCTACCCGGAGGACGGCGGTGTCACCGTCGAGGTCCAGCTCCTCGACCCGGCCGGGCACCCTGTGTCCGGCGACGACCAGCAGACCGGTCACGCCGCCATCGCCACCCTCCTGGAAACGTCCCTCGGCATCGCCGCCCCCGCCCCCGAACTCGCCGCCCGCGCCCTGCGCCGCGCCGACCCCGCCGACGACGACTGGACCGAGGCCGCCGCGGCTCTCGGCCTGCGCGGCGACGAGGACACGTTCCGTGCGGCGGTGCTGTGGTGCCGCGGCACGGATCCTCTCCGGCAGGCCTTCGGGGCGGACGTGCTGGGCCGGTCCCGCACACCTCGCGGCCGCCAGGTGCTGCGCGAACTCGCCCGCGAGAGCGAGCAGCCCGTGGTCGCGCGGGCCGCCGTCGTCGCCCTGGGCCGCCGCGCGGACGCGGCCGCGCTCCCCGAGGTCCTGCGCCACGCGCGGCACCCGCAGGCCGCGGTGCGCGCGGCGGTCGCCGACGCACTGGCCCGGCTGCTGCCCGCCGGCCACCCCGAGGGCGTCGAACGTCTGCGCGCCCTGGCCGAGGACCACGACGCCGAGGTCCGCGCGCGGGCGGCACACGCGCTGACCGTGCTGCGGGGGAAGAGCTGACCGACGGGACGGCGCGCTCAGGCCACGGCGGATATCGGTCCGGTGGCGGTGACGCGGCGCGCCCTGACGCGCACCACGGTGAGCCGGCACACGACCTGGGCCAGGGCCATCAGCAGCAGAGCGGCGGTCCACGCGTCGGCCCCGGTGATCAGGTGGTCGCGGCTGAACCGCGCGACACTGCCCGCACCGCCGTGGGTCGCCCAGAACTCGAATCCGGCGCGGGCGGCCATGCCGGCGATCCACAGGAGCGCGGCGACCGCCCCGGCCCTGGCGACCGCGACGCCGTCGGCCGCCCGGCCGAGCCGGGTGGCCGCGCCACAGGCGAGGCCCAGCGCCGCGCCCGCCGCGACGGTGACGGCGTCGAGACGGATGTCGTGCCCCTGGGTCGGGAAGGACTTGAGGTAGTACGCGGCCGCGGTGGCAACAGCGTGTGCGGCAGGGTCTGGCGGGTGCCGCGGATCTGCGGGATCACGAGAAGGATGAGAGCCGCGGAGATGATGTAGTCGGTCGTCGTCATGTCTTCGAGACTGCCGTGCGAGGCGCCGCGCGTCCTCAACCACCGGGTTGAGCACGGGTGGGTTTCCGGCCTCCACCCAAGGGTTGAGACCGGCGCACGCGCGGACCGGCGAAGACGGCGCGCGCCGGCCGGCGGACGGTCCTCAGCGTCCTGTCGCCGGCTCCTCCCCCGCCGCGCCGCCCGTTCCGTACACCGCGCCGGGCGCCTCGGCGCGCGCCAGGAGTCGCAGGGCCGTGTCACCGGCCTCGGAGGGGCTCCGGCGGGCCCCGCCGTCCGCGCCGGGTCCCGGCCGCCAGCCTTCCATGACGGTGATGCGGCCCCCCTCGGTCTCGAAGACGCGTCCGGTGACGCCGGCGCTCGCGTCCGCGCCCAGCCACACGACCAGCGGCGACACGTTCTCGGGCGCCATCGCGTCGAAGGCACCGGTGTCCGGAGCCGCCATCGCCCGGGCGAAGGCACGTTCGGTCATCCGGGTGCGGGCCGCGGGCGCGATCGCGTTGACCTGGACGCCGTAGCGCCCCAGCTCGGCGGCGGCGACCAGGGTCAGTCCGATGATCCCGGCCTTGGCGGCGCTGTAGTTGCCCTGCCCGACCGAACCCAGCAGGCCCGCGCCGCTGCTCGTGTTGACGACCCGGGCCCGCGGCGTCCGCCCCGCCTTCGCCTCGGCCCGCCAGTGCGCCGCCGCGTGCTTCAGGGGCAGGAAGTGCCCTTTGAGGTGGACGCGCAGGACGGCGTCCCAGTCCTCCTCGTCGAGGTTGACCAGCATCCGGTCGCGCAGGAAGCCCGCGTTGTTGACGAGGGTGTCGAGGCGTCCGTACGTCTCCAGGGCGGTGCGGACCAGGGACGCGGCCCCCTCGGTGGTGGCGACGTCGCCCCCGTGGGCGACCGCCTCACCGCCCGCCGCGCGGATCTCCGCCACGACCCGCGCGGCCGGGCCGTCCGCACCCGGCGAGCCGTCCAGCCCGACCCCGAGGTCGTTCACGACGATCCGCGCGCCCTCGGCGGCGTACGCGAGCGCGTGCGCCCTGCCGAGTCCGCGCCCCGCGCCGGTGACGATCACGACCCGTTCCCGGCACAGCAGCGGTCCGCTCATCTCAGTCCTCCTGGTTGGTCGGATCGGCCCGGTTGACGGTCGCGGCGTCGAGGAAGGCGGGCCGCTCCCCTCCCCCGTGCACGAGGAGCGAGGCCCCGCTGATGTAGGCGGCGGCGTCCGAGGCGAGGAAGACGGCGGCCTCGCCCACGTCGGACGGGTCGGCGAGACGGCCCAGCGGGACGGTCCGCGAGACAGCGGCCACACCGTGCTCCCCGCCGTAGTGGAGGTGGGACAGCTCGGTGCGGACCATGCCGACGACAAGGGTGTTGACCCTGATGTGAGGGGCCCACTCGACGGCCATCGAACGGGCCAGGTTCTCCAGACCCGCCTTGGCCGCCCCGTACGCCGCCGAACCGGGCGACGGGCGCGTCCCGCTCACACTGCCGATCATCACGATCGAGCCCCCGGCCCGTCTGAGGTGCGCGTACGCGGCGAGCGAGGCGGTCAGCGGCGCGACGAGGTTGAGCTCGATCACGCGCGCGTGCCGCTCGGCGCCGGCCTCCGCCAGGGGGCGGTAGGGGGCCCCGCCCGCGTTGTTGACCAGTACGTCGAGCCGGGGCAGCGCGTCGAAGAAGGCGTGCACGGCGGGCGGGTCGCGCAGGTCGAGCGGGACGAACTCCGCGCCCGCGACGGGCACTTCCGGGGGCCTGCGGGCGCAGACCAGCACCTTCGCACCCGCCTCGGCGAAGGCCCGCGCGATGCCGGCGCCGACTCCGCGGGTCCCGCCGGTGACGACGACGGTCCGCTCGCCGGTGCCCACGCCGCCCGTTCCCGCCGTGTCACCCGATCCCCGCGCGCCCCGCACCTCCTCCGTGCCGTCCGTGCCGTCCGTGCCGTCCGTGCCGTCCGTGCCGTCCACGTTGTCCACAGGGCCTCCCGCGCGGATGCATTCGCTGCTAGCTTCGAGAGTGCACCTAACAAACGTTTGGTGGAAAGGTAGCTGATGCGTCCATGGGTGTCTCCACCTCGTCCCCGGAAAAACGGATCTCCGTCGTCACGGTCGACTTCCCGCCGGTCAACGCGCTGCCGGTGCGCGGCTGGTTCGACCTCGCCGACGCCGTGCGCGCCGCGGGCCGCGACCCCGACACACGGTGTGTCGTGCTGACGGCCGCCGGGCGCGGTTTCAACGCGGGCGTGGACATCAAGGAGATGCAGCGGGAGGCCCTGGAGACCGCGGGCCACCGGGCGCTGGTCGGGGCGAACCGCGGCTGCTTCGAGGCGTTCGCCGCGGTCTACGAGTGCGAGGTGCCGGTCGTCGCCGCGGTCCACGGATTCTGCCTGGGCGGCGGGATCGGGCTGGTGGGGAACGCCGACGCGATCGTGGCCAGCGAGGACGCCACCTTCGGCCTGCCCGAGCTCGACCGCGGCGCACTCGGCGCGGCCACCCACCTGGCCCGGCTGGTCCCGGGGCACCTGATGCGCGCGCTGTACTACACCGCGCGCACGGCGACGGCGGCCGAACTGCACGCGCACGGCTCGGTGTGGAGGGTCGTGGCCCGCGAGGAGCTCCTGGACGCCGCGCTGGAACTGGCACGCGAGATAGCCGCCAAGGACGGCGAGCTGATCAGGCTCGCCAAGGCCGCGCTCAACGGCATCGACCCCGTGGACGTGCGCCGCAGCTACCGCTTCGAACAGGGCTTCACCTTCGAGGCGAACCTCAGCGGAGTGGCCGACCGCGTCCGCGACACGTTCGGCCGGGAAGCCACCGACGCTGCCGCAGCGCCCGAAGCGGCCAGGGAAGTCACGGGGGCCACGGGAACCCCACGGTGCCAGACACCCGACGCACCCGCAGCACCCGGCACACCCGCGGCACCCGAGGAGCACGACGAACCCGGCGGCCCCGGCCGACCCGGGCAGCACGGGGAGCAGGAGGCCCGGCGGTGAGCGACAAGACCATGTCGGCGGACGAGGCCGTCGCCCGGCTGGAGAGCGGGATGACGCTGGGCATCGGCGGCTGGGGTTCGCGCCGCAAGCCGATGGCCCTGGTGAGAGCGCTGCTGCGGACCGACGTCACCGATCTCACCGTCGTGTCGTACGGCGGCCCGGACGTCGGCCTGCTCGCCGCCGCCGGACGGATCCGCGAGCTGGTCACCGCCTTCACCACCCTCGACTCCATCCCGCTGGAACCGCACTACCGCGCGGCGCGCGAGAGCGGCGCCTTCGAGCTCACGGAGGTCGACGAGGCGATGTTCATGTGGGGCCTGCACGCCGCGGCGAACCGGCTCCCCTTCCTCCCGGTGCGCGCCGGGATCGGTTCGGACGTGATGCGGGTCAACCCCGGCCTGCGGACGGTCACTTCCCCCTACGAGGACGGGGAGACGTTCGTCGCCATGCCCGCCCTCCGTCTGGACGCGGCGCTGGTCCACATGAACCGCGCGGACCGCGCGGGAAACGGCCAGTACCTGGGCCCGGACCCGTACTTCGACGATCTGTTCTGCGAGGCGGCCGACACGGCGTACGTCTCCTGCGAGCAGCTCGTCGACCACCTCGGCACCGCCGCGCCCGGCAAGGAGGCCGCGCCGCAGACGCTGCTGCTGAACCGGTCGAGCGTGACGGGTGTCGTCGAGGCTCCGAACGGCGCGCACTTCACGTCCTGCGCCCCGGACTACGTGCGGGACGAACCCTTCCAGAAGCTGTACGCCACCACACCGTACGAGCGGTTCGCCGAGCGATTCCTCGCCGGGGACGAACAGGCGTACCAGTCCGCCGTGCGGACCTGGCACAAGGAGGGGCGATGAACCCGGTCCCAGCGATCACCCGCGCCGAGTACTGCGTGATCGCCTGCGCCGAGGCCTGGCGGGACGACGGCGAGGTGCTCGCCAGCCCCATGGGCACCATCCCGTCCATCGGGGCCCGACTGGCCAGGCGCACCTTCTCGCCCGATCTGCTGATGACCGACGGCGAGGCCCTGCTCGTCGGCCTCGACGGCACCCCCGAGGGCTGGCTGCCCTACCGCCGGCACCTGACCGCGGTGACCGGCGGACGCCGGCACGTGATGATGGGCGCGAGTCAGATCGACCGCTTCGGCAACCAGAACATCTCCTGCGTCGGGGACTGGGCCCGGCCGCTGCGCCAGCTGCTCGGCGTGCGCGGGGCGCCGGTCAACACGCTGAACAATCCGACGAGTTACTGGATCCCGAAGCACTCCCGGCGGGTCTTCGTCGCGCGGGTCGACATGGTGTGCGGGGTGGGGTACGACCGGGCCGCCGCCGCGGGCCCGAGCGCCACCCGTTTCCACCGCATCCCGCGCGTGGTGAGCGACCTCGGCGTCTTCGACTTCGCCACGCTCGACCGCTCCATGCGTCTGGCCTCACTGCATCCGGGCGTCACCGTGGAGGAGGTGCGGGAGGCGACGGGCTTCGAGCTGTCCGTGGCCGCCGACGTGCCGTACACCCGCGAACCGACCCCGCTGGAGCGGGAGCTGATCCGTACGGTGATCGATCCGGGCGGTGCCCGGGACCGCGAGGTCGTGGACCCGGCCCCGCGTACCGGGGAGGCCGGGCGCTGATGGAGACCGCGTTCACCCGTCTCGTCGGTGTCCGTCACCCGGTCGTGCAGACCGGCATGGGGTGGGTCGCGGGGCCCCGGCTGGTCTCCGCCACGGCGAACGCGGGGGCCCTGGGCATCCTGGCCTCCGCGACGATGACCCTGGACCACCTGCGGGACGCGGTGCGGGAGGTCAGGTCGCGTACGGACGCGCCGTTCGGGGTGAACCTGCGGGCCGACGCGGGGGACGCGGGGGAGCGAGTACGGATCCTCGTCGAGGAGGGCGTGCGGGTCGCGTCGTTCGCCCTCGCCCCCTCCCGTGAGCTGATCACCGAGTTGAAGGAGGCGGGCGTGGTCGTGGTGCCCTCCGTCGGGGCGCGCCGGCACGCGGAGAAGGTGGCCGCCTGGGGTGCGGACGCGGTGATCGTGCAGGGCGGCGAGGGCGGCGGACACACCGGCGAGGTGGCGACGACGGTGCTGCTGCCGCAGGTGGTGGACGCCGTGGACGTCCCGGTGGTGGCGGCGGGCGGTTTCCACGACGGGCGGGGGCTGGTCGCGGCGCTGGCGTACGGGGCGGCGGGCATCGCGATGGGGACGCGTTTCCTGCTCACCTCCGACTCCACCGTCCCGGACGCGGTGAAGGCGGCGTATCTGGCGGCGGGGGTCGGCGACGTGACGGTCACGAGGGCCGTCGACGGGCTGCCGCACCGCATGCTGCGGACGGACTTCGTCGGCTCCCTGGAGCGGGCCGGCCGTGCGCGGGCGCTCGTCCGGGCCGTGCGCGGGGCGGCGGGCTTCCGGCGGGTGTCCGGCCTCTCCTGGCCCCGGATGGTCCGGGACGGCCTCGCCATGAGGCACGGCAGGGACCTGACGTGGAGCCAGGTGCTGCTGGCCGCGAACACGCCGATGCTGCTCAGGGCGGCGATGGTGGACGGGCGTACGGATCTGGGGGTGATGGCGTCGGGGCAGGTCGCGGGGGTGATTGAGGATCTGCCGTCGTGCGCGGAGCTGGTCGAGCGCGTGATGTCGGAAGCGGCGGTGGTTCTCCGCGGACTGACCGTCCACCCCGCGTGTGCACAACCCGGTGTGCACTCGGGGCCATGACCGAGACGCTGGGCATCCGCGAGGCCCGTGCCCGGCCGGCCGAGATCCTGAGCAACGCCGAGGCCGGCGACTTCACAGTGATCACCCGCAAGGGCGAGCGCGTCGGTGCCGTCGTGCCCATAGAGGTTCTGGACGCGGTCGAGGAGGCGGCCGACCGGCTACTCGCCCGGGAAGCGTCCGCGTACGTCGACGAGCCCACGGTCTCCATGGCAGAGCTCCTCGCCGACCTGTTCAGCGATGACCAGGGCGCCGCGTGAAGTACGCCTTCAGGTTCAAGAAGCTCGCGGGGCTGGAAGACCTGTACCGGCTCCGGCGGCGATGCCGCGAGCGGCTTCCGGCGGGAGCACGCTCAAAGCCGTTCGATGATCGTCACGTTCGCCTGGCCGCCGCCCTCGCACATGGTCTGCAGGCCGAACCGGCCGCCGGTGCGCTCCAGTTCGTGCAGCAGCGTCGTCATCAGTTTCACGCCGGTGGCGCCGAGCGGGTGGCCGAGGGCGATCGCGCCGCCGTTGACGTTGACCCGCTCCGGATCGGCGCCGGTCTCCTCGATCCAGGCGAGGACGACCGGGGCGAACGCCTCGTTGATCTCGACGAGGTCGATGTCCCCGAGGGACATGCCGGTCTTCTTCAGCGCGTACGCGGTGGCCGGTATGGGCGCCGACAGCATCCGGATCGGGTCCTCGCCCCGTGCGGAGAGGTGGTGGACGCGGGCCCGCGGGGTCAGACCGTGCTCGCGTACCGCCCGCTCGGAGGCGAGCAGCATCGCGGCGGCGCCGTCGGAGACCTGGGAGGAGCAGGCCGCGGTGATGGTGCCGCCCTCGACGACGGGGGCGAGGGCGGCCATCCTCTCCAGCGAGGTGTCCCGGCGCGGGCCCTCGTCGGCCGTGACCTCGCCGTAGGGGACGGTCTCGCGCGCGAAGCGGCCCTCGTCGAGGGCGCGCAGCGCCCGCCGGTGCGAGCGGAGCGCGAACTCCTCCTGGTCGCGGCGGGTGATGCCCCACTTGGCGGCGATCAGTTCGGCGCCGTGGAACTGGTTGACGGGCCGGTCGCCGTACCGTGCCCGCCAGCCCTCGCTGCCGGCGAAGGGGCCGTCGGTGAGGCCGAGGGGTTCGGCGGCGCGGCGGGAGGCGAAGGCGATGGGGATCAGGCTCATGTTCTGGACGCCGCCCGCGACCACCAGGTCCTGGGTGCCGGACAGCACCGCCTGGGCCGCGAAGTGCACGGCCTGCTGGGAGGAGCCGCACTGCCGGTCCACGGTGACGCCCGGCACCTCCTCGGGGAGTCCGGCCGCCAGCCAGCAGGTGCGGGCGATGTCCCCGGCCTGCGGTCCCACGGTGTCCAGGCAGCCGAGGACGACGTCCTCGACGGCGGCCGGGTCCACGCCGGACCGTTCGACGAGCGACTTGAGGACGTGCGCGCCGAGGTCGGCCGGGTGGACGGCGCTCAGGCCTCCTCCGCGCCTCCCCACGGGCGTACGGACCGCTTCGACGATGTAGGCCTCGGCCATGACTACTCCTCCGCGGGCGGGGTTTGCGGACGGGGTTGGGGACGTACGGAGATCCCGTCCAGCACCATCGACAGGTACTGCCGGGCGATCTCCTCGGGGCTGTGCTGTCCGCCGGGCCGGTACCAGGACGCGGCGACCC
Organism: Streptomyces fagopyri; assembly: GCF_009498275.1. NCBI lineage: Bacteria > Bacillati > Actinomycetota > Actinomycetes > Kitasatosporales > Streptomycetaceae > Streptomyces > Streptomyces fagopyri. The sequence continues at coordinate 6,818,722 of NZ_CP045643.1, read as the reverse complement.
AGACGGTGTCGCGCACGAACCGGTAGGTGAGCCGGATGTCGAGGTCGGACCGGAAGGTCTCGGCGGCGACCCCGCGCTCCAGGGTGCTCAGCCACGCCTTCTCGAAGTTGCGCTGGGATTCGGCGAGGAACGCGAAGCGCTGCTGGGCGGCGAGGTGCCGGGACTCCTTCTGGTAGATCGCGACGGCGGCCCGGTGCCGGTCGATCTCCCGGAAGGACTCGGTGACCAGCGCCTCCAGGGTTTCCCGGGGGCCGAGTTCGGCGGCGAGAACGGTGTCGTAGCCGCCCCAGAGCTCGTCGAGGAAGGTCCGCAGGATCTCCTCCAGCATCGATTCCTTGGAGTCGAAGTGGTAGTAGAGACTGCCCGCGAGCATTCCGGCCTCGTCCGCGATCTTGCGTACGGTGGTGGCGTTGTAGCCCTGCTCGGCGAAGACCTCGGCGGCGAGGGCGAGGAGTTCACGGCGGCGCTCCGGGGTGGCGGTCACCTGGGGCTTCTTCTTGGTAGGCACGGTTCCATTGTGGTGCTAGGCATGCTGGCTGCTGACGGCGACGACCTCACCGGTCATGTACGAGGAGTAGCCGGACGCCAGGAACACGATCACGTTGGCCACCTCCCAGGGTTGCGCGTAACGGCCGAAGGCCTCACGGCCCGTCAGTTCCTCCAGCAGTGCGGGGGTGGTCACCTTCGCCAGGTGCGGGTGCATGGCGAGGCTGGGGGACACCGCGTTGACCCGGACCCCGTAGGCGGCGGCCTCGATCGCCGCGCAGCGGGTGAGCGCCATGACGCCGGCTTTGGCGGCGGCGTAGTGCGCCTGGCCCGCCTGGGCGCGCCAGCCGACGACGGAGGCGTTGTTCACTATCACGCCGCCGCCGGTCCGCTCCCTGAAGCGCCGCAGTGCGGCGCGGGTGCAGCGGAAGGTGCCGCCCAGGGTCACGTCGAGGACCTTCGACCACTGCGCGTCGGTCATGTCGGCGAGGTCCGAGGTGCCGCCGAGTCCGGCGTTGTTGACGACGACGTCGAGTCCGCCGTGGAGGTCGCCGGCCCGCGCGAACAGGGCCTCGACCTGTTCGTCGTTCGTCACGTCGCAGGGCAGCGCGCAGACGTTCCCGGCGCCGAACTCGGCGGCCAGGGCTTCCTCGCTCTCCTTGAGACGGCGGATGTGCGCGTCACTGATGATCACCCGCGCGCCCTCCTCCAGGAACCTGCGCGCCGTGGCCCCGCCGATGCCCGTGCCCGCGGCGGCCGTGACGACGGCGGTGCGCCCCTTCAGCAGCCCGTGCCCCGGTTCGTAGGCCGGTTCGCAGGCCGGTTCATGGGCGGGAGTCTCGACGTCGCTCATACTCCCAAGTTAACCTACCAAACACTTGTTAGGGAAGCTCGCCGCCGAGAGGTGCCGTCGATGGATCTCACGCACTCCCCCGCCGACGAGGCGTTCCGCGCCGAGGTCCGGGCCTGGCTCGGCGCCCATGTGCCGGACGCCCCGCTCCCCTCCCTGGAGACCGAGGAGGGTTTCGCCGCCCACCGCGCGTGGGAGGCCGAACTCGCCGCGGACCGCTGGTCGGTGGTGTCCTGGCCGGCGGCGTACGGGGGCCGGGACGCGGACATCGTGCGCTGGCTGGTGTTCGAGGAGGAGTACTACGCGGCGGGCGCGCCTGGCCGCGTCACCCAGAACGGCATCAACCTGCTGGCGCCCACCCTCTTCGAACACGGCACGCCGCGGCAGCGCGCCCGCGTGCTGCCCTCCATGGCCACCGGCGAGGTCGTCTGGGCACAGGCCTGGTCCGAACCGGACGCCGGGTCCGACCTGGCCTCCCTCACCTCCCGCGCGGTGCGCGCCGACGGGGGCTGGCTGCTGAGCGGCCAGAAGACCTGGTCGTCGCGTGCCGCCTTCGCCGATCGCGCGTTCGGACTGTTCCGCAGCGACCCCGGCACACCGAAACCCCACCAGGGGCTGACCTATCTGATGTTCGGCCTGCGGGCCCCCGGCGTCACCGTCCGCCCGATCGGCCGCCTCGACGGCAAGCCGGCCTTCGCCGAGATCTTCCTGGACGAGGTCTTCGTCCCCGACGAGGACGTGATCGGCGAGCCGGGCCAGGGCTGGCGGATCGCCATGTCGGCGACCGGTGACGAACGCGGGTTGCGACTCCGCTCCCCGGGCCGCTTCCTGGCCGCCGCGGACCGGCTGTTCGCCCTGTGGCGGAGCCGGGACAGCCCGGCGTGGGCCGCGGCCCGGGTGGCGGACGCGCTGATCGGCGCCCGCGCCTACCAGCTCTTCGCCTACGCCCATGCCTCCCGCATCCTCGACGGCGACACCATCGGCGCGGAGGCCAGCCTGAACAAGGTCTTCTGGTCCGAGTACGACATCGCGCTGCACGAGACGGCGCTCGATCTCCTCGGCCAGGAGGGCGGTACGGCGGACACGGACTGGTCCGAGGGGTACGTGTTCTCCCTCGCCGGCCCCATCTACGCGGGCACCAACGAGATCCAGCGCGACATCGTCGCCGAGCGCCTGCTCGGCCTCCCGAAGGGCCGCCGCTGATGCGCTTCCTCCTCGACACCGAACAGCGCGCGTTCGCCGGCTCCCTCGACGCGATGCTGACGGCCGCGGACACGCCGTCGGTCGTACGGGACTGGAGCCGGGGCACGTACGACAGCGGCCGTGCGCTGTGGTCCCGTGTCGCCGGGGCGGGCGTGTTCGCGCTGGCGGTGCCGGCCTCGCAAGGAGGGCTGGGCCCGCTCCCGGTGGAACTGGCGGTGGGCTTCGTCGAGCTGGGGCGGCACGCGGTGCCGGGCCCGCTGGCGGAGACGGTCGCGGCGGCCGCCCTGCTGGCGGAGCTGACGGACCCCGGCCCCGCCGGGCGGCTGCTTCCGGCGCTGCTCTCGGGCGAGGCGTCGGCGACCCTGGCCCTCGACGGCTCGTACGCGCCGGACGGCGACTCGGCGACCGTCCGCCTCGCCCTGACGGCCCGCGAACTGCGTCTGGCCCCCGGCCACGGCCCGGTACGCGGCTGTCTGGACCCCGCCCGCCGTCTCACCCCGCTGACGGCAGGCGGCGAACTCCTGGCGCTCGCGCCTCCCGTGGAGCACGCCCTCACCTGGGCCCGGCTCGCCACCGCCGCCCAGGCCCTCGGTGTCGGTCTCGCGCTCCTCGACCGCACGGTCGCCCATGTCGGGCGCCGCACCCAGTTCGGTGTCCCCATCGGCTCCTTCCAGGCCGTCAAGCACCGGCTCGCCGACGCGAGGACCGCCCTGGACTTCGCGCGCCCGCTGCTCTTCGGAGCCGCTCTGACCATGGCTCCCGCCGATGTCGCCGCCGCCAAGGTCACCGCCTGCGAGGCGGCGTACGCCACCGCGCGCGCCGCGCTCCAGCTGCACGGCGCGATCGGCTACACCGCCGAGTACGACCTGTCGCTGTGGCTGGCCAGGGCCCACGCCCTGCGCACCGCCTGGGGCGGCCCGGCCGAGTGCCGTGCCGCCGTCCTCGACGCTCGCGCCGCGCACGCCTGATCTCGCGGCCGACGAGGTGTCACAGGTCGGCCGGTGCGGCGAGCCGGGCCCGTGCCGCGAGCCGGACGACGGCGGTGCGGCCGGTCGCGCGCAGTACGGCGTCCTCGGCGTTCAGCAGCGCGGCGTCATAGCGGCCGAGGGTCAGCCCGGCGACCTCCGCGGTGCCGTCGAGCGCGACGACCAGCACCTCCGGGCCCGCCGGCACGGTGACGGCCGTACCACCACCCGCGATCACGACGTCAGGGGCAGCCGCGCCGTCCCTGCGCCACATGACGTTCAGGTTCACGACCGGGCCCCCGAGCAGCCGGCAGTCGGTGGGCAGGTCGCCGGGGAAGGACCGGGGCACGAAGGGCCTGTCGACCCGGTGGTGTTCGCCGCCGATGGTCAGGTCCATGCCCGCGCCCTCGGCCATCGTCAGGGTGCGGTCCACTCCGGCGAACGACGAGAACGGGCCGTCGGCGCCGACGTCGGCGAGGCTCACCCGCCACCGGAAGTCGTCCATGCCGGCGCCCTCGGGCCCCGCGGCGATCTCCCGCGTCACCCCGCCGCCGTTCTTCCAGGGCACCGCGACCCGCTCGGCGGCGGCCAGCAGCCGCACGCTCACCGCACGATCCCGCGGGCCCGCGCCGCCGCCAGCCAGTGCGGGAACTCACCGACGATCCGGTCGTAGAGCTCCTCGTCGCCCAGTTCCAGGGGATCCGAACCGGCGTGGAAGAAACCGGCGTTGTCGACCACCCGCTTCTGCGGGACGGCCAACTCGTCGAGCCTGCGCAGGAAGTCGAACTGCTTGCTGTCCGGGTCGCCGAACCCTATGAACTGCCAGAACAGCGGAAGCCCGGCCGCCTTGCACAAGTACCGTTCGGCGGCGAGCTTGTTGACCGGCCCGCCGTCCGTCTGGAAGACCACGAGCGCGGGATCCTTGGAGCCGCTGTCGAGGTAGTGGTCGATGACCGCGTCCATGGCCAGGTGGTAACTGGTCCTGCCCATGTGCCCGAGCCCGGCCACGATCCGCTCCACCCGCCCCTGGTGGTCGCCGAGCGCGATGTCGGTGACCGCGTCGATGTCCGTGGAGAAGAAGACCACCGGAACGGTGCCGTCGTCGTCGAGGTGCGCCGACAGCCCGAGCACCCGGTCCGCGAGCGCCTGCACGCTGCCGTCGGCGTAGTACGGCTTCATCGACCCGGAGTAGTCGACCACCAGGTACACCGCGGCCCGTTGCCCGTCCAGCCCGTGCCGGGCGAGGGAGGCGCCGGCGGTCTTGTACAGGCTGACCAGCGCGGGCGCGGTCTCCTCCACCTTGCTGAGACTGATCCCGGGCATACGGGCTCCCTTCGGTACTGCTTCGGCGTGGCCTCGGCACGGCTCGCACCCGGCCTCGGTACGGCGCCGGTACGGCTTCGGCGCGGCTCCGGCGCGATGAGCTGGGCGGGAGTGCCGAGATTACGGCACCAAGACAGCCCCCTGCCGTCCCGCCCGTACACCTGTGTTCGCTATTTTGTTCGCCGCCGACCCCACCGGCTCACCGTTCCCCTCCGCATGTCCGTACCGCCAAGGAGCCGGCCGTGGAATCCGAGTCCCCCCAGTCCACCGGACCCGTCGAGCAGGACGGCCCCGTCGAGCCCGCCGTCACCACCTGCTACCGCCACCCCAAGGTGGAGTCGCATGTGCGCTGCACCCGGTGCGACCGTTACATCTGCCCCGCCTGCATGCGCGAGGCGGCCGTCGGCCACCAGTGCGTGGAGTGCGTGAAGGAGGGCTCCCGGTCCGTCCGGCAGGCCCGCACGGCGTTCGGCGGCCGGATCTCGACGACGCCCGTGGTGACGTACGTCCTGATCGCGCTGAACGTGCTGGCCTACCTGGGCGAAGTGGTGCGCCCGGCGATCGTGGACCGTTTCCAGATGCTGGGCGCGGGGCTGGCGGGACCGGACGGCGGGCACTACCTCTGGGCGGCACACCACTTCGCGGACTTCCACCCGGAAGGCGTGGTCGACGGGGAGTGGTACCGGATGCTGACCGGCGCGTTCCTCCATCTGCCGCCCACCGAGGGCACGTTCGGGATCCTGCACATCGTGATGAACATGGTCTCGCTGTGGAACCTGGGCCGGGTGGTGGAGGCCCAGCTCGGCAGGGTCCGTTACATCGCCCTGTACCTGCTGTCGGCGCTCGGCGGTTCCGTGCTGGTGCTGCTGCTCGCGCCGGACGAGGCCACGCTCGGCGCGTCGGGCGCGGTCTTCGGACTGGGTGCCGCGTACTACGTCATGGCCCGTCGCCTGGGCGCGGACATGAACGCCGTCAACCGACTCCTGGCGGGCCTGCTGCTCTGGCTGGTGATCTCCGCCGCGTACACCTCCTGGGAGAGCCACCTCGGCGGGCTGCTGACCGGTGTCGCGGTGACTCTCGCCTACGCGTACGCACCCCGTGACGGCCGCCGGGCCCTCGTCCAAGGCGCCGTGTGCGCCGGGCTGTTGGTGCTGCTGGTGGTACTGGCCGCCGGAAAGGTCTCCGCACTGAGGAACGGAGCGGCCTAGCGACGCGACGGGGCGCACACCGCCTGTCGCGGCACCGGGCCGGGTGCGCCCGCGCCGGTTCTACGCTGGGGGCATGAAACGCGTACGTCTCCTTCTGCTCGCGGTCCTTGCCCTGGCCGCGGCGGCGGTCTGCTTCTTCGTGCCCGGGTCCGCGGGCTCGGAGGCGGCCGGGTCCGCGGTCCGGCAGGGCGCCGGACGGCCGGGAGGCGCCGGACTCGCCGCGCCGGACAAGAAGGAGCTCGCCCAGAAGATCGTGGCGAGCGCCGAGAACTCCACGCTGGACTGGCGCAGCGCGTACGGCTACATCGAGGACATCGGCGACGGGCAGGGTTACACGGCGGGTCTCATCGGTTTCTGCACCGGCACCCACGACCTGCTCTCGCTGGTCGAGCGTTACACGAAGGACCACCCGGACAACGGCCTCGCCCGCTATCTGCCCGCGCTGCGCAGGGTCGACGGCACCGACTCCCACGAGGGGCTCGACCCGGGTTTCCCCGCGGCCTGGCGCGAGGAGGCCGCGGTGGCCGCCTTCCGGGAGGCCCAGGACACCGAGCGCGACGAGGTCTACTTCGACCCGGTGGTGCGTCGCGCCGAGCTGGACGGCCTGGGCACGCTCGGGCAGTTCGTCTACTACGACGCCATGGTCATGCACGGCCCGGGCACCGGTCCCGACGGCTTCTACGGGCTGCGCCGACGCGCCATGGCCGAGGCCGACACCCCGGCCGAGGGTGGCTCCGAGACGGCCTACCTCGACATCTTCCTGGACATCCGCCGCGCCGCCATGAAGTCCGAGAGCGCCCACCACGACACGTCCCGCATCGACACGGCCCAGCGGAGGTTCCTGTACGACGGCAACCTCGGTCTGGACACGCCGCTGGAGTGGAAGGTGTACGGGGAGACGTACCGGGTGGCGCGGTAGCCGGTCCGGGCGGCGGGCAGGACGGCGCCCACCACACTCCGGGACGCGCCACGGCGCCCACGTCACGCCGGTCGAGCCGGGACGCACCACGGCGCCCACCACAGTCCGGTCGGGGACAAGGCAGGCGCCGCGTTCAGTTCCGTACGCCTTTGTACGGGACGTCTGTTGGGGTGGAGCGTCAGACCATCAGGGAACGGTCCGTGGGGCGGATCGGGGCCGGCAGCTCGCTGGCCCCCGCCAGGAAACGGTCGACCCCGCGGGCGGCCGAGCGGCCCTCCGCGATGGCCCACACGATCAGGGACTGGCCGCGGCCCGCGTCACCGGCAACGTACACGCCCGGCACGTTGGTCGCGAAGTCGGCGTCGCGGGCGATGTTGCCGCGTGCGTCGAGTTCCAGGCCGAACTGGGCGACGACGCCGTTCTCGACGTCGGTGCCGGTGAAGCCCATCGCCAGGGTGACCAGCTGGGCGGGGATCTTGCGCTCCGTGCCGGGCTTCTGGTTCAGCCTGCCGTCGACGAACTCGACCTCGCTGAGGTGCAGCCACTGGACGTTGCCGTCCTCGTCGCCCTCGAAGTGGGTGGTGGAGACCGAGTAGACGCGGTCGCCGCCCTCCTCGTGCGCGGAGGTGACCTTGTAGAGCATGGGGAACGTCGGCCAGGGCTGGCCGGGGTTCCGCTCCTCGCCCGGACGGGGCATGATCTCCAGCTGCGTGACCGAGGCCGCGCCCTGGCGGTGGGCGGTGCCCACGCAGTCCGCGCCCGTGTCGCCGCCGCCGATGACCACCACGTGCTTGCCCTCGGCCGTGATCGGGGGCGTCACGTAGTCGCCCTCCTGGACCTTGTTGGACAGCGGCAGGTACTCCATGGCCTGGTGGATGCCGTTGAGTTCGCGGCCGGGCACCGGCAGGTCCCGCGCGGTCGTGGCACCGGCGGCGATGACCACCGCGTCGTACCGCTTGCGCAGGTCGGTCGCCTTGAGGTCGCGGCCGATCTCGATGCCCGTACGGAAACGGGTGCCCTCCGCGCGCATCTGCTCGATACGGCGGTTGATGTGCCGCTTCTCCATCTTGAACTCGGGGATGCCGTAGCGCAGCAGGCCGCCGACGCGGTCCGCGCGCTCGTAGACGGCGACCGTGTGGCCGGCCCGGGTCAGCTGCTGGGCGGCGGCCAGGCCCGCGGGGCCCGATCCGATGACCGCGACGGTCTTGCCCGACAGGCGCTGGGGGATCTGCGGGGCGACGGACCCGCTGTCCCACGCCTTGTCGATGATCGAGACCTCGACGTTCTTGATGGTCACGGCGGGCTGGTTGATGCCGAGCACACACGCCGACTCGCACGGGGCGGGGCACAGCCGGCCCGTGAACTCCGGGAAGTTGTTCGTGGCGTGCAGACGCTCGGACGCGGCCTGCCAGTCCTCGCGGTAGGCGTAGTCGTTCCACTCGGGGATCAGGTTCCCCAGCGGACAGCCGTTGTGGCAGAACGGGATGCCGCAGTCCATGCAGCGGCCGGCCTGCTTGGAGATGATCGGGAGCAGCGAGCCCGGAACGTAGACCTCGTTCCAGTCCTTGACGCGTTCGTCGACGGGGCGGGTCCTGGCGACCTCGCGGCCGTGGTTCAGAAAGCCCTTGGGATCAGCCATTGGTCGCCGCCTCCATCATCTTCTCGGTGATCTCGGACTCGGGGAGTCCGGCTCGCTCGGCGGCGTCCTTGGCGGCGAGCACTGCCTTGTACGTGCTGGGGATGATCTTGCTGAAGCGGTGGACGCCTCCCTGGGGGGTGTCCCACTCGGCCAGGAGCTTCCCGGCGACCGTCGAACCGGTCTCCTCCTGGTGGCGGCGCACCACGGCGTGCAGCCACTGCTTGTCGGTGTCGTCGAGCTCCTCGACGGCGCCCACGTTGCCGGGGTTGACGTTGTCGCGGTCGAGGTCGACGACGTACGCGATGCCGCCGGACATGCCGGCCGCGAAGTTGCGTCCCGTCTCGCCGAGGACGACGGCGTGGCCGCCGGTCATGTACTCGCAGCCGTGGTCGCCCACGCCCTCGGAGACCACGGTCGCGCCGGAGTTGCGGACGCAGAAGCGCTCGCCGGTGCGGCCGCGCAGGAAGAGTTCGCCGCCGGTCGCGCCGTACGCGATGGTGTTGCCCGCGATCGTCGAGTACTCGGCGAGGTGGTCGGCGCCCCGGTCGGGGCGGACGACTACCCGGCCGCCGGAGAGGCCCTTGCCGACGTAGTCGTTGGCGTCGCCCTCCAGGCGCAGCGTGACACCGCGCGGCAGGAAGGCGCCGAAGGACTGGCCCGCCGAACCCGTGAAGGTGATGTCGATGGTGTCGTCGGGCAGGCCCGCGCCGCCGAACTTCTTCGTCACCTCGTGGCCGAGCATGGTGCCGACCGTGCGGTTGATGTTGCGGATCGCGACCTGGGCGCGGACCGGCTGGGCGTCGGCCTGGGAGTTCGCGGCCAGCGCGTCGGAGGCGAGCTTGATCAGCTCGTTGTCGAGGGCCTTCTCCAGGCCGTGGTCCTGTGCGACGACCCGGTGGCGCACCGCGCCCTCGGGCAGTTCGGGCACGTGGAAGAGCGGGGACAGGTCGAGGCCCTGCGCCTTCCAGTGGTCGACGGCCCGGGTGACGTCGAGGTGCTCGGCGTGGCCGACGGCCTCCTCGATGGTGCGGAAGCCCAGCTCGGCGAGGATCTCGCGGACCTCCTCGGCGATGAACTTGAAGAAGTTCACGATGTACTCGGCCTTGCCGGCGAACCGCTCGCGCAGCACCGGGTTCTGGGTGGCGATGCCGACCGGGCAGGTGTCCAGGTGACAGACGCGCATCATGACGCAGCCGGAGACGACGAGCGGCGCGGTCGCGAAACCGAACTCCTCGGCGCCGAGCAGCGCGGCGATGACCACGTCGCGGCCGGTCTTCAGCTGGCCGTCGGTCTGGACGACGATCCGGTCGCGCAGGCCGTTGAGCAGCAGGGTCTGCTGGGTCTCGGCGAGGCCCAGCTCCCAGGGGCCGCCCGCGTGCTTGAGCGAGGTGAGCGGGGAGGCGCCGGTGCCGCCGTCGTGGCCGGAGATGAGCACCACGTCCGCGTGTGCCTTGGAGACACCCGCGGCGACCGTGCCGACGCCGACCTCGGAGACCAGCTTCACGTGGATGCGGGCCTGCGGGTTGGCGTTCTTCAGGTCGTGGATCAGCTGGGCCAGGTCCTCGATGGAGTAGATGTCGTGGTGCGGCGGCGGGGAGATCAGGCCCACGCCGGGGGTGCTGTGCCGGGTCTTGGCGACCCAGGGGTACACCTTGTGGCCGGGCAGCTGGCCGCCCTCGCCGGGCTTCGCGCCCTGCGCCATCTTGATCTGGATGTCGTCGGCGTTGACCAGGTACTCCGAGGTCACACCGAAGCGGCCGGAGGCGACCTGCTTGATGGAGGAACGGCGCGCCGGGTCGTACAGCCGGTCCGCGTCCTCGCCGCCCTCACCGGTGTTGGACTTGCCGCCCAGCTGGTTCATGGCGATGGCGAGGGTCTCGTGCGCCTCCTTGGAGATGGAGCCGTACGACATGGCGCCGGTGGAGAAACGCTTGACGATCTCGCTGACCGGCTCGACCTCGTCGACCGGGATCGACGGGCGGTCGGAGGCGAAGCCGAACAGGCCGCGGAGCGTCATCAGGCGCTCGGACTGCTCGTTCACCCGGTCCGTGTACTTCTTGAAGATGTCGTAGCTGCCGGAGCGCGTCGAGTGCTGGAGGCGGAAGACCGTCTCCGGGTCGAACAGGTGCGGTTCGCCCTCGCGGCGCCACTGGTACTCGCCGCCTATGTCGAGGGCGCGGTGCGCGGGGGCGATGCCGGAGGCCGGGTAGGCCTTGGCGTGCCGGGCGGCGACCTCCTTGGCGATGACGTCGAGACCGGCGCCGCCGATCTTCGTCGCGGTGCCGCTGAAGTAGCGGCCGACGAACTCGGTGTCCAGGCCGACGGCCTCGAAGACCTGCGCGCCGCGGTAGGAGGCGACGGTGGAGATGCCCATCTTGGACATGACCTTGAGGACGCCCTTGCCGAGCGCGTAGATCAGGTTGCGGATGGCCTGCTCGGCCTCGATGCCCTGCAGGAAGGTGCCGGCGCGGACCAGGTCCTCGACCGATTCCATCGCCAGGTACGGGTTGACCGCGGCGGCGCCGAAGCCGATGAGGAGGGCCACGTGGTGGACCTCGCGGACGTCGCCGGCCTCGACCAGCAGGCCCACCTGGGTGCGCTGCTTGGTGCGGATGAGGTGGTGGTGGACGGCCGCGGTCAGCAGCAGCGAGGGGATCGGGGCGTGCTCGGCGTCCGAGTGCCGGTCCGAGAGCACGATCAGGCGGGCGCCGTTGTCTATGGCGGCGTCGGCCTCGGAGCAGATCTCCTCGATCCGTGCGGCCAGCGAGTCCGCGCCGCCGGAGACGCGGTAGAGGCCCGACAGTGTGGCGGCCTTCATGCCGGGCATGTCGCCGTCGGCGTTGATGTGGATGAGCTTGGCCAGCTCGTCGTTGTCGATCACCGGGAAGGGCAGGGTGACGCTGCGACAGGAGGCCGCGGTCGGCTCCAGGAGGTTGCCCGCCGGGCCGAGCGAGGAGCGCAGCGAGGTGACGAGCTCCTCACGGATCGCGTCCAGCGGCGGGTTGGTGACCTGCGCGAAGAGCTGGGTGAAGTAGTCGAAGAGGAGACGCGGGCGCTGCGAGAGGGCGGCGATCGGCGTGTCCGTGCCCATCGAGCCGATCGGCTCGGCGCCGGCCTTGGCCATCGGCGCGAGGATGATCCGCAGCTCCTCCTCGGTGTAGCCGAAGGTCTGCTGGCGGCGGGTGACCGAGGCGTGGGTGTGCACGATGTGCTCGCGCTCGGGGAGGTCGGAGAGCTCGATCTCGCCGGCCTCCAGCCACTCCGCGTAGGGCAGGTCGGCGGCGAGGCCGGCCTTGATCTCGTCGTCCTCGATGATGCGGTGCTCGGCGGTGTCCACGAGGAACATGCGGCCGGGCTGGAGGCGGCCCTTGCGGACGACCTTGGCGGGGTCGATGTCGAGGACGCCGACCTCGGAGCCGAGGACGACGAGGCCGTCGTCGGTGACCCAGTAGCGGCCGGGTCGCAGACCGTTGCGGTCGAGGACCGCGCCGACCTGGGTGCCGTCGGTGAAGGTGACGCAGGCCGGGCCGTCCCAGGGCTCCATCATCGTGGAGTGGAACTGGTAGAAGGCGCGCCGGGCCGGGTCCATGGAGCCGTGGTTCTCCCAGGCCTCCGGGATCATCATCAGTACGGAGTGCGGGAGCGAGCGGCCGCCGAGGTGCAGGAGTTCGAGCACCTCGTCGAAGGAGGCCGAGTCGGAGGCGTCCGGGGTGCAGACGGGGAAGATCCGCTCCAGGCCCTTGTCGCCGAACAGGTCGGAGACCAGCTGGGACTCGCGGGCCTTCATCCAGTTGCGGTTGCCCTTGACCGTGTTGATCTCGCCGTTGTGCGCGACGAAACGGTAGGGGTGGGCGAGCGGCCAGCTCGGGAAGGTGTTGGTGGAGAACCGGGAGTGCACGAGCGCGATCGCGGAGGCGAAGCGGCGGTCGGACAGGTCCGGGAAGAAGGGTTCGAGCTGGCCGGTGGTCAGCATGCCCTTGTAGACGATGGTGCGCGCGGAGAGTGACGGGAAGTAGACGCCGGCCTCGCGTTCGGCGCGCTTGCGCAGCACGAACGCCTTGCGGTCGAGGTCGATGCCCTCGCTGACGCCGTCGGACACGAAGATCTGGCGGAACACGGGCATCGTGGAGCGGGCGGTCACGCCGAGGAGTTCGGGGGCTACGGGCACCTGGCGCCAGCCGAGAACGGTCAGGTTCTCTTCGGCGGCGATCGTCTCGATCCGTGAGACGGCGTCCTCGGTGCCGTCGCCGGGCAGGAAGGCGATGCCGACCGCGTAGGCGCCGGCCCCGGGAAGCTCGAATCCGGCCACCTCACGGAGGAACGCGTCCGGGACCTGGGACAGGATGCCCGCGCCGTCGCCCGAGTCGGGCTCGGCGCCGGTGGCACCGCGGTGTTCCAGGTTGCGCAGCACGGTGAGCGCCTGCTCGACCAGCGCGTAGCTCGCCTCGCCGGTGAGGGTGGCCACGAAGCCGACGCCACAGGCGTCGTGTTCGTTGCGGGGGTCGTACATACCCTGAGCAGCAGGGCGAGCATCCATGAAGGACCAGTTCTGGCCATTCGTGGAGTGCTGGGACGGCTGGCGCGGCGAACGCATCGGCTCTCCCGTCGTCGTCGTGGCTGGGGGCACCTCCCAGCGCTTCGAAGGCGTCTGGGGGAGCATGTGCCGAGGGACGACTCTGGCCCTCTGCTGGGGGGATGCAAAATTTCGTGCAGGTTACATGATGGAGCGGTTCCCGGGAACCGGATACTGCGTTCCAACATGCGGACACCGGGAGTCGCGGCGGGGGGTACCGCACACGGCGCTGGAGTTGAGGGGGCCCAGGCGGACAGATCGGTGTCCGTGGGCCGGAGCGTGGCAGGCGACGTCGCCCGCCACGGTGGTGCGGAGCAGGCCTCATTGCCCGCAGCGCTTACGGCTCATGCCCAGTGGTTAAGTATTCGAAACCAGCGAGTAACGGCTACTTATGCAGTCCCTTGCATAGCTCCGCCATACATCATCCTACGGCGGTACCGAACAGACTGCCCAGGACGTACGTCACACCCGCCGCGGCACCCCCGAGCGCGAGCTGCCGGATTCCGCTGTACCACCAGGAGCGCGCCGTCACCCGGGCCACGATCGCGCCGCACGCGAAGAGCCCGATCAGCGCGAGCAGCAGGGCGGGCCACAGGACGGTCGCGCCGAGGAGGTACGGGAGCAGCGGGAGCAGGGCGCCCAGGGCGAAGGAGCCGAAGCTCGACACGGCGGCGACCGCGGGCGAGGGCAGGTCGCCGGGGTCTATGCCCAGCTCCTCGCGCGCGTGGATCTCCAGGGCCTGCTCGGGGTCGCGGGACAGCTGACTGGCGACCTCGCGGGCCAGCGCGGGCTCCACTCCGCGGGACTCGTAGAGCGCGGCGAGCTCACGCTCCTCGTCCTTCGGGTGCTTCCTCAGCTCCCGGCGCTCGACGTCGAGTTCGGCCTCGACGAGTTCGCGCTGCGAGGCGACGGAGGTGTACTCGCCGGCGGCCATGGAGAAGGCTCCGGCGGCCAGGCCCACGAGTCCGGTGATGACGATCGTCCGGTGGGAGACGGAGCCGCCGGCGACACCGGTCATCAGGGCGAGGTTGGACACGAGCCCGTCCATCGCGCCGAACACCGCCGGGCGCAGCCAGCCGCCGTTCACATCGCGGTGGGTGTGGTTGTCCCGGTGCGCCTCATGCAGTGCGGCTTCGGTCTCGATGATGGACATACCGGTCCCCCAGAACACGTGATTGGACTACTTCTACTTTTCGACAACCCCAAAAGTACGCCTGGAATTTCCTGCCCGCCAGCAAGGAAAGGCTGGGCTAACCTGCACCTTTACCCTTCTCCGCTCATCCGTGGATGCCTTTGCACAGATGTCGACCGGGTGAATACGGGGTCGCGCGAGGCTCTGCGCGCCTCCTCCCGTGGGACACATCCCCAAAGGGCTCTGGGCCCTGAGAGGAGTGGCACCGAATGGCTTCCATCGCCTGCATCCCCTCCGTCCCGGCGCCCGGGGACGCCACCGGTCTGCGCGAACGGGCACGCGGCGCGCTGCTGGGTCTCGCGGTCGGGGACGCGCTGGGCGCGCCCGCCGAGAACATGCGGCCGTCGCAGATCCGCGCGAAGTGGGGCCGTATCACGGGCTACGTCGCCGAGCATCCGGCCGGGACGGACGACACGGAGTACGCGATCTTCTCCGGACTCCTGCTGGCCCGGCACGGCTCGGCGCTCACCGTGGCGCACGTCGAGTCGGCCTGGCACCAGTGGATCGCCGACCGTGACGAGGGACCGTTCCGCGGCGCCGGCTTCAGCGAGCGCGGCACCCTGGAGAACCTCCGCCGTGGACTGGCGGCCCCCATCTCGGCCCAGCACCGGCACGCGTGGAGCGACGGCCTGGCGATGCGCGCGGCCCCCTTCGGCGTGTTCGCGGCGGGGCGGCCCGCGGAGGCCGCGCGGCTGGTGGCGATCGACGGTTCGGTGAGCCACGACGGCGAGGGCATCTACGGCGGCCAGGCGGTCGCGGCGGGTGTCGCGGCGGCGATGGCGGGCGCCTCGACGATCGCCGTGGCCGCCTCCGCGCTCGCGGTGATCCCGGACGACTCCTGGACCGCCCGCTCGCTGCGCCGCGCGATCGCGGTCGCGCACCGCGGCGAACGCGCGGTGCGCTCGGCGGTCGTCATCGGCGGCTACCCCTGGACGGACCTGGCCCCCGAAGCCGTCGCCCTGGCCTTCGGCGCGTACGCCGCCGCCGACGGCGACTTCACCGAGTCCGTCCTCACCGCCGTCAACATGGGCCGCGACGCCGACACCACGGCCGCGGTGGCGGGCGCGCTGGCCGGGGCGACCCGGGGCGCCTCGGCGATCCCGGCCGCCTGGGCCGCGGCCATCGGCCCGGCGCGCGGCAGTTGCCTCCCCTCGATGGAGGGCCACCACGTGCTGGACGTGGCGGAACTGCTGACCCCGGGGGACGACCGGAAGTGGCGTTCGGGTACCGCACGGGAGCGGGGCCCGGACGGCGGTCTCCCCGTACGTGAGCGGCGACGGCCCGCACGCGATCCGGACCCGGCGAGAGCGACCCCGCACACGGAACCGGGCGCCGCCACCGGCCCGCGCGCCCTCATCACCGACCCTGCCCTCGCCGCCGACCACGCCCTCGCCCCGGAGCGCGCCGTCGCCACCGACCGTCCCCTCCCCGCGGGCCGCACCCTCACCACCGACGGCCCCCTCACCCCGGGCCACACCCCCATCCCCGACCACGCCACCGCCACCGCCACCGCCCACAAGGAGGTACGCCCGTGAGACCCGGCCTCGTGGGAGACGAAAACGGCGCGGGAGCGGCCTCGGCGCCGGAGGTCCTCGTCACGGACGTCGCCGACCCGGCGCCCGGCCCGCGCCCCCGCCGTATCGAGGGCCTCCTGATCGGCCTCGCCGCCGGCGACGCCGCCGGCTGGCCCGCGGCCCGGCACCGTGCCGCCCGGATGCCCGAGTGGACACGGCGGCTGACCAGGGAACTGGACACGTTCGCCGAACAGAACGCGACGACGACCCTGCCGGTGCCCATCGCCCTCAACCAGCCGCCTGAGCCCCTGCGGCTCGGCCCCTCGGACGACGCCGAGTGGGCGGCGTTCGCGGCCGAGGCCGTACTGCGCGCCGGGGACGCCGGCGCGCTGGGCGATCTCAGCCGGGCGCGGCGGATGCGGGCGTCCATCGACCTGTCCTGGAACGCCGTCGCCAGCGAGGTCGCCGCGGCCGCCGAGCGCGCCCCGGAGGTCGAGTCCGCACTGCTGCCGCTGCGCGCCCGGATCTCCGTACGGGCCGGGCTCGGCAACCTCGCCACCGGTCTGCGCCCGCCCGCCACCGGCCACGACAATCCGCACTACTTCGACGACGCGGCCTGCGTCCGCGCCTGCGTACTCGCCATCGCCCACCCCGGCGACGCCCCGCTCGCCGCGGAACTGGCCGAGTTCGACGCCCGCTACACCCAGGACGGAGACGGCGTGCACGGCGCCCGCGCCATGGCCGCCGCCCTCGCGCTCGCCCTCGCCGGAGCCGATGTCGAGGCCTGCGCGGACGCCGCCCTCGCCGAACTGCCCAAGGAGACGGAGATCGGCCGCAACGCACGCCACGCGCTGCGCCTCGCCCGCGACAGCGAGAGCACCTTCGCCCTGGTCCCCCTCCTGGAGCACCAGATCGTCGACCACGTCTACAGCTACGGCGTCGCGGCGGCGGAGACCGTGCCGGTCGCCCTGGCTCTCGCGACCGCGGCGCGCGGCCGGATCGCGGAGGCGGTGCCCGCCGCCGCCTGTCTCTCCCGCGTCGCCGACTCCGCCCCGGCCCTGGCGGGGGCGCTGACCGGAGCGCTCGGCGGCGGTGCCGCCATCCCGGCCACCTGGCGCGACGCCTGCCGGATCCTCTCGGGCTGCGCGCTTCCCCGCCTGACCGGTACGGACCTCATCGGACTCGCCGATCTGCTCGAAGCGACGGAACTGGCCCTCCCGGAGGGATGATTCGGGCATGACGCCCAAAAGAGAAGAAATGGGAACCCTGGACGAACGGATCACGGCAGCCCTCGTCGGAGCCGCGGTCGGCGACGCGCTCGGCGGCCCCGTCGAGGGCTACACCCCCGAGCAGATCACCGAACGGCACGGCGGCCGCGTGCACGGCGTCGTCGGCCCCTGGAACGGCGACGCCTGGCGCACCGCCCGCCCCATCGCCCCGTACCACAAGGGCGACGGGCACGTCACCGACGACACCCTGATGACCCACGCGCTGATCCGCGTGTACACCACGGTCCGCGACCACCTCGACGCCTACGCCGTCGCCGGACACCTCGTCCCCGACCTGATGACGGCCCCCCGCTGGATCCCGGAACTGGAGTCGGAGGCGCTCCCGCTCCAGCGGATCTTCCTCGCCGAGAAGTGGCTGGTCGCCCGGCTCCACTACGGCCATGTGGACCCCCGGGAGGCCGGTACGGGCAACATCGTCAACTGCGGCGCCGCGATGTACATGGCACCGGTCGGACTGGTGAACGCGGCCAACCCGGCGGGCGCGTACACCGAGGCGCTGGACGTCGCGGGCGCGCACCAGTCCTCCTACGGCAGGGAGGCCGCGGGCGTGCTGGCGGCGGGAGTGGCGGCGGCCTGCGCGCCGGGGGCCACCCCGGACTCGGTCGTCACGGCCTGTCTGGACCTGGCGAAGGACGGCACCCGGGACGCGATCGAGGCGGTCTGCGAAGTCGCCGCCCGGCACTCGGACTTCGAGTCGGCGCTGCGCCCGCTGCGGGAGGCGGTGGCCCCCTACGACACGGTGGGCCCGGACTACCGCGCCCCGTCGCTCGGCGCCCGCCGCCCCTCCCGCCTGCACTCCATCGAGGAACTCCCCGTCGCGCTGGGCATGCTGGTGGTCTCCGGCGGCGACTTCCGGCACGCGGTCCTCGGCGCGGTGAACTACGGGCGCGACTGCGACTCGATCGCCACGATGGCCGGGGCCCTCGCCGGCGCGCTCGGCTCCGAGGTCCCGCACGACTGGGCCAAGACGGTCGCGGAATCGAGCCGCCTCGATCTGCACGCCCCGGCCGCGGCCCTCGCGGAGGTGACCCGCGAGATCTTCGACCGGGACGTACGCGGCCGGCGCGCCCACGAGGCGGCGTACACCGCGCTTGCGGGGATCCCGTGCTCCGACTGACCTGGGTCCAGCCCGAGGACCTGATCGGGCACGAGCTCCACCAGGCCGCCCAGGACGGCCGCGAGTCCGACACGATCGCGGCACGCTGGCACGCGGCCGGCGGCCCGCCCGCCCCCCTGCGGGCCGGCGCCTCCCCCACTCCCGCCTCACCGTACCTGCGGGCCCTCGCGACGGATCTGCTGGACGAACTCGCTGACCTGCCCGGCGAGTTGGCGAATCACGAACCGACGGAACTGGCCTCCGTCATGACCCGCTGCCCGGACTGGCCCGCGCGGCAGCCGGACCCGCCCGCCGCCGGCGACGGCAGCACACCCACCGCCGCCCCCGAAGCCTCCGAAGCCCCCGGCGCCTCCCCCGCCGTCGCCGTGCCCCGCCTGGAAGCGGCCTGGCTGGGCCGCGCCGTGGGCTGTCTGCTGGGCAAACCCGTCGAGAAACTCCCCCTCCGGGGCATCCGCGCACTGGCGAAAGCCACCGGGAACTGGCCCCTCCACACCTGGTTCACCGCTCGCGGCCTGCCCGCGGAGCTGACCGCCGCCTACCCCTGGAACAGGCGCTCGGCGTCCACCTCGCTGGCCGAGAACATCGACGGCATGCCCGAGGACGACGACCTCAACTACCCCCTCCTCAACCTCCTGTTGCTCCAGCGTCACGGCCGGGGATTCACCACCGCGGACGTCGCCCGCCTCTGGCTGGAGGAACTCCCCGCCGGCCGCACCTTCACCGCGGAACGCGTCGCCTACCGCAACCTCCTCGCCGGCGTCGAGCCCCCGCACACGGCCCACCACCACAATCCCTTCCGCGAATGGATCGGCGCCCTCATCCGCGCCGACGTCCACGGCTGGACGAACCCCGGCGACCCGGCCGCCGCCGCGGCGCAGGCCCACCGCGACGCCACCCTCACCCACACCGCGAACGGTGTGTACGCCGCCATGTTCACCGCCGCCACCGTCGCCGAGGCCGCCACCGGCCGCAGCGACATCCACGCCTGCCTGCGCACCGGCCTGACCGTCGTACCCCCCGCCTCCCGGCTGGCGAAGGCGGTCCACCACGCCGTCCGGCTCGCCCACTCGACCGTGGACTTCGAGAAGGTCGTCGACGTCCTGCACACCACCTACGGCGACTACCACTGGGTCCACGCCCTCCCCAACACCGCCCTGATCGCCGCCGCCCTCACCCACGCGGACGGCGACTTCACCGGGTCCGTCTGCCGCGCGGTGTCCGGCGGCTGGGACACCGACTCCAACGGCGCCACCGCGGGCAGCGTCGCGGGCCTGCTCGCCGGCGCCCCCGACGCCCTGCCGGAGCGCTGGACCACCCCGCTCAAGAACCGTCTGGCCACCTCCCTCACCGACTTCAACGGCATCGGCTTCGACACCCTCGCCCAGCTCACGCACCGGGAGACCCGTCACCCATGACCCACATCGCCGTGCTCGGCAGCACGAACATGGACCTCGTCACGTACGTCGCCAGGGCCCCGCAGCGCGGAGAGACCGTGACGGGACGGGAGTTCCGTACGATCCCCGGCGGCAAGGGCGCCAACCAGGCCGTCGCCGCGGCCCACGCGGGCGCGGACGTCACGTTGATCGGCGCGGTCGGCGTCGACTCCTTCGGCTCCCAGCTCCGCTCCGCCCTGGAGCACTCCGGCGTGGACACCGACCACCTGCGCACCACCGAGGGCCCGTCCGGCACCGCGCACATCGTGGTGGACGACCAGGGCGGCAACGCGATCGTCGTCATCCCCGGCGCCAACGGCACCGTCGACCACCTCGCCCCCGGCGACGAGGGCCTCATCACCACCGCCGACGCGCTCCTGCTCCAGCTGGAGATCCCGCTCGCCGCCGTCGTCGCGGGCGCCGAGGCCGCCCGCCGGCACGGCGTCCGCACCATCCTGACCCCGTCCCCCGCACAACCCCTGCCGGCCCAGCTCCTGGCCTCCATCGACCTGCTGGTGCCCAACGAGTACGAGGCCGCCGCGCTGACCGGCACCCCCGACCCCCGTGAGGCGGCCACCGCGCTGCTCGACCATGTGCCGGAGGTCGTCGTCACCCTGGGCGCCGCGGGCAGCCTGTACGCGGCCCGGGGCGCCGCCCCCCTCACGGTCCCCGCGCCCCGCGTCGACGCCGTGGACTCGACCGGCGCGGGCGACACCTTCGTCGGCACCCTCGCGGTCGCGCTCGCCGAGGGCCGCCCCATGCCGGAGGCCCTCGCCTGGGCGTCGGCCGCCGCCGCGCTGTCCGTACAGCGGATCGGGGCCACGTCCTCGATGCCGTACCGCTCCGAGATCGACGCCGAGGCCGCGCCGTACACACACCACGCGCAGTCCACGTCATGAGCGCGCGTCCCGGGCCAGGCCCGCTCACCGGCCTGCGCGTCCTCGACCTCGCCACCCTCTTCGCCGGCCCGCTCGCCGCCACCCTGCTCGGCGACTTCGGCGCCGAGGTCGTCAAGGTCGAGCACCCGGCCAAGCCCGACCCGTCCCGGGGCCACGGCCCCTCGAAGGACGGCATCGGCCTGTGGTGGAAGCTCCTCGGCCGCAACAAGCGCACGATCACCCTCGACCTGTCGAAACCCGGTGGCCGCGCCACCCTTCTGCGGCTCGCCGCGCGGGCCGACGTGATCATCGAGAACTTCCGCCCCGGCACCCTGGAGAAGTGGGACCTGGGCTGGGAGGAACTCTCCGCCGCCAATCCCCGGCTCGTACTCGCCCGCGTCACCGCCTTCGGCCAGTTCGGCCCCTACGCGCACCGCCCCGGCTTCGGCACGCTCGCGGAGGCCATGAGCGGCTTCGCGGCGATCACCGGCGAACCGGACACGCCCCCGGTCCTGCCCCCTTTCGGCCTGGCCGACTCGATCGCGGGCCTGACGACGGCGTACGCCGTGATGACGGCCCTGCGCGCCCGCGAGACCTCGGGCCTCGGCCAGGTCGTCGACATGGCGATCATCGAGCCGATCCTCACCGTGCTGGGCCCGCAGCCGCTCTGGTACGACCAGCTCGGCCACGTCCAGCCCCGCACCGGCAACCGCTCCGCGAACAACGCGCCCCGCAACACCTACCGCACGGCGGACGGTTCGTGGGTCGCCGTCTCGACCTCCGCGCAGTCGATCGCCGAGCGGGTGATGCGGCTGGTCGGACGCCCGGACCTGATCGACGAACCGTGGTTCGCGACCGGCGCGGACCGGGCGCTCCACACGGACGTCCTGGACGAGGCGGTGGGCGCCTGGATCGCCCGCCGCGACCGCGCCGAGGTGCTGGAGGCCTTCGAGAAGGCGGAGGCGGCGGTGGCCCCGATCCAGGACGTCGCCGATGTGATGGAGGACGCCCAGTACGAGGCGCTGGACACGATCACGACCGTCGCCGACCCCGAACTCGGTCCCCTGCGCATGCAGAACGTCCTGTTCCGGCTCTCCTCCACCCCGGGCGCGGTCCGCTGGGCGGGGCGCCCGCACGGCGCCGACACGGACACGGTCCTCACCGAACTCGGACTGTCAGGCGACGAGATCACGGCCCTCAGATCGGAAGGCGCCCTGTGACGATCCCGGCCTTCCCGCTCACCTGGCTGTACGCCCCCGGAGACCGCCCGGACGTGGTGGTCAAGGCGCTCGCCTCGGGCGCGGACATCGTCCTGGTCGACCTGGAGGACGCGGTCGCGCCGGACCGCAAGGAGTACGCCCGCGACGCCACCGCCGAGCTGCTCTCGGACCCTCCCCCGGTCCCGGTCCACGTCCGGGTGAACACGCTGGACGGCCCCCTGGCCGAGGCCGACCTCAAGACGCTCACCCCGCTCCCGGGCCTGTCCGGCCTGCGGCTGCCCAAGGTGGCCTCGCCCACGGACGTGGTCCACGTCGCGGAGCACGCCGCACCCGCCGAGGGCCGCGGGATCCCGCTGTACGCCCTGCTCGAAACGGCTCTCGGTGTCGAACACGCCTTCGCCATCGCCTCGGCCCACCCGACCGTACGCGGCATCGGGCTCGGCGAGGCGGATCTCCGGGCCGACCTCGGCGTACGGGAGGACGCGGGCCTCGACTGGGCCCGTGCCCGGATCGTGCTCGCCGCCCGCGCCGCCGGACTCCCACCCCCCGCGCAGTCCATCCACCCCGACATCCGGGACCTGGAGGGACTCGCGGCGTCCTGCGCCCACGGGCGCACCCTCGGCTTCCTCGGCCGCGCCGCCATCCACCCCCGCCAGCTCCCGGTGATCGAACGCGCCTACCTTCCGACACCGGCCGAGGTGGAGAGCGCCGAGGCCGTCGTCGAGGCGGCCAGTGTCGAGCCGGGCGCCCAGGCCCTGCCCGACGGCCGTTTCGTGGACGCGGCCGTCGTGGCGTGCGCCCGCCGCACCCTGGCACTGGCCCGACGCGACGCCCTGACGGCATGAACGAGGGGGGCGCCGCGTCGTCCGACGCGGCGCCCCCCTCGGTGTACGGAGACGTCAGCCCTTCTTGGCCGACTCCGCCCCGCTCCTCGCGGCACCGGCGGAATCCTCGGACAGCTCGGCCCCGGGCTCGGCGTCGGACGCGGTCCCGGACGTCGCGGCCGTACCCGGCTCCGCTTCCGCGCCGCCGGACGCCTCGCCGGCAGCCTTCCCGTCGGACTTCTTCCCGGCGCCGGACACACCGGTCTTCGCGTCGGCTGTGCCACCCGGCTCGCCGTCGGACTTCTCCGCCGCCTTGTCCCCGGCCTTGTCCCCGGCCTTGTTCCCGGCCTTCTTCTCGGTCTTCTCGCCGGTCTCACCGCCCGGCTCGGCGTCGGACTTCTTGTCGAGGCCGACCGGCGCCGCGGAATCGGCGTCACCGTCGCCACCGTCGTCCCCGGAGGCGTCCGCACCCGGCTCGACGATCTCCTCACGTCCGGGCCGCAGCCGCGCCGACACCACGATGTAGACCACCGCCAGAACGAAGACCACCATCGCGGTCCAGTCGTTGAGACGCAGGCCCAGGACGTGGTGGGCGTCGTCGACCCGCATGTACTCGATCCAGCCGCGGCCGACGCAGTACGCGGCGACGTACAGCGCGAACGCCCGTCCGTGACCCAGCGTGAAGCGGCGGTCCGCCCAGATGACGAGGAAGCCCACGCCGACGCACCACAGCGACTCGTACAGGAAGGTCGGGTGGTAGTACCCCGGCACCCGCCCGTCCGTGGCCGACGTGATGTGCAGCGCCCAGGGCACGTCCGTGGCCTTGCCGTACAGCTCCTGGTTGAACCAGTTGCCCCAGCGGCCGATGGCCTGTGCGAAGACGATGCCGGGCGCGAGCGCGTCGGCCCAGGCGGGCAGCGGGATGCCGCGGCGGCGGCAGCCGATCCACGCGCCCACCGCACCGAGCGCGATCGCGCCCCAGATGCCGAGGCCGCCCTGCCACACCTTGAAGGCGTCCACCCAGTCGCGGCCCTCGCTGAAGTACAGCTCGTAGTCCGTGATCACGTGGTAGAGACGGCCGCCGACGAGACCGAACGGCACGGCCCACACCGCGATGTCGGCCACCGTGCCGGCCCGCCCTCCCCGGGCGATCCAGCGCTTGTTGCCGAGCCAGACGGCTACGAAGACGCCGATGATGATGCAGAACGCGTAGCCGCGCAGCGGAATGGGGCCGAGGTGCAGCACACCGTGCGACGGGCTGGGAATGTAGGCAATTTCCATGGCAGGGTCGACGCTACCGTGCCGGACGGGACCCGCGGCGGGTGCCCCGGCAACGGGTCCATAACGGGCAGCGCCCCCGGACCCGTCGCAGGCCGGGGGCGTCGCCGGTCGCGGGCGCCGCGGATCGGGGGCTCAGCCCTTGTTCTCCGCCTGCACCAGTTGCTTGAGCTTCGCGGGGGTCATGGTCTGGTCCGCGTAGATGTTCTTGCCGCCCAGCAGTACGGTCGGTGTGCCGCTGAAGCCACTGCTCTGGAAGGCCGCGTTCGACTTCTTCACCCAGCTGTCGTGCCTGCCGTCGTCGACGCACGCGCGAAAGCCCGGGGTGACGAGACCGTCGACCTTGCCCGCCAGCTCGATGAGCTTGCCGTTGTCCGCGAACGTGTCCTCGGTCTCCTTGGGCTGGTTCGCGTACAGCACGTCGTGGTACGCGGCGAACTTGCCCGCGTCCTGGGCGCAGGCCGCCGCGTTGGCCGCGTGCCGGGAGCCACTGCCCCCCATGTTCCCGTCGATCAGCGTCACCAGGTGGTATTCGACCTTCAGCTGACCGGCGTCCACCAACTGGCGGATCGTCGGGCGGTACACCGTCTCGAAGGACTCGCAGGCCGGGCAGCGGAAGTCCTCCCAGACCGTGAGCGTCGACTTCGCGCCGTCCTTGCCCACGGGGATCGCGAGGCCGTCCTTGCCGGTCGCTCCCGAGGGCGACACGGCCGGTCCCGCCGCGGTGCTCTTCTTGTCCTTGCCGGCGCCGGCGGCCAGCACGCCCACCACCGCGGCGAGGGCGAGGACGCACACCACCGACGCGCCCACGATCAGCGCCCGGCGGCGCTTCTCCGCGCCCTTCTGCTTCTGTCGCTCGACCGCCAGCCGCTCACGGGCGGTGCTCTTTCCCTCACGGTTCTTCTCGCTCACATCCGGCAGAACGAACCGGGGAGGCGCAGCGCGCCTCCCCGGTCCCAGGTCCACCCGTTCGGGTGAGCGGATTGTCCCTTACGTGTCTGAACGGCCGTCTGTCACGTGCCCGGACCGCTGTCCCGGGTCACGTGCCCGGACCGCCGCCCGTCACGGCGTTGCGCGCACACCCTTCGCCAGATCGCCCGCGAGCGCCCGTACGGCCTCCAGGCCCGCCGCCTCGTCCGGCGCGTCCAGCATCCGCTTCACGAAGGCCGAGCCGACGATCACTCCGTCGGCGAAGCCCGCCACCTCGGAGGCCTGGGCCGCGTTGGAGACGCCGAGTCCGACACAGACCGGCAGACCGGTGGTGGCCTTGGTGCGCCGCACCAGGTCCTGGGCCTGGGCCCCCACCGACTCGCGGGTGCCGGTGACACCCATCAGCGAGGCCGCGTAGACGAAACCGGAACCCGCCGCGGTGATCTCGGCGAGCCGGGCGTCCTTGCTGCTGGGCGCGACGACGAAGACGGTCGCGAGCCCGTGCTTCTCGGCGTGCTCCCGCCACAGCGCCGACTCCTGCACCGGCAGGTCGGGCAGGATGCAGCCCGCGCCGCCCGCCTCCGCCAGTTCGGCGGTGAAGCGCTCGACGCCGTAGCGGTCGATCGGGTTCCAGTACGTCATCACGAGCACGGGCTTGCCGGTGGCCCCGAAGGTCTCCCGGACCGTCCGCATGACGTCGGCGATCTTGACGCCACCGCGCAGGGCGATGTCGTCGGCGGTCTGGATGACGGGACCGTCGAGGACCGGGTCACTGTGCGGCAGGCCGACCTCGACGACGTCGGCGCCGCCCTCGAAGACGGCCTTGATCGCCGCGATGCCGCCGTCGACGGTCGGGAAGCCCGCCGGCAGGTACGCGATGAGCGCGGACCGCCCCTCCGCCCTGGCACCGGCGAGGGTGTCGCTCAACAGCTGGATGTTGCCGCTCACTTCGCGTCCCCCTCGATCTCGGCGTTCTCGCTGTCCGCGTCCGCGGGGACGGCCGCGTCGGCGCCCTCGTCGTAGAGACCGAAGTAGCGGGCGGCCGTGTCCATGTCCTTGTCGCCGCGGCCGGACAGGTTGATGACGATCAGTCCGTCCTTGCCCAGTTCCCTGCCGACCTCCAGGGCCCCGGCGAGCGCGTGGGCGCTCTCGATCGCCGGGATGATGCCCTCGGTGCGGGAGAGCAGCCGCAGTGCCCGCATGGCCGCGTCGTCGGTGACCGCGCGGTACTCGCCGCGGCCGCTGTCCTTGAGGTAGGCGTGCTCGGGGCCGATGCCCGGGTAGTCCAGACCGGCCGAGATGGAGTACGGCTCGGTGATCTGCCCCTCCTCGTCCTGGAGGACGTAGGACCGCGAACCGTGCAGGATGCCGGGCTCGCCGGCGGTCAGCGTCGCGGCGTGCTCACCGGTCTCGATGCCGTGGCCCGCCGGCTCGCAGCCGATGAGACGCACCCCGGCGTCCGGGATGAAGGCGTGGAAGAGCCCGATGGCGTTGGAACCGCCGCCGACGCACGCGACGGCGGCGTCCGGAAGACGGCCGGCGCGCTCCAGGATCTGCCGCCGGGCCTCCACCCCGATCACCCGGTGGAAGTCGCGGACCATGGCAGGGAAGGGGTGCGGACCCGCGACGGTCCCGAACAGGTAGTGGGTGTGGTCGACGTTGGCGACCCAGTCCCGGAACGCCTCGTTGATGGCGTCCTTGAGGGTGCGGCTGCCCGACTTCACGGCGATGACCTCGGCGCCGAGCATCCGCATCCGGGCGACGTTGAGCGCCTGCCGCCGGGTGTCGATCTCACCCATGTAGATCGTGCACTCGAGGCCGAACAGCGCGCAGGCGGTGGCCGTCGCCACCCCGTGCTGCCCCGCCCCGGTCTCGGCGATGACACGCGTCTTGCCCATCCTTCTGGTGAGGAGGGCCTGGCCGAGAACGTTGTTGATCTTGTGGGAGCCGGTGTGGTTGAGGTCCTCGCGCTTGAGGAACACCCGGGCGCCACCGGCGTGCTCCGCGAAGCGCGACACCTCGGTCAGCGCGCTCGGGCGACCGGTGTAGTGGACGAGGAGATCGTCGAGTTCACGCGCGAACTCGGGATCCGCCTTCGCCTTGTCGTACTCGACGGCGACCTCGTCCACGGCGGCGACCAGCGCCTCCGGGATGAACTTGCCGCCGAACGCGCCGAAGTATCCCTCGGCGCTGGGAACCTGACCCTCGGGGTCGGGAATGAAGAACTCGCTGGGCATGCGGTTACCTCGCAGGGGCGAAAGCCCCGGTTGAAGGTCGGACATGGGATCACCATCGGCCATGCACGCACGCACACACACCGTGTCCCCGCAGGCCCGCCGGGCCGGGACCGGCCCGACCGGCGAACCGTCGGGACGGACCCGCGGACCTCCCGCGGCGACCGCGGGAGGTCTCCCCGGAATCCGGTGGGCAGTCCCGGGGTGGCACCTCGGGGGCCTCGCCGGTGCCAGGCCGTTCTCCGGGCGGTACCACGGTGCCGGGACGGGGTCTCCGGGCGGTCCTCACGGTGCCGGGACCGCCCCTGGACTGTCCTCACGGTGCCGGGGCGGTCGCCGACGCGGACCGGCGGGCCGGCCGAAGCGGATCACCGTCCTGGGGCGGGGTGACCGCCGCCGGGCGGACCCGTGGTCCGAAAGCCCGCTCAGCCCGTCCGTGGGACGGGACCGGCCGGAGACGACGCGAGTGCGCGTGCGCCGGGACGCCATCGCATGCCGTTGACCTGGCCGGGTTCGTCGCCGATGACATAGCGGACCCGGCGTCCGTGGACGCGGCGGGCCGGCGCCCGGCAGCCGCGCGGGCGGCAGCCACGGGCGAGTCGGGCGTACGGGTCCCGGGCCGCCGAGGCGGCCGGCAGCGGCACGGTGGACCGCGCGCGGATCCCCCCCGCGTTCACGTCGTGGGACGAACCGGGAGCGACCGACCGCACGCGCACCGGACCACCGTCCGGGCGCGGGCCCGGACGGGGGACGGCGAGGGCGCGGGTCGGGGTGGCCACCGGTCCGTCAGCCCCGTCCGTGCCGCAGCGCGGGGTGCGCCCCGGCCGCGACGAGATCGGAGACCGCCGTCCTCGGGTCACGCCCGGTGACGAGGGACTCGCCCACCAGGACCGCGTCGGCGCCGGCGTTGGCGTACGCGATGAGGTCGTGCGGCCCGCGGACCCCGGACTCGGCGACCTTGATCACGCCGGCCGGGATCTCGGGAGCGACCCGCTCGAAGGTGGAACGGTCCACCTTGAGGGTCTTCAGATTGCGCGCGTTGACGCCGATGACCTTCGCGCCGGCCTCCACGGCCCGCTCGGCCTCGTCCTCGTCGTGCACCTCGACGATCGGCGTGAGCCCGATGGACTCGGCGCGCTCGATGAGGGACTCCAGGGCCGACTGTTCGAGGGCGGCCACGATCAGCAGGGCGAGGTCGGCGCCGTACGCGCGGGCCTCCCAGAGCTGGTACGACGTGACGATGAAGTCCTTGCGCAGGACGGGGATGTCGACCTTGGCGCGGACGGCCTCCAGGTCGGCCAGCGAGCCGCCGAAGCGGCGCTGCTCGGTCAGGACCGAGATGACGGACGCGCCGCCCGCCTCGTAGTCCGCGGCCAGTCCGGCCGGGTCGGCGATCGCGGCGAGCGCGCCCTTGGACGGGCTGGAGCGCTTGACTTCGCAGATGACCTTGACGCCGTCACCCCGCAGGGCCGCCAGGCCGTCCTTGGCCGCAGGAGCCTTCGCCGCGCGCTCCTTGAGCTCGTCGAGGCTGACGCGCGCCTGCCGTTCCGCGAGGTCGGCACGGACTCCGTCGATGATCTCGTCGAGCACACTCACGCGAGCGGCCCCCTTCCCTGACGGTGAACGGTTGAAGCGGTTGAGCCTGTCGACCCCGGCACCTCGGTCACAGCGGTACCTACGGGTCACTCCGATGGTATCCGGAGGAAGGGCCTGGCCTCACATCCGGTTGACGCCGGTCCCACTACCTGGACATTTGTCATTTGATCAAGGGTGCAGCCAGCCACCGAAGGGCAGGTTCCGGACAACCGTGAAAACCAGCACCAGGGCGCCCACGCTCCACAGGTGCACCGGCCCCAGCTCGGTCCGCGGCGGTCTGCCACGCGCCGAACGGATCACCCAGACGGTCCACACCGCCGCGAAGGCCACATAGCCCACGACGGCGAGCGCGTTGTCCGTGAGCGCCGTCGCGAGGTCTCCGTGCACGAAGGCGTGCGCGCTGCGCAGACCGCCGCAGCCCGGGCAGTACACGCCCGTGAACCGCAGCAGCGGGCAGACGGGGTAGTGCCCCGGCTGGTCGGGGTCCACGGTGCCCACGTAGGCGAAGGCGGCCACCACCGCCCCGAGCACGCCGGCCGGGACGCCCAGCCGCCGCAGCGCGAGCGGGACGCGCGTGCGCGGTGCCCTCCGGGTTTCGGCGTTCACGCAACGCATTCTGCCCCGCGCGCGCGCGGGGCGCGCGTCACGGACGCGCGAGAGGCGGTCCCGGCTGCCGGGACCGCCTCTGGAGAAGCTTCTCGGGGTCAGCTCTCGGCGCCGACGGCCTCACGGACGGACGGCGTGGAAACGGACGCGGTCCTGGTCTTCGGCTGACCCAGACCCGCCGCCCGCATCGCCATGCCGACGACACCGCCGAGCAGAACGATGACCATGCCGGCCCAGAAGCCCAGCGGGTCGGCCATCACCATGAAGGCACCGGAGACGCAGAAACCGATGAAGGCGATGATGACACCGGTCCAGGCGGCCGGGGTGTGACCGTGGCTGCTGCCCGCCATGACTTGCTCCTCGTTGCTGTGTGCGTGTGTGAGTCGGACGCTCACCGTCCATTGTCCCGTACCCGGGCCTCCATCGTGAGCGCGGGGGTCGCTCCTCGCACGTCTGATGCGTCACGTCGGGACGGAGGTCCGGGTCCAGGGGCCCGCGGAAGACCCGGGGAGAGGGTCTCCGGGCCCGGGGCCTAGGTCCCGGCCGGATCCGGCCCCGTGGGGTCCTCGCCGCGGTCGAGGGCCTTCCAGAGGTCCTCGGGCCGGTCGGGGTCGACGGGTCCGGCCTTGCGCGGCCGGGGCGTCCCGTCGCGCTCGTAGCGTCCCGACATCGCGGGCCACAGCCGCCCGTAGCGCAGGGCGAGCAGCCCGGCGAGCAGGATGAGGACGCCGCCCGCCGCGGCGACGTACGGCCAGCCGGTGTGGCTGAGGGCGTCCGCGGTGGCGGCGGTGTCGCCGGACGCGGAGGCGGCCTTCTCGTCGAGCGCGGAGTCGTCGCCCGCGCCGAGCACCGCCGCGACGACGGTGCCCGCGCCGGAGAGCGCGAGCAGCGCGGAGACCAGCAGGCGTCCGGAGCGGCGGACGGCGAAGACGGCGACGAGCGCGGCGAGGCCGACCACGGCGAGCGCCGCGGGCACGCCCGTGACGTCACTGCCCCTGACGGTCAGCGGGAAGGGGCCGCCGGCGACTGTCACCGTGCCCTGCGCCCAGTTCCGCCGGGTGGCGAGCAGGGCCACTGCCGCGCCGAGGGCCCCGCAGAGCAGGGCGATGCCAAGGCTGCGGCGGCCGGCCCGGGCGGGGCCGGCGGCTTCGGATCGGGGGTGAGGTACGGCAGTCACGTACCCCACTATCGCCTGAACCCCGGGCGAACCGTCACCCGGGGTTCACGTGAGCCTTGTCCTACTGCCCGAGCCGGTTGGCCGTGTGCACGGCGCGCAGGACGGCGGCCGCCTTGTTGCGGCACTCGTCGTCCTCCGCGACGGGGTCCGAGTCCGCGACGATCCCGGCGCCCGCCTGCACGTACGCGGTGCCGTCGCGCAGCAGGGCGGTACGGATGGCGATGGCCGTGTCGGAGTCGCCGGCGAAGTCGAGGTAGCCGACGCAGCCGCCGTAGACGCCGCGCCGGGAGGGCTCCAGCTCGTCGATGATCTGCATCGCGCGCGGCTTGGGGGCCCCGGAGAGGGTGCCCGCGGGGAAGCAGGCGGTGAGGACGTCGAAGGCCGTGCGGCCCGCCGCGACCTGTCCGGTGACGGTGGAGACGATGTGCATCACGTGCGAGTACCGCTCGATGGACATGAAGTCGACGACCTCGACCGAACCGGGCTCGCAGACCCGTCCGAGGTCGTTGCGTCCGAGGTCGACGAGCATCAGGTGCTCGGCGCGCTCCTTGGGGTCGGCGATCAGCTCGTCGGCGAGGGCCTGGTCCTCCTGGACGGTGGCGCCGCGCGGCCGGGTGCCCGCGATGGGGTGCACCATCGCCTGCCCGTCCTCGACCTTGACGAGGGCCTCCGGGGACGACCCGACGACATCGAACCCGTCGAAACGGAAGAGGTACATGTACGGGGACGGGTTGGTCGCCCGCAGCACCCGGTACACGTCCAGGGCGCTCGCCGTGCACGGGGTCTCGAAGCGCTGGGACGGTACGACCTGGAAGGCCTCGCCCGCCCGGATGCGCTCCTTGACGTCGTCGACGGCGCGCTGGAAGTCGGGGCCGCCCCACAACGCGGTGTACTCGGGCAGCTCGGAGGGCGGCAGCGCGGCGGGGGGCTGCGAGACCGCGCGCGAGAGGTCGGCCTCCATGGCGTCGAGGCGCGCGATCGCGTCGGCGTAGGCCTCGTCGACGCCCGTGTCGAGGTCGTTGTGGTTGATCGCGTTGGCGATCAGCTGGACCGAGCCGTCCCAGTGATCCATCACCGCGAGGTCGCTGGTGAGCAGCATGGTCAGCTCGGGGAGTTTCAGGTCGTCGCGCTCGCCGGGGCCGATCTTCTCCAGGCGGCGGACGATGTCGTAGCCCAGGTAGCCGACCATGCCCCCGGTGAACGGGGGCAGGCCCTCGCCGCGGGGGGTGTGCAGCGCCTCGATGGTCGCGCGCAGGGCGGCGAGGGGATCGCCCTCGACGGGGACACCGACGGGCGGGGTGCCGAGCCAGTGGGCCTGCCCGTCGCGCTCCGTGAGGGTGGCGTGGCTGCGGACGCCCACGAAGGAGTAGCGGGACCAGGCGAAGGAGGCGCGGCCGTTCTCCGCGGACTCCAGGAGGAAGGTGCCGGGACGCTCGGCGGCCAGCTTGCGGTAGAGCGCGACCGGCGTGTCGCCGTCCGCGAGGAGCTTGCGGCTGACGGGGATGACACGGCGGTCACCGGCCAGCTTGCGGAAGGTCTCGAGGTCCATGGCGGATGACCTTACTGACCTGGTGACGCGTCGGTGACGGCGTCCTTGAGGAGTACGTCGGCGTCGAAGCAGGTGCGCTCCCCGGTGTGGCAGGCGGCGCCGACCTGGTCGACCCGGACGAGGACGGTGTCGGCGTCGCAGTCGAGCGCCACGGACTTCACCCACTGGAAGTGGCCGGAGGTGTCGCCCTTCACCCAGTACTCCCCGCGGCTGCGCGACCAGTACGTGCAGCGGCCCGTGGTGAGCGTGCGGTGCAGTGCCTCGTCGTCCATCCAGCCGAGCATCAGCACCTCACCGGTGTCGTACTGCTGGGCGATGGCGGGGACGAGTCCGTCGGCGCTGCGCTTGAGGCGCGCGGCGATCTCGGGGTCGAGGCTGCTGGGCCCGCTGGGCGGGGGCGTGCTGGTCATGGGGACCATTGTGCCGCGCCGGTGGGACGCGTCCGGCGGTTGTCCACAGGCCGGACCTCGTGTCCGCACTCGTGTCCGCACTCGTGTCCCCGGGTTGCCCGCTCCCACTGGGCGCCGCGCCGGGGCGGTCGTAGGCTTGCTGCCATGTCGACCCATGCCAAGCGTGAACGACTTCTGCTCGCCGACCTGTTGGAAACCGCGGGTCCGGATGCCCCCACCCTGTGCGAGGGCTGGAACACCCGTGATCTCGCCGCGCACGTGGTGGTGCGCGAGCGCCGTGCCGACGCGGCGGGCGGACTGCTGATCAAGCAGCTCGCGCCGCGCCTGGAGCGGGTGCAGGCGGAGTTCGCGGAGAAGCCGTACGAGGAGCTGATCCAGCTGATCCGTACGGGACCGCCGCGTCTCTCGCCCTTCTCGCTGAAGCAGATCGACGAGGCGTCGAACACGGTGGAGTTCTACGTCCACGCCGAGGACGTTCGGCGGGCGCTGCCCGGCTGGGCGCCGCGTGAGCTGGACCCGGTCTTCCAGGACGCCCTGTGGTCCCGGCTGGAGCGGACGGCGCGGCTGGCCGGCCGGGGCGCCCCGACCGGGCTGGTCCTGCGCCGCCCGGACGGTCAGACGGCGGTCGCGCACAAGGGCGCGCCGGTCGTGACCGTGACCGGTGAGCCCTCCGAGCTGCTGATGTTCGCGCTCGGGCGGCAGAAGGCGGCCGATGTGGAGCTGGACGGCGACAAGGACGCGATCGCGAAGCTGCACGAGACGAAGCGGCTCGGAATCTGACCGCGGGGGCGGGCGCCGGGGTGTGACGCCCCGGGCGGTCCCCCGCGATCACCGTCACCCCTCGGCGTGACGGCGCTCCGGTCACCGGGTGCCCCGGCCCGACCCGGGCCGGGCGCCCGAGCACCGGGGCCGGACCGCGTCCCGACCGCGGTCGGGACGACAGCCGCCGCCCGGCGCCACGGCGGCCCGAGCGCTGTGCCGGCTGCCCTGGCGTCGGAGCCACCGCACCCACGGCGCTTCGAAGCACCACCGGTCGCACGGCGAACCGGGACCCGGCACGAACGACGAAGCCCAGGGCTCCGGTCACCGCGGCCCGGCGGCTGATCCAGGCGTCAGGACCGCCGTCATCGCCCCCGCGGCGCGGTGAAGCACCGGTCGCGGGGTCGACCGGGACCCAGGCCGGCCGAGACCCGGGGCTCGAACACCGCGACCCCGCGGCCCAGCGGCAACCGACCAAGACGCCGCCACCGCACGGTCGCCGCCATCACCCCGTCGCAAGGTCGACCGAGACCGCGGCTCGAACACCGCGGCCCCGCGGCAGCCGACCGTGACGCCAGGGCCGTCGCCACCGCTCCGCGCGGCGAGGGCCCGCCGGACGGGGTACCGGAAGCCGGACCGGTCGAGGTCCGGCGGCCCGGACCTCGTCGCCGCGGTCCGGCGGCGGCCGATCGCGGCGTCGGGTCAGCGGACGGGATGCCCCGCCTCGCGCAGTGTCTCCTTCACCTCGCCGATCCGCAGGTCACCGAAGTGGAAGACCGACGCGGCGAGCACCGCGTCGGCACCCGCGGCGACGGCGGGCGGGAAGTCGGCGAGCCGGCCCGCCCCGCCGCTGGCGATCAGCGGCACGGTGACGTGCTTGCGGACGGCCTCGATCATCTCCATGTCGTAGCCGTCCTTCGTGCCGTCCGCGTCCATCGAGTTGAGCAGGATCTCGCCCGCGCCCAGCTCGGCGGCCCGGTGGGCCCACTCGACGGCGTCGATGCCGGTGCCCTCGCGGCCACCGTGGGTGGTGACCTCGAAGGAGCCGCTCTGCGTGCGCCGGGCGTCCACCGACAGGACGAGGACCTGACGGCCGAACCGTTCGGCGATCTCACGGATGAGGTCGGGCCGGGCGATCGCGGCCGTGTTGACCCCGACCTTGTCCGCGCCCGCCCGCAGCAGCTTGTCCACGTCCTCGGCGGTGCGCACCCCGCCGCCCACGGTCAGCGGGATGAAGACCTGCTCGGCGGTGCGCCGCACCACGTCGTACGTGGTCTCGCGGTTGCCGGAGGACGCGGTGATGTCCAGGAACGTCAGTTCGTCGGCGCCCTCGGCGTCGTACACCTTGGCCATCTCGACCGGGTCGCCCGCGTCGCGCAGGTTCTGGAAGTTGACGCCCTTGACGACCCGGCCGTTGTCCACGTCCAGGCAGGGGATGACTCGTACGGCCAGGGTCATGAGGGGGTCGCCTCCCGGTACGCCTCCACCTCGACCTCGACGACCAGCCGCGGGTCCACGAGGCCGGAGACGATGAGCATGGACGCGGCGGGCCGGACGGGGCCGAAGATCTCCTTGTGGGCGCGTCCGACCTCCTCCACGTCGCGGGCGTGGGTCAGGTGCATCCGGGTCCGCACGACGTCGTCGCGGCCGAGGCCGAGCTCCGCCAGCGCGGCGAGCGCGACACCGAAGGAGTTGACCGCCTGCTCGTACGGGCCGCCGTCGACGATCGCGCCGTCGATCACGGAGGTGCAGCCGGAGACCAGCACCAGGCCGTTGGGAAGTTCCACGGCCCTGGAGTACCCGAAGGTGTCCTCCCAGGGCGCGTCGCTCGTGACGCGTCGGACGCCGCTCACCGGGCCACCGCCTCCAGTGCCTCTTCCAGCGTGAACGCCTTCGCGTACAGGGCCTTTCCGACGATCGAGCCCTCGACGCCGAGGGGTACGAGCGCGGCGATGGCGCGCAGGTCGTCGAGGGAGGAGACCCCGCCGGAGGCGACCACGGGGCGGTCCGTCGCGGCGCAGACGTTCTTGAGCAGGTCCAGGTTCGGGCCCTGCAGCGTGCCGTCCTTGGCGATGTCCGTGACCACGTAGCGCGCGCAGCCCTCGGAGTCGAGGCGCCCCAGCGTCTCGTAGAGGTCGCCGCCGTCGCGGGTCCAGCCGCGTCCGCGCAGTGTCGTGCCGCGTACGTCGAGGCCGACCGCGATCCTGTCGCCGTGCTCGCCGATGACCTTGGCGACCCATTCGGGGGTCTCCAGGGCGGCGGTGCCGAGGTTGACGCGGGTGCAGCCGGTGGCGAGGGCGGCGGCGAGCGTGTCGTCGTCGCGGATGCCGCCGGACAGTTCGACCTTGATGTCCATGGCGCCGGCGACCTCGGCGATCAGGTCGCGGTTGTCACCGGTCCCGAAGGCGGCGTCCAGGTCGACGAGGTGCAGCCACTCGGCGCCCGAACGCTGCCAGGCGAGAGCGGCCTCCAGGGGGGAGCCGTAAGAAGTTTCCGTCCCCGACTCGCCGTGCACGAGGCGGACGGCCTGGCCGTCGCGGACGTCGACGGCGGGGAGGAGTTCGAGCTTGCTCACAGTGTTCCGATCCAGTTGGTGAGGAGCTGGGCTCCGGCGTCGCCGGACTTCTCGGGGTGGAACTGGGTGGCCCACAGGGCGCCGTTCTCGACGGCCGCCACGAAGGGCTTGCCGTGCGTCGCCCAGGTGACCAGGGGCGCCCGCATCGCCGGGTTCGTGACGTCCAGGGACCAGTCGTGGACGGCGTACGAGTGGACGAAGTAGTAGCGCGCGCCCGCGTCGAGCCCCGCGAAGAGCCGCGAGCCCGCGGGTGCCTCGACCGTGTTCCAGCCCATGTGGGGCACGATGTCGGCCCGCAGCGGCTCGACCGCGCCCGGCCACTCGTCCAGGCCCTCTGTCTCCACACCGTGCTCGATGCCCCGCGCGAAGAGGATCTGCATGCCGACGCAGATGCCCATCACGGGGCGCCCGCCCGCCAGACGGCGACCGATGATCCAGTCGCCGCGGGCGTCCCTGAGGCCCTTCATGCAGGCGGCGAAGGCGCCGACGCCCGGTACCAGCAGCCCGTCGGCGTTCATGGCCGTGTCGTAGTCACGGGTGATCTCGACCTCGGCCCCGGCGCGGGCGAGGGCGCGCTCGGCGGAGCGTACGTTCCCGAAGCCGTAGTCGAAGACGACGACCTTCCTGGGGCCGCTCAATTCCACACCTCCAGCCTCATGACCCCCGCGACCAGGCACATCGCCGCGCCGATGGAGAGCAGCACGATGAGGCTCCTGGGCATCTCCTGTTTGACGAAGGAGTAGATGCCGCCGAGGAGGAAGAGTCCGACGACGATCAGGATGCTCGACAGGCCGGTCACAGTGTCTTTCCGTTCGCTTCTGCGCCCGCGTGGCGGGGCGCGGCGGGCAGCGTCGTCGTCTGCGGCGCGGTGGCCGCGGGCGCGCCGCTCACAGCGCGCCCTTCGTGGAGGGGAGGATGCCGGCGGCGCGCGGGTCGCGCTCGGAGGCGTAGCGCAGCGCCCGGGCCAGGGCCTTGAACTGGCACTCCACGATGTGGTGCGCGTTGCGCCCGTAGGGCACGTGCACGTGCAGCGCGATCTGGGCCTGGGCGACGAAGGACTCCAGGATGTGCCGGGTCATCGTCGTGTCGTACTCGCCGATCATCGGCGCCATGTTCTCGGGCTCGGTGTGCACGAGGTAGGGGCGGCCGGACAGGTCGACGGTCACCTGGGCGAGCGACTCGTCCAGCGGGACCGTGCAGTTGCCGAAGCGGTAGATGCCCACCTTGTCGCCGAGCGCCTGCTTGAAGGCGGCGCCCAGCGCGAGGGCGGTGTCCTCGATGGTGTGGTGCGAGTCGATGTGCAGGTCGCCCTCGGTCTTCACGGTCAGGTCGAACAGACCGTGCCGTCCGAGCTGGTCGAGCATGTGGTCGTAGAAGCCGACCCCCGTCGACACCTCGACCTGGCCGGACCCGTCGAGATCGATCTCGACGAGGACCGACGTCTCCTTGGTCGTCCGCTCCACTCTTCCGACGCGGCTCATGCGCTCTGCTCCTTCTTCAACTCACGGACCGCGTCCAGGAACGCGTCGTTTTCGGCCGGGGTGCCCGCGGAGACCCGCAGCCGGCCCGGTACGCCGTTGTCTCTGACCAGGACGCCCCGGTCGAGGATCTTCTGCCAGGCCTCGTGGGAGTCCGCGAACCGCCCGAACTGCACGAAGTTGGCGTCCGACTCGGTCACCTCGTACCCGATCGCGCGCAGCTCGGTGACCAGCCGGTCCCGCTCGGCCTTCAGGCGCTCCACGTAGGCCAGCAGCGTGTCGGTGTGTTCCAGGGCGGCCAGGGCGGTGGCCTGGGTGACGGCCGACAGGTGGTACGGCAGCCGTACGAGCTGTACGGCGTCGACGACCGCCGGGTGCGCGGCGAGGTAGCCGAGGCGCAGTCCGGCCGCGCCGAACGCCTTCGACATCGTCCGGGAGACGACGAGATTCGGCCGTCCTTCGAGCAGCGGCAGCAGCGAGTCACCGTGGCTGAACTCGACGTAGGCCTCGTCCACGATCACCATCGACGGCTTGGCCGCCTGTGCGGCCTCGTACAGCGCGACGACCGTCTCGCGCGGCATCGCGTTGCCGGTGGGGTTGTTGGGGGTGGTGAGGAAGACGACGTCGGGGCGGTGCTCGGCGACGGCCCGTTCGGCGGCGGCCGGGTCGATGGTGAAGTCCTCGTCGCGCGGGCCCGGGATCCAGCCCGTGCCGGTGCCTCGTGCGATCAGCGCGTGCATCGAGTACGAGGGCTCGAAGCCCATCGCCGTCCGGCCGGGGCCGCCGAAGGTCTGCAGCAGTTGCTGGATGACCTCGTTCGAGCCGTTGGCCGCCCAGACGTTCTCGACGCCGACCCGGTGTCCGCCGGTCCTCGTCAGGTATCCGGCGAGTTCGGTGCGCAGTTGGACCGCGTCCCGGTCGGGGTAGCGGTTGAGGTCGCGGGCGGCCTCACGCACCCGCTCGGCGATCCGCTCGACGAGGGGTTCGGGCAGCGGGTAGGGGTTCTCGTTGGTGTTCAGCCGTACCGCGACGTCGAGTTGGGGCGCGCCGTAGGGGGACTTGCCGCGCAGCTCGTCCCGTACGGGGAGGTCGTCGATGCCAGTCACTTTGCCGGTCACTTGCCTTCGGGTACCTTCCAGCCACGCGAGACCTGTTCGTCTCCGGGAAAACGGGCCTTGATCGCCGCGCCGTGCGCGGGCAGGTCCTCCGCCTCGGCGAGCGTCACCACGTGATGCGCGACGTCGGCGAGCGCGTCCCGCGTGTAGTCGACGATGTGGATGCCGCGCAGGAACGACTGCACGGACAGGCCCGAGGAGTGGCAGGCGCAGCCACCGGTGGGCAGGACGTGGTTGGAGCCCGCCGCGTAGTCGCCCAGCGAGACGGGGGCCCAGGGGCCGACGAAGATCGCTCCGGCGTTCCGGACCCGGTCGGCGACCGCCGCCGCGTCGGCCGTCTGGATCTCCAGGTGCTCGGCGCCGTACGCGTCGACGACCCGCAGCCCCTCGTCGATGCCGTCGACCAGGACGATCGCGGACTGCCTGCCGCGCAGGGCCGGGACGATCCGGTCCTCGATGTGCCTGGTGGCCGCGACCTGGGTTTCGAGTTCCTTCTCCACGGCGTCCGCGAGGGCCGGTGAGTCGGTGACCAGGACGGCCGCGGCCAGCGGGTCGTGCTCGGCCTGGCTGATCAGGTCGGCGGCGACGTGCACCGGGTCGGCGGTGTCGTCGGCGAGGACGGCGATCTCGGTGGGGCCCGCCTCGGTGTCGATGCCGATCCGGCCGGTGAAGTACCGCTTGGCGGCGGCGACCCAGATGTTGCCGGGGCCGGTGACCATGGCGGTCGGGGCGCAGGACTCGGTGCCGTGCGCGAACATCGCGACGGCCTGGGCGCCACCGGCCGCGTACACCTCGTCGATGCCGAGGAGGGCGCAGGCGGCGAGGATCGTCGGGTGCGGGAGGCCGTCGAAGTCGCGCTGCGGCGGGGAGGCGAGGGCCATGGAGGGCACGCCGGCCTCCTGTGCCGGGACCGCGTTCATGATCACGGACGAGGGGTAGACGGAACGGCCGCCGGGCGCGTAGAGGCCCACCCGCTCGACGGGCACCCACTTCTCGGTGACCGAGCCGCCCCGCACGACCTGGGTGGTGTGCGAGCCGCGGCGCTGCGCGCGGTGGACCAGGCGGGCCCGGCGGATGGACTCCTCCAGGGCCGCGCGGACGGCCGGGTCGAGCCGCTCCAGGGCGTCCGCGAGGGCCTGGGCCGGGACCCGCACGGCTTCCAGCCGAACGCCGTCGAACTTCTCCGCGTAGTCGATCAGCGCCGCGTCCCCCCGATGATGCACGGCCTCGCAGATCGGACGCACCTTCTCCAGGGCGGCCGATACGTCGAAGTCGGCTCGGGGCAGCAGGTCGCGCAGTGCGGTGCCTTCGGGGAGGGCGTCGCCGCGCAGATCGATTCGGGAGATCACGTAGGCAATTCTCTCAGACCGAGATAAGGCGCCGGTCGCCTGTATCAATGGCTGATACAAGCCAGCCGTGTCACCCCCTGGACATCCCCGTCACCAGTAGCGTTCGGCCTGTCACACAGCGGGCATGAACGGATGTACGAAACCCGCGAGTAGCTGGGGAGGAAGGGAAGAACCGTGACCGAGGGTGCCGGCCTCCGCGCCGGGGACCTGCCGGACGAGCTGACCGCCGCCGAGGCCGGGATGTGGCAGGCCTTCCGCAACGGCAGCGTGTACGACCTGCGCGACGGGGACACCGCCGTGGACGATCCGCACGGCGGCCACCCCTGGGGGCCCGAACGCAGTGTGCGGGCCCGGATCGTGGCGTGGCTGCTGCTCGACGGGCCGCCCGCCCTGCAGGGCCGGGTCGCCTCCCTGAAGCTGACCGGCGTGCAGATCTCCGACGTGCTGGACCTCGCCGGCGGCACCGTGGTGCCGTACGTCGAGCTGAAGGGCTGCCGGTTCGAGAAGGAGATCCTGCTGCCGGAGGCCCGCTTCACCACCGTGCGCCTGGTCGACTGCTCGGTGCCGCGCCTGGAGGCGGCCCGGGTGCACACGGAGGGCGACCTGCATCTGCCGCGCTGCCGGTTCCACAACGGCGTGCGGCTGACCGACGCGCACATCGGCACCGACCTGATGCTCAACCAGGCGGTGGTCTACCGGGACCGGCGCGGCCGCTCGATCACCGGCGACGGCATGTTCGTGGGTCAGGACCTGCAGGCGGAGATGCTGGAGTCGCACGGCGAGCTGAGCCTGCGCGGGGCGACCGTCGGCGTCTCGCTCAGTCTGCGCGGCAGCAACCTGAGCAATCCGTACACCCGGCTCGCCCTGAACGCCCCCCAGCTGACCGTCAACCGCACGCTGTACATGACACCCGCGGCCGTCGGGGCGCCCTGGCTGACGAGCGGGACCACCCCGGCGCGCGGCACGCTCGTGCAGCGGTTCGAGTGCCGGGGCGGGATACGGCTGGACGACGGGCGGTTCGGGGACGCGGTCGACTTCGAGCGTGCCCGTTTCACCTTCGACGACGACCAGGAGCTGTCGCTGCTGCGGGTGCAGACGCCGGAACTGCGCTTTCTCGGCGAGCGGCCCGAGCGGGGCAAGGTCGTCCTGTCCGGCGCGCGGGTCGTCAACCTGGTCGACCGCGCGGACAGCTGGCCCCGGCCGGGCAATCTGCACATGGGCGGCTTCAGCTACGAGAACCTCGTGCCCCAGGGCGCGTTCCCGCTGACGCGGCGCCTGGAGTGGGTGGCGGCGGCGACCGCCGAGTACAGCCCGGAGCCGTACGAACGGCTGGCCACCGTGCTGCGTGACTCCGGCGAGGACGAGGACGCGCGCGAGGTGCTGCTGGCCAAGCAGCGGCGCCGCCGCGAGACCCTGCCGCTCGCGGCCAAGCTGTGGGGGTACGCGCAGGACTGGACGGTCGCCTACGGGTACCGGCCCGGCCGCGCCGCCCTGTGGATGGCGGTGCTCTGGGCGGCGACGTCGATCGCCTTCTCGCACGCGAGCCATCCGCCGGTCGACGACGGCGGACATCCGCCGTGGAACGCCGCGCTGTTCGCCCTGGACCTGCTGCTGCCCGTGATCGACCTCGGACAGGTGGGCGTCTGGCAGCTGCGCGGCGGCTGGCAGTGGCTGGCCGCCGTGGTGATCCTGCTCGGCTGGATCCTGGCGACGACGGTGGCGGCGGGAGCGACCCGGCTGCTGAGGCGCAGCTGACTCGACCGCGACCGGGGCACGACCGCCACTGTTGGCCAGGGTTCAATAGCCGAGAAACGGGCACTATTTGCCCATTCTTGACTGTTCGGCGTACAACCAATCAGCGGTTACGAAAGCTTCACCGCGCCCCCTCTGGCACAGCCCCGACCTGCGTCTTTCAATGGTCGATACCATGGCACTGCTGCGCGCGCTCATCCGCACGGCCCGGATGGCCCGGAACTCCCCGCGTCTCACCTCCGGGCTGCCCGGCGACGACGAGGTGCTGCTGGACGCCCCCGACGACCGGCTCGGCCCGGCCCTGGTCGACGCGGGCCGCGGCGAGTACGGCACCACCGCCAAGCTGCTCGCCACCACCCGCGAGGCCGCCGAGTGGGAGAACCGCGACCGCTACACGATGCGTCTCGCGGCCTTCGCGCGCTGCCGCGGCGAATGGCTCGACGCCTGGCAGGGCGACTCCCCGCACGACCCGGACGCGCTGCTGGTCAAGGCGGAACTCGCGGTGCGCCGCTGGTGGGACTCGCCCGCCCGCGCCGAGCTGCTGCGCCAGGTCGGCCCGCTGATCACGGCCGCCGCCGAGGGCGACCCGCACGACCCGGTGCCGTGGCGGATCGCACTCGACCACGCCAGGGGGACCAACGCCGGGCACACCGAGTTCGAGAAGCTGTGGGGCGAGGCCGTACGCCGCTCCCCCCACCACTACGGATGCCACGTCGCCGCCCTGAAGTACCTCTCGGCCGCCTGGTACGGCTCGCACCACGAGTGCTTCGACTTCGCCGAGCGTGCCGCCCAGGACGCGCTGCCCGGCTCCCTGGTGCAGGCCCTGCCGGTGCGCGCCGCCTTCGCGTTCCTGACCGAGGGCGGCGGAGCCGTGGTGCGGCGCGAACGGCTCGACGCGGCGGCCGACCTCGCCATCGCGGTCTCGGCGGCCTACGGGCCCAGCGACCCCTGGCCCGCCGAGGTCCGCAACCTGCTCACCTACGTCCTGATCAGGCTGGAGCGCTGGACGGACGCCCTGGAACAGCTCCGTCTGATCGGCCCCTACGCCACCTCGTTCCCCTGGGACCGGGTCTCGGACGACCCTCTGGGCCAGTTCCTGGAACTGCGCGACGGGGTACGTCTGGAGGTCGCGTCCCGCATGCCCGTACATCCACGGAGTGAGCACGGCGGACGCGCTCCCTCCGGCGACCATTAGGCTTGCCCGTCGTGACCACCGTCCGGCTCCCCCTCTTCCCGCTGAACTCGGTACTGTTCCCGGGGCTCGTGCTGCCCCTGAACATCTTCGAGGAGCGCTATCGCGCCATGATGCGCGAGCTGCTGAAGACCCCCGAGGACGAACCGCGCCGGTTCGCCGTCGTCGCGATCCGCGACGGCCACGAGGTCGCGACGAGCGGCCCCGGCATGCCGGACCAGACCGCCGTACCCGTCCGCGGGCCGGCCGCCGGCTTCGGCGACAACCCCTTCCTCGCCTTCCACGAGGTGGGCTGCATCGCGGACGCCGCGACCATCCGGGAGCGCGCCGACGGCAGCTTCGAGGTACTGGCCACCGGGACCACACGGGTCCGGCTGCTGTCCGTGGAGGCCTCCGGCGCGTTCCTCACCGCCGAGCTGGAGGAACTGCCCGAGGAACCGGGCGAGGAGGCGGGCGCGCTCGCCGAAGGTGTCCTGCGCGCCTTCCGCCAGTACCAGAAGCGGCTCGCGGGCGCCCGCGAACGCTCCCTGTCCACCGGCGCCGACCTCCCGGACGAACCGGCGGTGGTCTCCTACCTGGTGGCGGCCGCCGCGATGCTGGACATCCCGGCGAAGCAGAAGCTGCTCCAGGCCTCCGACACCGCGGCCCGTCTCCGCGAGGAGCTGAAACTCCTGCGCGCCGAGACCGCGATCATCCGTAACCTGCCGTCACTGCCTGCGTCGGACCTGACACGCGGCCCGACGAGCCTGAACTGACACCCCTCGCGCAGCCGGGAAGGCCGATGGCGAAGAAGCCGAAGAAACAGCAGCAGTCCGGGGGCACCCCCGCGACCGTCGCCCTGACGGCGGCGGGCGTCGCGTACACGGTGCACGCCTACGAGCACGACCCCGCGCACCCCTCCTACGGCGAGGAGGCGGCCGAGGCGATGGGCGTCTCCCCCGACCGGGTCTTCAAGACCCTGGTCGCCGACGTGGACGGCGCCCTCGTCGTCGCGGTGGTCCCGGTCGCGGGCTCCCTGGACCTGAAGGCCCTGGCCACGGCGGTCGGCGGGAAGCGGGCCGCGATGGCGGACCCGGCGGCCGCCGAACGCACGACCGGCTACGTCCGCGGCGGCATCTCGCCCCTGGGCCAGCGCAGGAGACTCCGTACGGTGCTGGACGCGTCCGCCCGGCTGCACGAGACGATCTGTGTCTCGGCGGGCCGGCGCGGCCTGGAGGTCGAGCTCGCCCCCGACGACCTCGCCACACTCACGGACGCGGTACGCGCACCCGTCGCACGCCACTGAGCCGACCCGCGGGGGTGGCAGCCCTCAGGGGGCGGGCCGCCCCCGCTCGGCCTGAACGGCCTCGTCCTCAAACGCCGGACGGGCTGAAACACCTGCCCCGGCCTTCACGCGCGGGCCGTCCGCACCCTTTCAGGGCGGGCGCGCATCTCCAGCCCGTCCGGCGTTTGAGGACGAGCCCTTCGGGCGACGCGGGGGTCCAGGGGGCGCGGCGCCCCTGGCGGGGTCCGGGGCGGAACCCCCGGGACGGGACGGGTAGGGCCGGCGGGGGCGAAGAACCCCCGCCCGGTGGACACCCTCAAACCGCCGGAGGCACAGGCGGCAAAGACGAATACGGACTCTCGTAGGGATCCGGATCCCGCGGCCCGAACAGCGCGGTCAGCCCCAGATGCACCAGCAACGCCCCCAGCGACCAGGCCAGCAACGCCCCCTTCGCCCCGAGCTTCAACGGCGCCGAGAAGGTCACCCCCTTGCCCACGGCCTTGGCGTGGGCGACCACGTTCTGCGTGGGCCCCAGATACACGCCGAGCCGCCAGGCGAGCACCGAGCCGAGCAGACCGCCGACCGCCAGCCCGACGACCAGCGGCACACCCCCGCGCCGCCGCACCAGGAACACCACGGCCGCGCTGACCGCCCCGAACCCGAGCGCCAGCAGCGCGAACGTCCCGTCCACCCCGATGGCCTGCTCCCCCTCGGTGTCCTTGAGGTACACGGCCGTGTCGTCCGCGACCAGGGGCACGTGCGGCGCCAGCCACCACCAGAGCACGCCGAACAGCACCCCCGCCAGCGCCACCGCCACCGTGACGACGGCGGCCTCCAGGATTTCGGTCGTCGTCCCGGGCCCGTCCTTCTCGTACCCGGCGTACCCGCCGGCGACGGCGGGCGGGGCCTGCCACCCGTGGG
Source organism: Streptomyces fagopyri (assembly GCF_009498275.1). Lineage (NCBI taxonomy): Bacteria > Bacillati > Actinomycetota > Actinomycetes > Kitasatosporales > Streptomycetaceae > Streptomyces > Streptomyces fagopyri. Next base: position 6,773,904 of record NZ_CP045643.1, on the reverse strand, counting down.
CGTTGTCCGAGGGCTGATGATGCGGCGGCGGAGGCGGAGTCAGCGGTGCGGTCACCCTGACATCGTGCCAGGCCCGGCTGTCGGCCGCGTCACCGGACGGCCGCCCGGCGGTACGCCCAGGTCGCCACGGCCAGCGAGGCGACGCCGACACCCGCGCAGACGGCGAGGTCGGCGAGGACGAAGGTCCAGTCCGGGTGCGCCCCGAAAGTCCGCGCGAAGGCCTCGACGCCGTACGTGGAGGGGAGCAGATCACGCCCGTACCGCACGACCGTGGGCAGCCGGTCGGCCGGCAGCACCCCCAGCAGCAGCGCCGCGGACATGCCCAGCTGTCCCAGCAGCGTCGCGAGTTCCGGCCTCGGCGCGAGCAGCCCGAGCGCCGCCCCCAGCCCGGCGAGCGCCGCGCCCGCGAGCGGGATCACCGCCACGAGCACCCACAGATGGGCCATCGGCAGCCCGAAGAGCACACAGCCGAAGACGGCGGTGGCGACGGTCCCCGGCACGGTGAAGGACGCGTACGCGCCCGCGGCACCGAGCACGACGGCCGCGGGCGGCACCGGCAGGGTCGCGTAGTGGTCGAGGCCACCGCCGGCCCGCAGGTGCCCGAAGTACTGCGCGAGGAGGTTGAGCGCGACGAACGCGACCACGAGGACCGTCGCCCCGGCCACCACGGCCCGCGCCTCGCCCCCGCCGTCCACCACGCCCCGCATCAGGATCATGATCCCGACGGACTGGAAGGTGGCCACGAACAACAGCGGGATCCGCGCCACCCGTGCCCGGGAGAGCTGGGCCCGGTACACGGCCGCGAGGGAGGGCCACAGCCGCGCCCTCGGCCCGAGTTCCACGGCGTCGCCGATCTCCTCGGCCACGGGCAGCGCGCTGCCCGGCAGCACCTCGGCGGGTACGACACTCACGTCGAGCTGCTCCTCTTCGCTCCGGCAGCCGTCCTGTCCCTGTTGCGCACGCCCATGACACCCCTCCCCGTCCGTACAGACTCCCCTACGGATTCCAGGCCCCCCGTGCTCATGCCTTGACCAGCCCCTGCGTGTCGCCACCGAGCGCCAGGTACACGTCCTCCAGGCTCGGCGTGGCCAGTGTGAAGTCGTCGAGCGCGGCGAAGGCGGCCCCGCCGGTGACCGTGGCGACCGCCGCCCGGGCCTCGTCGGGCGCGAGCCGGAGGGTCCAGCGGCGGCCCGACTCGACGGCCCGTGAGCGCAGCGCGGCGACCTCGGGCACGTCCAGTGGGGCGTTCTCGCGCCAGACGAGTTCGACCCGGACCTCGCCCGCGACCCGCTCCTTCAGACCGGCCGGGGTGTCGCAGGCGATGACGCGGCCGCGGTCGAGGACGGCGACCCGGTCGAGGACGGTCTCGGCCTCGATGACGTTGTGGGTGACCAGCAGCACGGTCGTACCGCGCTCGGCCCGGCGGCGGTCGACGGCGGCCCAGACGGCGCGCCGGGCGACGGGGTCCATTCCGGTGGTCGGCTCGTCGAGGACCAGCAGCGGCCGCTCCCCGACGAGTGCGGCGGCGACGCACGCGAGCCGCCGCTGCCCGCCCGACAGCTTCTTCAGGGGGCGGGAGGCCAGCGCGGTCAGGCCCAGCTCGTCCAGGACGGCGTCCCGCTCGGCCCGTGCCTGACGCAGCTCCAGTCCGCGCAGCCGTGCGGTCGTCTCCGCCGCCAGCGACACGGTCAGCTCGTCGAGAGCGGTGGACTCCTGTCCGAGGTAGGCGAGGATCCGCGCCGCCCGTTCGGGGTGGCGGACGATGTCGTGCCCGAGGATCTCGACGCTGCCGCTGTCGGGCCGCATGAGTCCGGTGAGCTGGCGGACGAGGGTCGACTTGCCGGCGCCGTTCGGTCCGAGGAGCCCGAAGATCTCGCCGCGCCGGATGTCCAGCCGCACCCCGTCGGTGGCCCTCACCTCGGGCGTGCCGGGGGCGCCCCGGCGTCCGCGGACGGCCGGATAGGTCTTGGTCAGCGCGCGTACCGCGCACACGAGACCGCCCCCGTGTCCGTTCCGGACTGCCTGTGCCGTGCGCGTACTCACGAAGGACGAGCCTACGGGGTCCGATGCCCCGTTATGCGCCCGGGGCCCTCGCCCCGGTCCGGTCCCGAGCGGCGCTGGACCGACTCTCCAGCCCGGCGTGCGCTCGGCCGGCCCTGCCGGGGACCCGGACCGGGCGGGCTCCTCCACGGGCCCGGGGGGCCGGGTGGCCGGAGCCCGGCCGGCCGCGGCGGAGGGACGGGCGGGGTGGGGCGGCTCCCCGGTTCACTCCCCGGCGGGGGCGTGCTGCGCGGCCGTACGCACGTCGATCTCGCGCCAGAAGCCCGCCCGGATGGCATAGCGGTCGTGCTCGTCGATCTGGTCGTCCTTGTGCGCGAGCAGTCCGAACCGCGCGGCGTAGCGCAGCAGCTCGCCGTCGACACGGTGCGGGACGCGCGGGTACATGGTGGACAGCTTCTGCAGATGGCTCTGGTCCGTCAGCCGCCCCATCCAGCGGCGCGCGAAGACCTGTCCGACCTCGTACGGGTCGCCGCCGACCGTGGTGATGTCCTCCTCCCGGTCCGCCCAGCGCTGCTCGGCCGAGGTGAGCTGGGCGAGCGTGGGCAGTGCGGCGGCCTCGCCGGACTCCGTGGTGCCCCCCGGCCGCTCGACCCATCCCTTGTCGGAGGACCAGCGCAGGGTGGCGCTGGTGGGGGGCTGGGCGGCCTGGACGCCCGGCGCGCGCAGTGCGGCGAGGTCCTTGGGGGTGGGGACGCCCTTGGGGGTGGGAACACGCTCCTCGGCGCCGTTCTGCGACTCGGCGGCCGGACCGTGCTCCACGTCCTGGGCGGGGCGCTCGGCGGTACCGGCGAGCGAGGAGTCGGGCAGCGGCGCGGAGAGGATCGCGGCGATCTCGGGCCGCGGCGCGGGCGGTGGGGCGCAGATCCCGCCGATCTCCTTGGCCCGTACGGCCTTGGTGATCCAGGCCCGGTCCAGCACCCGCCGTTCGTCGGCCTCGGCGACCAGGTCCTCGGACTGGTTGTAGTCCCCGTCGGCGGCCTGCACGGCCCACAGGTGCACGGCGACACCGTGCTCCTTGGCGGCCATCATGCCCGGCAGCAGATCTCCGTCGCCGGTCACCAGGACCACGTCGGAGCAGGCGCGGTTGCGGGCGAGTTCGGTGAGCTCGGCGTGCATGGCGGCGTCGACGCCCTTCTGCGCCCACCGTCCGTCGCTGCGGGTCAGCGCGCCGAGGCGTACCGTCACCCGCGGCATCACCCTGAGCCTGCGGTGTTCCGGCTGCGGTACGCGGTCGGGGGCGCCGTCGAACCAGTAGATGCGCAGCAGGGGCCGTTCCGTGTCGGATTCGGCCCGCTCGCGCAGCCCCTGGATGAGGGCGCCGTGGTCGACGGTGATCCGGGATCTCGAGGGCTCCCCGGCCAGGAGGCTGGCGGCAGCACCGAGCAGATACCCGGCGTCCACCAGGACGATGCAGCGGTCCACGGGGTCCACCCTCTTTCCGGTTTCCGGGAGGTTTGCTTCGGGCTTCCTTCGAGTCTGCCCGACGCCGCGGAGGTTAACGGCCCGAACTCGATCTTCGGCGTGGCGTATCGGGGGACAACGCTCCGACAGGGCTTATTACGCACGGTAATTCTCCGAAATGCACTGCTTGTCAGGCTATGTGAATCTGGATCCGGCCCTGACCCCTCGGGCCCCTCAGGAGGCAATCACCATGGCCAAGAACAAGAACCGCAAGCAGGGCAGCCAGCAGGACCGCTCCTCGCAGACCGAACGCGGACAGGAGCAGGCGCAGCGGTCCTCGACGGAGGCACACACGCCGATGCCGCAGTCCCAGGGCAGCCCGGCGGACGTAGCCCGCAAGCACCAGAAGCGTTTCGGCCACAACTGAGGCCACACGTAAGGGCTGTTGCAGCCCACGCATACACCGAGGGGCGCATCCGGTCTTGGATGCGCCCCTCGCATACCTCTGTCCCCCCGGTCTCAGCCCGCCAGGCAGGACGGGCCCAACAGGACCTTCAGGTCGCCGAAGAGGGCCGGGTCGGGCTTCACCCGGTGCCGGTCGAGCCGCAGGACGGTGGTCTTGCGCGGGCCCTGGAGCCTGATGCGCACCTCGCTCTCGCCCTTGTGGTGGCTGAGGATCTCACCGAGCCTGCTGACCATCGGCGGGGTGACCTTCAGCGCCGGGATGGTGAGGATCACGGGCGCGTTGGTGCCCGCGTTGGACAGGTCCGGGACCTGCAGCTCCATCGCGACCAGGCGCGGCACGTCCTCGCGCTTGTCGAGGCGCCCCTTGACGAAGACGACCGCGTCCTCGACGAGTTGGGTGGACACCAGCTGGTAGGTCGCGGGGAAGAACATGCACTCGATGGAGCCCGCGAGGTCCTCCACGGTGGCGATCGCCCAGGCGTTGCCCTGCTTGGTCATCTTGCGCTGGAGGCCGGAGATGATGCCGCCGATGGTGACGACGGCACCGTCCGCGTGCTCACCGCCGGTGAGCTGGGAGATGCCCGCGTCGGCCTTGTCGGACAGCACGTGCTCCAGACCGAACAGCGGGTGGTCGGAGACGTACAGACCGAGCATCTCCCGCTCCTGGGCGAGCAGATAGGCCTTGTCCCACTCGTCGGTCGTGAACTCGACGTCGAGTCCGAAGCCGGGCTCGCTGGTGTCCTCGTCGCCCATGCCGCCGAAGAGGTCGAACTGGCCCTCGGCCTCCTTGCGCTTGACCTGCACCACGTTGTCGATCATCGGCTCGAACTGCGCGGTGAGGCCCTTGCGGGTGTGCCCCATGGTGTCGAACGCGCCGGCCTTGATCAGCGATTCCGTGGTGCGCTTGTTGCAGGCGACGGCCTCGACCTTGTCGAGGTAGTCGGGGAAGGAGCCGTACTTCCCCTTGGCCTTGCGGCTCTTGATGATCGACTCGACGACGTTCGTGCCGACGTTGCGGACGGCGGAGAGGCCGAAGAGGATCACGTCGTCGCCCTGCGCGGCGAAGTTCTGCTCGGACTCGTTGACGTTGGGCGGCAGCACCTTGATGCCCATGCGCCGGCACTCGTTGAGGTAGATCGCGGACTTGTCCTTGTCGTCCTTGACCGAGGTGAGCAGACCGGCCATGTACTCGGCCGGGTAGTTCGCCTTCAGATAGGCGGTCCAGTACGAGACCAGGCCGTACGCGGCCGAGTGCGCCTTGTTGAACGCGTAGCCGGCGAAGGGGACCAGGACGTCCCACAGGGCCTGGATGGCCTCGGCGCTGTAGCCCTTCTTCTGGGCGCCCTCCTGGAAGAGGACGAAGTTCTTCGCCAGTTCGTCGGGCTTCTTCTTGCCCATCACGCGGCGCAGGATGTCGGCCTCGCCGAGCGAGTACCCGGCGATGATCTGCGCGGCCTTCTGCACCTGCTCCTGGTAGACGATCAGGCCGTAGGTGACGGCCAGGACCTCTTCGAGGGGCTCCGCCAGCTCCTTGTGGATCGGGGTGATCTCCTGGAGCTTGTTCTTGCGGAGCGCGTAGTTCGTGTGCGAGTCCATGCCCATCGGGCCGGGACGGTAGAGCGCCGAGACGGCGGAGATGTCCTCGAAGTTGTCGGGCTTCATCAGGCGCAGCAGGGAGCGCATGGGGCCGCCGTCGAACTGGAAGACGCCGAGGGTCTCGCCGCGCTGGAGCAGTTCGAAGGTCGTCGGATCGTCGAGCGGGAGGGCCAGCAGGTCCAGGTCGACGCCCTTGTTGGACTTCACCATCTTGACGGCGTCGTCCATGATCGTCAGGTTGCGCAGGCCGAGGAAGTCCATCTTCAGCAGGCCGAGCGACTCGCACTGTGGGTAGTCCCACTGCGTGATGGTCACGCCGTCCGTGTGCCGCACCCACACCGGGGCGTGGTCGACGATGGGTTCGCTGGACATGATGACGCCGGCGGCGTGCACGCCCATCTGCCGGACCAGTCCCTCGACGCCCTTGGCGGTGTCGATGACCTTCTTGACGTCCGGCTCGTTCTCGTACATCGCGCGGATCTCGCCCGCCTCGCTGTAGCGGGGGTGCGAGGAGTCGGTGATGCCGTTCAGGTCGATGCCCTTGCCGAGGACGTCGGCGGGCATCGCCTTGGTGAGGCGGTCGCCCATCGCGTACGGGTAGCCCAGTACGCGCGCGGAGTCCTTGATGGCGTTCTTCGCCTTGATCTTGCCGTAGGTGCCGATCATGGCGACCTTGTCGGCGCCGTACTTCTCGGTCACGTACCGGATCACCTCGACGCGCCTGCGCTCGTCGAAGTCGATGTCGACGTCGGGCATGGAGACGCGCTCCGGGTTGAGGAACCGCTCGAAGATCAGGCCGTGCGGGATCGGGTCGAGGTCGGTGATGCCCATGGCGTAGGCGACGATCGAGCCGGCCGCGGAACCACGGCCCGGGCCCACCGCGATGCCCTGGTTCTTGGCCCACATGATGAAGTCGGCGACGACGAGGAAGTACCCCGGGAACCCCATCTGGATGATGACGTCCATCTCGTACTCGACCTGCTTCTGGCGGTCCTCGGGGACGCCTGCGGGGAAGCGGCGCTCCATGCCGAGCCGGACTTCCTCCTTGAACCAGGTGACCTCGGTGAACCCCTCCGGAATGTCGAACTTCGGCATGAGGTTCTTCGCCTCGAACATGCCGCTCGTGTCGATCTGCTCGGCGACCAGGAGGGTGTTGGCGCAGCCCTGCTGCCAGGCCTCGGAGGAGTCGACGGCGTACATCTCGTCCGTCGTCTTCAGGTAGTAACCGGTGCCGTCGAAGCGGAAGCGGTCCGGGTCGGAGAGGTTCTTGCCGGTCTGGATGCAGAGCAGGGCGTCGTGCGCGGTCGCCTCGTGCGCGTACGTGTAGTGCGAGTCGTTCGTCACCAGGGGCGGGATGCCGAGCTTCTTGCCGATCTCCAGGAGGCCGTCGCGGACCCGGCGCTCGATCTCGATGCCGTGGTCCATCAGCTCCAGGAAGTAGCGGTCCTTGCCGAAGATGTCCTGGTACTCGGCGGCCGACTTCAGGGCCTCGTCGAACTGGCCGAGGCGCAGCCGGGTCTGGAGCTCGCCGGAGGGGCAGCCGGTGGAGGCGATGAGCCCCTCGGACCACTGGGAGATGGTCTCCTTGTCCATCCGGGGCCACTTCTGGAGCCAGCCCTCGGCGTACGCGTCCGAGGACAGCTTGAAGAGGTTGTGCAGTCCCGTCCGGTTCGCCGCCCAGATCGTCTTGTGCGTGTACCCGCCCGAACCGGACACGTCGTCGCGCTTCTGGTGGGGCTGGCCCCACTGGATCTTGCGCTTGTTGCGCCGGGACTCCGGGGCGACGTACGCCTCGATGCCGATGATCGGCGTGACGCCCGCCTTCTTGGCCGTGTGGAAGAAGTCGTACGCCCCGTGCAGGTTGCCGTGGTCGCTCATGGCGATGTGTGTCATGCCCATCTCATTGCAGGCATCGAACATGTCCTTGAGCCGCGCGGCACCGTCCAGCAGCGAGTACTGGGTGTGGACGTGCAGGTGCGTGAACGGCGGCTTCGACACGGTTTCGGCCTCCAAGAAGAACGATCGGCGACAGTCTGGGGGGACAGCGTCGAAGTCTATGACGCGCGACTGACACGTCGGAGTGAACACCGCGACGCGAGGTGCGCGGAGGCGTCCCGGGGCGGTGCCGGCCGGGTGACGGGCGGCCGGATCGGCCGTACCTTCGTGCGGGGAACGCGGGCACTCCCGCGTACCTTCGTCCGTTGGGAGGACGAAGGCGTCCGTCCCGGACGGACGGCCCTGTCGTCCTTCCCTCATGTCACGCACCACCTGCACCAGGAGGCACCCAGCGATGTCGGTCCCGCAGCTCAGCGCCGAGCAACGCGGCGAGCAGATCCTCGCCGTCTTCGACACCGCCTTCGGCGAGCTCCTGGCCGCCGACCCGGCCGCGTTCCGCGTGAAGTTCCGCAAGATGGCGGCCTCCGCCTTCGCGTTCTACCGGGGCACGGCGGGGCTCTTCTACCACGACCTCGAGGCCGACCGGCGGGGCGGCCCGTACCTGGACGAGCGGACCTCCCGGGTGTGGATCCACGGAGACCTGCACGCGGAGAACTTCGGCACGTACATGGACGCCCAGGGCCGCCTGATCTTCAACGTGAACGACTTCGACGAGGCGTACGTCGGCCCCTTCACCTGGGACCTCAAGCGCTTCGCCGCCTCCGTGGCGCTCATCGGCTACGCCAAGGCGCTCAGCGACGACCAGATCACCGAGCTGGTCACGGTGTACGCGACCGCCTACCGCGAGCGCATCCACTCGCTCGCCACCGGCGCCAAGAGCGACGAGGTGCCGCCCTTCACACTGGACACCGCCGAGGGCCCGCTGCTGGACGCGCTGCGCGACGCCCGCTCGCTGACCCGCTTCGGGCTGCTCGACTCCATGACCGAGATCCGTGACTTCGAGCGCCGCTTCGCCCCCGGCGGCGGCTCCATCGAGCTGGACGCGGCCACCCGCTACAAGGTGCTCGCCGCCTTCGACGGCTACCTGGAGACGCTCCCCGAGTCCTCGCTCACCCGCCCGGACTCGTACCGCGTGAAGGACGTCGTCGGCCGCCGCGGCATCGGCATCGGCTCGGCAGGTCTGCCCTCGTACAACATCCTGCTGGAGGGCAACAGCGACGCGCTGGAGAACGACGTCGTGATCTACATCAAGCAGGCCCAGACCCCGGCCGTCTCCCGGCACATCACGGACTCCTCGATCCGCGACTACTTCCAGCACGAGGGCCACCGCACGGTGATCTCGCAGCGCGCGCTGCAGGCGCACGCCGACCCGTGGCTGGGCTGGACCGAGCTCGACGGCGCGGGCCAGCTCGTCGCCGAGGTCTCGCCGTACGCGGTGGACCTGGACTGGGGCGACATCGACGACCCGGAGGAGATCGCCGCGGTCGTCGCGGACCTCGGCCGGGCCACGGCCGCGATGCACGCGGCGGCCGACGACGAGAGCGGCCACTCGGAGCTGGTTCCGTTCTCCACGGAGCGGGCCATCGACGCGGCGATCGCGGCCGACGAGGAGGGCTTCGCCACCCTCCTGGTCGACTTCGCGCACAGCTACGGCGCACGCGCGCGCGGTGACCACCAGATCTTCGTGGACCTGTTCCGCAACGGCCGGATCCCCGGCCTGTAGGCACGCCGACGACGGACTCACAACGCTCCCGTAACGCATAGGAACCCTTTAGGGGGCTCTTACGGGAGCGCGTGGGACACTCGGCTCCGCTATGGACATATCCGGGACCCAGCTCAGAGCCGTGCGCGCGGCACTGTTCACGGCTGTCGTCGTGACGCTCTCCGCCGCGTCGCACGTGCTGCTGTCCCGGGTCGCGCTGCCGCTGGGCACCGTGGCCGCGATCACCGCCGCCGTCTTCGTCATCGCGTACACGCTGGCGGGCCGCGAACGCGGCTTCGGACGGATCGCAGCCCTGCTCATCCCGCTCGAACTGGCCGCCGACACGGTGTTCACCACGGGCCAGCACGTCTGTTACGGCAGGTCGGGCGGCCCGGTCGCGGGCCCGCTGCGCGCCGTCGGTCTGGACGTGCTGTGCGGTGGCGGCGTGGGCGCCCCGCTGGCCCGGGTGACCGGTGGCGACGACCACGCCGCCACCCTGCTCGTGCACGCCGACCCGGCCGCCGCCTGGCTGCTGCTCGCCGCGCACGTCTGCATCGGGCTTCTCGCCGCCGCCTGGCTGCGCCGCGGCGAGCGGGCCCTGGACCAGCTGCTGCGCGCCGTGGCCGCGTCCACCTTCCGGCCGCTGCTGATCGCGGTCGCCGCGGTGACCGTACGGCTGGCCCCGGCGCGCCCGCTCCCGCGCCCCGCGCGCCGGAGCGCCCCCTCCCGTACGCGCCTGTTCGTGCACTCACTGGGACGGCGTGGCCCGCCCCGCTCGGCCGCGCTCCTCTGATGAGCGACAGCACCTGAGCACCAGCGGTCCCCCTTCACGTATTCCGCGTACGACGAGTACGCGCCCCCATGGAGATCACCAACATGAGCAAGCGGAACAGCCAGACGGCCAAGTCGGCGGCGCGCGAGAGGCTGCGCATCGAGCGCGAGCGCCAGGCCAAGCGGGACAGGATCAAGCGCCAGGTCATCGTGGCCGGCGGCATCGTCGCCGTCCTCGCGATAGCGGGCGGCGTCGGCTACGCGGTCGTGCAGAACAACAAGCCCGGGTACTGGGAAGCGGCCAAGGACGACAAGCTCGTCAAGCCGGCCAACACCACCGGCGCCGACGGCACCACCGTCGTGCTCGGCAAGAGCACCGCCAAGAAGACCCTGGTGATGTACGAGGACCCGCGCTGCCCGATCTGCGCCCAGTTCGAGCAGACCGTCGGCAGCACCGTCAAGAAGGACTACGACGACGGCAAGTTCAAGATCGAGTACGTCGGCGCCACGTTCATCGACAACGGCAGCCCGGGCGAGGGCTCGAAGAACGCCCTCAGCGCCATGGGCGCCGCGCTGAACGTGAGCCCCGAGGCCTTCCTCGAGTACAAGACCGCGCTGTACTCGGCGAAGTACCACCCGGAGGAGACGGACGACAAGTTCAAGAGCGACGACTACCTGATCAAGGTCGCGGACACCGTCTCCGCCCTCAAGGGCAACGCGGCCTTCCAGAAGGCCGTGAAGGACGGCACCTACGACAAGTGGGCGCTCGACATGTCCGAGAAGTTCAACAAGAGCGGCGTCCAGGGCACCCCGACCCTGAAGATGGACGGCAAGACGCTGACGGGCTCCGACGGCAAGAACGCGCCGATGACCGTCGCCGACTTCAGCACGGCCATGGACAAGGCGCTCGCCGCCTGACCCCTCGGACGGCCGGCCGGGGCGCCACCCGCATCGGGGCACCGGACCGAAATCGTCCAACAGCCGAAGAGCGGGCGAACTTTCTCGGTTCGCCCGCTCTTTGTGCGTACCGGTCGGTAACCTGACCGCTCGTGACCAGTCGCTACAGCTCATCCGACCCCTCGGGCGCCCTCAACTCCCGCGCCCCGCGCCGCCGTACGGTCGTCAAGGCCGCGGCCGCCACCGCCGTTCTCGCCGCCCCCCTCGCGGCCGCCCTGCCGGCGCGCGCCGCCGAGGCCCCCGCCTTCCTGCACGGCGTCGCCTCGGGCGACCCGCTCCCGGACGGCATCCTGTTGTGGACCCGGGTGACACCCACCTCCGCGGCGATACCCGGTTCCGGCGCCGGTCCGGACACCGAGGTCGGCTGGACCGTCGCCAAGGACAAGGCGTTCACCACGATCGTCGCCAAGGGCTCCCTCACCGCGACGGCCGCCTCCGACCACACCGTCAAGGCCGACATCCGCGGCCTGGAACCGGCCACCGACTACTGGTTCCGTTTCTCCGCGGGCGGCACCGACTCTCCCGTCGCCCGCACCCGCACCACACCGGCCGCCGACGCCCCCGTGGCCGGCCTGCGCTTCGGCGTGGTCTCCTGCGCCAACTGGGAGGCGGGCTACTTCTCCGCCTACCGCCACCTCGCGGCCCGCGGCGACCTGGACGCCTGGCTGCACCTCGGCGACTACATCTACGAGTACAAGTCCGGCGAGTACGGGACCCGTGGCACGGTCGTACGGCCGCACGCTCCCGCGGGCGAGATCCTCACCCTCGCCGACTACCGCACCCGGCACGGCCGTTACAAGACCGACCCGGACCTCCAGGCCCTGCACCACCGGGCTCCGGTGGTCGCGATCTGGGACGACCACGAGTTCGCCGACAACGCCTGGTCGGGCGGCGCGGTCAACCACACCGAGGGCGCCGAGGGCACCTGGACCGCCCGGCAGGCCGCCGCGAAGCAGGCCTACTTCGAGTGGATGCCGGTCCGCCCGGCGATCGAGGGCACCACCTACCGCCGACTGCGCTTCGGGAAGCTCGCCGACCTCTCGCTGCTCGACCTGCGCTCCTTCCGGTCCCAGCAGGCGTCCACGGCCAGCGGCTCGGTGGACGACCCGGACCGTACGATCACCGGCCGCGCGCAGCTCGACTGGCTGAAGTCCGGCCTCAAGGCCTCCGACACCACCTGGCGGCTGGTCGGCAACTCGGTGATGATCTCGCCGTTCGCGGTGGGGTCCCTCTCCGCCGACCTGCTCAAGCCGCTCGCCAAGCTGCTCGGTCTGCCCCAGGAGGGCATCGCCCTCAACACCGACCAGTGGGACGGGTACACGGACGACCGCCGCGAACTCCTCGCGCACCTGCGTTCCCAGGCCATCCGCAACACGGTCTTCCTGACCGGTGACATCCACATGGCGTGGGCCAACGACGTGCCGGTGGACGCCGGGACCTACCCGCTGTCCCCCTCCGCCGCCACGGAGTTCGTGGTCACCTCGATGACCTCCGACAACCTCGACGACATCGTCAAGGTCCCCGAGGGTGTCGTGTCGGCGATCGCCTCCCCCGTGATCCGCGCGGCGAACCGGCACGTCCACTGGGTCGACACCGACCGTCACGGGTACGGCGTCCTGGACGTCACCGCCACCCGGGCGCAGATGGACTACTACGTGATCTCCGACCGCGCGAACCCGAACGCCACCTCGTCCTGGTCCCGTTCGTACCGCACACTGACCGGGTCACAGACGGTGGAGCGGACCTACGACCCGGTGTAGACCCGGGTCGCGGACTCCTGACCACCGCCGACCGCCGCCGCGACGGGAGACGGCACGGCTGCGGGTGCCGCTGCCGCTGCGGTTAGAGGCTGTCGAGGAAGCCGAGCGCCACCTTCCAGGTGGCCTCGGCCGCCTCGGCGTCGTGATCGGGCAGTCCGGGGTCGGTGTACAGATGGCCCGCGCCCGCGTACCGATAGATCTCCACATCGGCGCCGGTTCTCCGCATCTGCAGATACCAGGCGCCCAGCCAGTCGTCCGTCTCGAACTGATCCGGCTCGGCGACATGGAGCTGGACCGGCAGTTCGTCCACCGACGCGTTCTCCGCGATGTCCGAGGTGCCGTGCAGCAGGAGCAGCCCGCGGGCCTTCTCGTCGCCGAGGGCCAGCGTCTGCGCCAGGGAGGCTCCGAGGGAGAAACCGGCGTAGACCAGACCGCGGTCCGAATAGGGCGCAGCGGCCAGGACCGCGCGCTTGAGCAGCTCGACCTTGCCGATCCCGTCGTTGAAGGCCATGCCCTCCTCGACGGTCTCGAAGGTGCGCCCCTCGAACAGGTCGGGCGTCCACACCTCGTGTCCCGCGGCCCGCAGCCGGTCCGCCGCCGCGCGCACCGCGGGCCGCAGACCGTACGTCGAGTGGAAGAGCATGATGTTCATGAGTCCCATGGTGCCAGCCGGCACCGACAGTGACGGGCGCGGGGCGTACCCCGTTCCATCCCGAGAACACATGTTCATGACCGCCCGCGGCCGGTTACGTTCTCAGGCATGGAGAACGTACTGCGCCCGGTGATCGTCGTCGGCGGCTCGGTCGTGCTCGCACTGCTCATCGGGTGGTCCGTGGACCGCCTGTTGCGCCGGGTGGACGACCGTCACAGCGAGACCTCCCTGTGGGGTCTGCTCCGTCGCGGCCGCATCCCCTTCCAGCTGGTCCTGTTCGCGGCCTTGCTCAGAGGCTCCTACGACGAGGCGAAGCTGCTGGTCGAGCACCGGATCGGCATCGGCCGGACCCTGACCCTGATCCTGATCGGCGCCGCCGCCTGGCTGGTGGTGAGCATCGCGACGGCGGTCGTCGACACCTCGTACTCCCGCTACGCGAACACGCACCGCGATCCGGCGCGGGTGCGCCGGGTGCGCACGCAGGTCGCGCTGATCCAGCGGGTGGTCACCGCGGTCGTCGGCGTCGTCGCGATCGCCGCGATGCTGCTCACCTTCCCGGCGATGCGCGCGGCCGGCGCCTCACTGCTCGCCTCGGCCGGCATCCTCGGCATCGTCGCCGGTGTCGCCGCCCAGTCCACGCTCGCGAACCTCTTCGCCGGACTGCAGATCGCCTTCGGCGACATGGTGCGTCTCGGTGACACGGTCGTGGTGGACGGCGAGTGGGGCACGGTCGAGGAGATCACCCTGACCTTCCTGACGGTCCGGACCTGGGACGAGCGCCGGATCACCATGCCGGTCTCGTACTTCACCTCGAAGCCCTTCGAGAACTGGTCGCGCGGCACCCCCCAGATGACCGGCACCGTCTTCTTCCACCTCGACCACAGCGCGCCGGTGGAGGCCATGCGGGAGGAGCTGCGGGACATCCTGCGGGAGTGCCCGGCCTGGGACGGCCGTGACTACGGCCTGGCGGTCACGGACTCGACGCCGAACACCATCCAGGTCCGCGCCCTGGTCACCGCCAAGGACGCGGACGACATCTGGACGGTACGGGTCACCGTGCGCGAGCGGATGATCCGGTGGCTGACCGAGCAGCACCCCCATGCCCTCCCCCGCGTCAACACAGCGGAAGCGGTACTGCCGCCCGGGCAGCTCCCCGGCCCGGCCCACACCGAACCCGACGGCGCGGCGACCACCCGCCACAACCACGCCCACTCCCCCGGCCCCCCGCGCACCGGACCGGGCCGCGGCTGACCCGACCGATCACCGACCGGACCACCCGCCACCCAACCTCCCGTCAGCGCAGGCTGCGCACGTCCAGATGCCGCAGCACCCGGTCCACGATCTCCGGGTCGGCCCCCGGCTCACTGCGCGCGGACAGCACCTCGTGCCGGGCCGCGCTCATCATCTCCGCCTGGATCCGCCGGATCCGCTTGATCCGTCGTGCCCGCTGCTCGTACGCCTCGCGCCGCTCCTCGTCTCCCAGGTCCGGACTGATCCGCGTCCCGATGTCGAAGGCGCGCCGCAGCAACTGTTCGGACACCTCCTCCGGCAGCTCCTCGACCTCCTCGATCTCCTTCAGTCTCCGCTTGGCGGCCTTGGCGGCCCGGATCGCCAGCTCCTTCTCGAAGGCCTTCTCCACGTCCGCGTCGGCCCGCACCCCGAGCCGTCTGACGAGCCACGGCAGCGTGAGTCCCTGCAGCACGAGCGTCGCCATGATCACGCCGAACGCGATGAACACGATCTCGTCCCGGTCGGGGAACGGCGACCCGTCGTCCATCTTCAGCGGAACCGCCAGCGCGAGGGCCACGGAGGCGACCCCCCGCATCCCCGACCACCACATCACGACGGTCTCCCGCCACGACGTGGGGATCTCCTCGTCGTAGTCCCGTTTCGCGTGCAGCCGTTTCGTCAGCCACGTCGCCGGCAACAGCCACGCCAGCCGTACGAGCACGACGACCGCGACGACCGCGGCCGCCCACCCGAGCATCTCCCCCCACCGTCCGGCCGCCGTCCGGATCGCGTTGTGCAGCTCCAGCCCGATCAGTCCGAACGCGACCCCGGTGACGAGCGTGTCCACCACGTCCCAGAACGTGTGCCCGGCGAGCCGTGTCATGACGTCGTCGGCGTCGGTCGCGTACTCCGCGAGGAACAGCGCGGTGGTGAGCACGGCGAGCACACCGGAGCCGTGCAGCTCCTCCGCCAGTACGTACGCGGCGTAGGGCACCAGCAGCGTCAGCCCGACCTGAAGCGTGGCGTCACCGAGCAGGTCCATCAGCTTGTTCGCGGCCCACCCCAGGCCCAACCCCACGGCGACCGCGACGACGGCGGACAGCACCAGGTCGAGCCCGGCCCGCCACGGCGAGAACGACCCGCTCACGACGGCGGCGATCGCGACGTGGTAGAGCACGATGGCCGTCACGTCGTTGAAGAGCCCCTCGCCCTCCAGGATCGACACCAGCCGGCGGGGCAGCCCGAGCTGTCCCGCCACGGCGGTCGCGGCGACCGGGTCGGGCGGTGCCACGAGCGCGCCCAGCGCCACGGCGGCGGCGAGCGGCAGCCCCGGCACGATCGTGTTGGCGACGACCGCCACCGCCGCGGTGGTGAGGAACACCAGCGCCACGGCCAGCGTGAAGATCGGCCGCTTGTTGGCGGTGAACTGTCGCCAGGACGTCCGCCGCACCGACGCGTACAGCAGCGGCGGCAACAGCAGGGGCAGGATCAGGTCCGGCCGGATGTCCACGTCGGGCACGAAGTCCAGCACGGCCAGCGCGATCCCGAGGAGCGTCATCAGCACCGGTGCCGGCAGCCCGAAGCGGTCCCCCACCGGGACGCTCACCACGGCCCCGAGCAACAGCATGAACAACAGGGCCAACTGGTCCACGGTCAGCGCTCCCGCGAGGTCTAGGCGATCAAGGAGGGGCCGGCCCCCAAGCCTGCCACGGCGCCACGGCAATGCCCTCCCGCCGGGCCCCCGCCCGGCGTACCTCTCACAAGGTCTTGCGCATCGCCCGGTGGTCGATCCCCGCGTCGAGGAACTCCTCGCCGTACGCCACGTATCCGAGCCGCTCGTAGAAGCCCAGCGCGTGGGTCTGCGCGTGCAGATCGACCGACGTGAGTCCCCGCGCGCGAGCCGCGTCCTCGATGGCGCCGACGAGGGCGACCCCCACGCCGAGCCCGCGCGCCTCCTTCTTCACGGCGAGCCGTCCCAGCGAGCCGGCCCGCGGGTCGCCGCCGGTCTTCGCGGCGGCGGCCTCGCCGTGCAGGAGCCGCCCGGTGCCCAGCGGAGTCCCGTCGTCACGGACGGCCAGCACATGCAGGGCGCCGGAGTCGTAGGCGTCGTACTCGATGTCCTCGTCCACACCCTGTTCACCGACGAAGACCTCCTTGCGCACCGCGAAGCACGCCTCACGGTCGGCGGTGTCCTCGGCCACCCGCAGCGTGTACGGGACGGTCATGCGTTGCTCTCCTCACGCACCCTGCCGAGGGCCTTCTCCAGGTCCTCGGGATAGTCGCTCCCGAACTCCACCCACTGGCCGTCCCCCGGGTGCTCGAAGCCGAGCCGGACCGCGTGCAGCCACTGCCGGGTGAGACCGAGACGCTTGGCGAGCGTGGGGTCGGCGCCGTAGGTCAGGTCTCCGACGCACGGGTGGCGGTGGGCCGACATGTGGACGCGGATCTGGTGGGTGCGCCCGGTCTCCAGCTTGATGTCGAGCAGGGAGGCCGCGCGGAACGCCTCGATCAGGTCGTAGTGCGTCACGGAGGGCTTGCCCTCGGCCGTGACCGCCCACTTGTAGTCGTGGTTCGGGTGCCGTCCGATGGGCGCGTCGATGGTGCCGCTCATGGGGTCGGGATGGCCCTGGACCAGCGCGTGGTAGCGCTTGTCGACCGTGCGCTCCTTGAACTGCCGCTTGAGCGACGTGTACGCGCGTTCGGACTTGGCGACGACCATCAGCCCGGAGGTGCCGACGTCCAGCCGGTGCACGATGCCCTGGCGCTCGGCGGCGCCCGAGGTCGAGATCCGGTACCCGGCCGCCGCGAGGCCGCCGATCACGGTCGTGCCCGTCCAGCCGGGGCTCGGGTGGGCGGCCACGCCGACCGGCTTGACGATCACGACGATGTCGTCGTCGTCGTGCACGATCTCCATGCCCTCGACGGGCTCGGCGACGATCTGGACGGGGGCGGGAGCCTGCGGCATCTCCACCTCCAGCCACGCACCGCCGTGCAGCCGCTCCGACTTGCCGACCACCGAGCCGTCGACCGTGACCTTCCCCGCCGCGGCGAGCTCGGCGGCCTTCGTGCGGGAGAAGCCGAACATCCGGGAGATGACGGCGTCGACGCGCTCGCCCTCCAGGCCGTCGGGCACGGGCAGGGTACGGATCTCGGGAATCGTGCTCACCCGTCGAGTATGCAGGACCGGCCGGACACCCCAGGACCAGAGCCCGAACGCCAGTGCCCATGACTGGGCGCCGGAGGCCGGCCCGCGCCGGTCCTCGCCCGTGCTCGGGCCCTCACAAACTCCCCGCGGGCCCCGTCAGTCCTTGTGGACGGTGCCGTCCGGGTCCAGCCCGCGGAAGGACAGCAGCACGATGAGGATGCCGCCGCACACGATCGCCGAGTCGGCCAGGTTGAAGACGGCGAAGTGCTTCGGCGCGATGAAGTCGACGACCGCGCCCTCGAAGATGCCGGGTGAGCGGAAGATCCGGTCGGTGAGGTTGCCCAGCGCGCCGCCCAGCAGCAGCCCGAGCGCGATCGCCCAGGGCAGGCTGTAGAGCTTGCGCGCGAGCCGGGCGATCACGATGATCACCGCGGCGGCGATCATCGTGAAGATGACCGTGAACGCCTCGCCGAAGCCGAAGGCGGCGCCCGCGTTGCGGATGGCCTCGAACTGAAGCCAGTCCCCGACGATCTCGATCGGGGCGTGGTGCTCCAGCTTGGCGACCACGAGCAGCTTGCTGCCGAGGTCGAGGGCGTACGCCAGTACGGCGACCGTGAACAGGACCGCGATCCTGCGCCTGCCCCTCGGCGGCCCGGCCGGGGACGCCGTACCGTCCGCCCCGGACCGCTCGGCCGGGGACGGCTCGCCGGGGCCGGAGCGGTCGCCCGGCGTCGTGTTCCCGTCGGACTGCTCCGGCCCGGACCCCGCCGCTCCTGGGGAATCCGGCGTACCGATGATGCGCTCCGCCTCTGCCACGTGAGTGAGTCCCTCGACCTAGGTGCCTGACTGAGGACGAGGGTACGTCACACCTCCCCGCATTCACGTGCGCGGGAGCCCTCCCACGCCGTTCACTACCGGCGTTCCTGCTTCTGCTTGCATTCGACGCACAGGGTGGCGCGCGGGAAGGCCTGCATCCGGGCCTTGCCGATGGGGTCGCCACAGTTCTCGCAGAGCCCGTACGTGCCCGCGTCGAGCTTCTCCAGGGCGCGCTCGGTCTGGACGAGCATCTCGCGCGCGTTGGCCGCCAGCGCCATCTCCGACTCGCGGGTGATGTTCTTCGTGCCGGTGTCCGCCTGGTCGTCGCCCGCGCCGTCCCCGGAGTCGCGCATCAGGCCCGCGAGCGACTCCTCCGACGACGTGATCTCGGTGCTCAGCCGCAGCGCCTCGGACTGCAGCTCCGCGCGCGCGTCCGCCACCTCCTGCGGGGTCCAGGGGTCCTCACCCGGGCGCACCGCGAGTTCGCCGGGCTCCACCGCGGAGATCCGCGCCTTGGGGAGCGCGGTGGGCTTCCCGGCCGCCGTGGCCGTGCCAGGGGTCTTCTTCGCAACCACCGTCGGAGCTCCCGTCGTCTTCGCGGCCGAAGCCGCGTCCTCGGCCGCGGAAGCGGCCGTCTTCTTCGCCCTGCTCGTGCTCTTCCTCGCCGTGCCCGTGCCCTGCCTCGCCGCACCGGTGGCCTTCTTGGCCGTACCGGAACTCTTCCCGGCCGTGCTCCCGGCAGCCCTCTTCGGGGCCCCGCCCTTCGCGGTGGCGCCCGCCCGCGGTGCCGGTTCCTCCAAAACGGACTTCTCGGCCACCGTCCTCTTGGTGGCCGTCTTCTCGGCGACGGTCTTCCTGGCGGCTGTCCCGGCGGCCCTGCTCACCGGCGCCGTACCGCTGCCGTGCTCCGCCGGTGCTCCCTGTGCGCTCTTCCTGTCACCCACGTCCTTGGCCGCCGGACCCGTGGATCTTCCGGACGCCGACTGCTGTACGGCGGTCTTTTTCGCCACCATGGCCGCGGCCCCTTCACATGTGGTGATCTTGCGCGCAAATCGCTCTGGGACGATAAATCGACTTCCGGCCCGCGGCAACGGGGCACGCCTGTTTCCCGGCCGCCCCGAAGGTCGCGCCTGACGAGCCTGCATGCGTTGTGCCCAGCTCCCCGCCGGGTAATCCGCCGGGCACGGCGTCCCGGAACACGGACTCCGGCGCCTCCCCATTCGGGTCAGCTCGCCCGCCTCCGGGAGACCCCGGCCGGCACCGGCCGCGGACTCGGGAAAACCGGTCGGCCGCCGTGCGCCCGGCGCCGTACACTGGCCGCAGCGAGAAGCGTGGATGGGGACGAGTAGCGGCGTACGCGGCCAGGAGCGACCCGGGGACGGTGGAAGCCCGGGGGCGAGCGCGACGCGAAGATCACCCCGGAGCCGCCGGAAGAAAGCCGCAGCCGACAGGCGGCGGCCGGTAGACCCGGCATCGCGACCCCAATGAGGGGGCTCACCGGCGCACAGGACGTGCCGGGGAGCCAAGGAGGGTGGTACCGCGGGAGCGCGCCGCACACGGCGTCCGCAGCAGCTACTGGGCAGCGGCACAGGCTCTCGTCCCTCCGGACGGAAGGCAGAAAGTCCGCCGGAGGAAGCTCGCTGATGACAACGCCGACGTACCGCCAGGTGCCCGCCCAGGTCGACCTGCCCGCCCTCGAGCACGCCGTGCTCGATTTCTGGCGCGAGCAGAAGATCTTCGCCAAGAGCCTCGAGCAGTCCGAGGGACGCCCTGAATGGGTGTTCTACGAGGGTCCGCCCACCGCGAACGGCATGCCGGGAGCGCACCACATCGAGGCGCGCGTCTTCAAGGACGTCTTCCCGCGCTTCCGCACCATGCGCGGCTACCACGTGGCCCGCAAGGCCGGCTGGGACTGCCACGGCCTGCCGGTGGAGCTCGCCGTGGAGAAGGAGCTCGGCTTCACGGGCAAGCAGGACATCGAGGCGTACGGCATCGCCGAGTTCAACGCCAGGTGCCGCGAGTCCGTGACCCGTCACACCGACGCCTTCACCGACCTCACGAACCGCATGGGCTACTGGGTCGACCTGGATGACGCGTACCGCACGATGGACCCCGAGTACGTGGAGTCCGTGTGGTGGTCGCTGAAGGAGATCTTCAACAAGGGCCTGCTGGTCCAGGACTACCGCGTCGCGCCGTGGTGCCCCCGTGACGAGACGGGCCTGTCGGACCACGAACTGGCGCAGGGCTACGAGACGATCGTCGACCCCTCCGTCTACGTCCGTTTCCCGCTCACCTCCGGTCCGCTGGCCGGCGAGGCCGCGCTCCTGGTGTGGACGACGACCCCCTGGACGCTGGTCTCCAACACCGCGGTCGCCGTGCACCCGACCGTCACCTACGTGGTCGCCACGAACGGCGAGGAGAAGCTCGTCGTCGCCGAGCCGCTCGTCGGGAAGGCGCTCGGCGAGGGCTGGGAGACCACCGGTGAGACGTTCACCGGGGCCGAGATGGAGCGCTGGACGTACCAGCGTCCCTTCGAGCTGGTGGAGTTCCCCGAGCCCGCCCACTACGTCGTGAACGCGGAGTACGTGACGACCGAGGACGGTACGGGCCTGGTCCACCAGTCCCCCGCCTTCGGTGAGGACGACCTCAAGGTCTGCCGCGCGTACGGACTGCCGGTGGTGAACCCCGTCCGCCGGAACGGCACCTTCGAGGAGGACCTTCCGCTCGTCGGCGGTGTCTTCTTCAAGAAGGCGGACGAAAAGCTCACCGAGGACCTCCAGGACCGCGGACTGCTCTTCAAGCACGTCCCCTACGAGCACAGCTACCCGCACTGCTGGCGCTGCCACACCGCGCTCCTGTACTACGCGCAGCCGTCCTGGTACATCCGCACCACCGCCGTCAAGGACCGCCTCCTCCAGGAGAACGAGAAGACCAACTGGTTCCCGGAGTCGGTCAAGCACGGCCGCTTCGGCGACTGGCTGAACAACAACATCGACTGGGCGCTGTCCCGCAGCCGCTACTGGGGCACCCCGCTCCCGCTGTGGCGCTGCGAGAACGACCACCTCACCTGTGTCGGCTCCCGCGCGGAGCTGACCGAGCTGACCGGCACCGACCAGTCCGAGCTGGACCCGCACCGCCCGTACATCGACGCCGTCACGTTCACCTGCCCGCAGTGCGAGGAGACGGCGACCCGCGTCCCCGAGGTCATCGACGCCTGGTACGACTCGGGCTCGATGCCGTTCGCGCAGTGGGGCTACCCGTACAAGAACAAGGAGATCTTCGAGAGCCGCTACCCGGCGCAGTTCATCTCGGAGGCCATCGACCAGACGCGCGGCTGGTTCTACACGATGATGGCGGTCGGCACGCTCGTCTTCGACAAGTCGTCCTACGAGAACGTGGTGTGCCTGGGCCACATCCTCGCCGAGGACGGCCGCAAGATGTCGAAGCACCTGGGCAACATCCTGCAACCGATCCCGCTGATGGACCAGCACGGCGCCGACGCGGTGCGCTGGTTCATGGCGGCCGGCGGCTCCCCCTGGGCGGCCCGCCGTGTCGGCCACGGCACCATCCAGGAGGTCGTCCGCAAGACCCTCCTGACCTACTGGAACACGGTCGCCTTCCAGGCCCTGTACGCCCGCACCTCCGGCTGGGCGCCCAGTGGGGCGGACCCGGCCCCGGCCGACCGCCCGGTCCTCGACCGCTGGCTCCTCTCCGAGCTGCACGCCCTCACCGACCAGGTCACCCAGGCGCTGGAGGCCTACGACACCCAGCGCGCCGGAAAGCTCCTCTCGGCGTTCGTCGACGACCTGTCCAACTGGTACGTACGCCGCTCGCGACGCCGCTTCTGGCAGGGCGACAAGGCCGCGCTGCGCACGCTGCACGAGGTCGTCGAGACCGTGACGCGCCTGATGGCCCCGCTGACCCCGTTCATCACCGAGCGGGTCTGGCAGGACCTGGTCGCGCCGGTCACGCCGGACGCCCCCGAGTCCGTACACCTGTCGTCGTGGCCGGAGCCGGACCTGTCCGCCATCGACCCCGCGCTGTCGCGGCAGATGGTGCTGGTCCGCCGTCTCGTCGAGCTCGGCCGCGCCACCCGCGCGGAGTCGGGCGTCAAGACCCGCCAGCCGCTGTCCCGTGCGCTGATCGCGGCGACCGGCTTCGACTCGCTCGACCCCGAACTGCACGCGCAGATCACGGAGGAGCTGAACGTCAGCGGCCTCGCCTCGCTCTCCGAGGTCGGCGGCTCGCTGGTCGACACCACCGCCAAGGCCAACTTCCGCGCGCTCGGCAAGCGCTTCGGCAAGGGCGTCCAGGCCGTCGCGAAGGCGATCGCCGAGACGGACGCGGCGGCGCTCTCCCTGGCCCTGCGCGAGGGCACGGCCGCGGTGCTGGTCGACGGTGAGACGGTCACCCTGGCTCCCGACGAGGTCATCATCACGGAAACCCCGCGCGAGGGCTGGTCGGTTGCCTCCGACTCCGGCGCCACGGTCGCCCTCGACCTGGAGATCACCGAGGAACTGCGGCAGGCGGGCCTCGCCCGCGACGCGATCCGCCTCATCCAGGAGGCCCGCAAGAACAGCGGCCTCGACGTGGCCGACCGGATCGCGCTGCGCTGGACGTCCACCGACCCGGCCGTCATCGCGGCGCTGTCCGAGCACTCCGACCTCATCGCCGACGAGGTCCTCGCCACGGACTTCGCCCAGGGTCAGGCCGAGGACACCTACGGCGCCCCGTTCACCGACGAGTCCCTGTCGCTGACCTTCCGCCTGCACAAGGCGTAGCACGGAGGGAACGGCCCCCGCGAAGGCCCCGGCCCGCCCAGGAACCTGGGCGGGCCGGGGCCTTCGGCGTTGCGGGCCCGGGAACAGCCGTGCCACGTACGGCCGTGCCACCCCCACGGCGCCCCGCGTGCGACTCTCGGCACCCGGGTGAGCCAGGCGCACACGCACCACGTGACGACCGGCCACCCGCCGGCGAACCGGGTCCACGGGGCGAGCCACCGGTGAACGAGGTGCCGCCCGCGGTCGAGCCGCGTGCGACCACGCCCTCCTGCGGCGGGCCGCGGCAGCACAAAAGGGCGGGGCCCCCGGAAGATCCGGGGGCCCCGCCCTGAACGCCGGCCGACGCCTAAGGCGTACGGGAGGCCGTCAGTTGTCGTCCTCGTCGATGAGGAACCCGCGCATCGGCGAGGGCGCCTGCTGCATCGGCGACGGGCCCTGGGGCCGCACCGGAGCCATCGGCTGGGTCATCGCCGGAGACATCTGCTGCTGCCCGCCGTAGGAGGGCGCGGCCGGTGCCGGGGCACCACCCATGCCCTGGCCACCGCCGTACGACGGCGCGCTCGCGCCGGCCGGAGCCATCGAGGGCGCCGAAGGCGAAGGCAGCGACGGAGCGGCCGGGGAACGCGGCGGGGCGAGCGAGTCGTCCGCCTGCGTCTCCAGCTGGCGCAGCTGCGACTCCAGGTAGGACTTCAGACGCGTGCGGTACTCGCGCTCGAAGCCGCGCAGGTCCTCGACCTTGCGCTCCAGCGTGGCGCGGGCGGACTCCAGGGAGCCCATCGCGACGCGGTGCTTCTCCTGCGCGTCCCGCTCCAGCGCGTCGGCCTTGGCACGGGCGTCGCGCTCCAGACCCTCGGCGCGGCTGCGGGCCTCACCGACGATCTTGTTGGCCTCGGAACGGGCCTCGGCGATCGCCTGGTCGGCGGTCTGCTGGGCCAGCGAGAGCACCCGGGCGGCGCTGTCGCCACCGGGACCCTGGCCGGGCTGTCCCATCTGCGGGCCGTGACCGCCCATGGGGCCACCCATGGGTCCGCCCATCGGGCCACCCATCTGCTGCTGCATCTGCTGCTGCATCTGACCGGGCATCTGCTGCTGCATCTGCTGACCGGGACCCTGGCCCATCGGACCCTGACCCATCGGACCCTGACCCATGGGGCCCTGACCCATCGGACCCTGACCCATCGGACCCTGACCCATGGGGCCCTGACCCATGGGGCCCTGACCCATCGGACCCTGACCCATCGGACCCTGACCCATCGGACCCTGACCCATGGGGCCCTGGCCCTGCTGGCCACCCTGGGCGCTGGGGCCCGCGGGCAGCTGCGGCGCACCGCTCGGCAGCTGGGGCGGACCGCCCATGGGGCCACCCATCTGCTGCTGCGGCGGACCCGATATGCCGGCGGGCACCGGAGCGCCGGGACCGCGCATGCCCTGCGGCGGCCCCTGCTGCTGGTCCTGCTGCTCGGGAGGTTTGCGCATGCCCTGCTGCTGCTGGTTCTGCGCGGCCGCGCGCGTGGCCGCGGCCAGCTTGGCGCGCAGGTCCTCGTTCTCGCGGAGCAGGCGCGTCAGTTCGGCTTCGACCTCGTCGAGGAAGGCATCGACCTCGTCCTCGTCATAGCCTTCTCGGAGGCGGACGGTCGTGAACTGCTTGTTCCGCACGTCCTCGGGGGTCAACGGCATCTCTTCACCTCAACGTAGTCGTCGGCATTCGGCAAGACCGTATCGTTCACAGCCGGCTCACGACGGAGATCAGGATGTAGACGATGATCATCAGTACGAAGAAGGACAGGTCGAGCGCCACGCCCCCGAGACGCAGCGGCGGAATGAACCGCCGCAGAAGCTTGAGCGGTGGATCGGTGACAGTGTAAGTGGCCTCGAGAACGACCACCATCGCCTTGCCTGGTTGCCATGAGCGGGCGAACTGGAAGACGTAGTCCATGACCAACCGGAAGATCAGCACGATGAGGAAACACATCAGCGCGATGTAGAGAACCTGCCCAACCACGCTCATGATCCGTGCTTCCCTCTCCCCTGTTTCCCTGCGTTGTTCCGGTCCAGCGTCTCAGCTCTGGTTGAAGAACCCGCCCTCTGCGATGCGGGCCTTGTCCTCCGCCGTGACATCGACGTTAGCAGGCGACAACAGGAACACCTTCTGCGTCACCCGCTCGATGCTGCCGTGGAGACCAAAGACCAAACCGGCCGCAAAGTCGACAAGTCGCTTCGCGTCCGTGTCATCCATCTCGGTCAGATTCATGATCACCGGGGTGCCCTCACGGAAGTGTTCCCCGATAGTACGGGCCTCGTTGTACGTCCGCGGGTGGAGCGTGGTGATCCGGTACGGCTCTCGTTCCGACACGACCTTGGGCATGATCACCGGTGCGTTCTTCTCCAGGCTCGCGCGTTCTTGTGTGATGGATGCCACGGGCGCGATGCGCGCCGGACGGCCTGATTCCGCAGAGAGCGAAGCGGAATGCGGCACCGGGTCGCGCTGCGCGGGAGGCTGCACCACTCGTACCGATTCGTCCCGTTGGGACTGGTGCGCCTGATGTGACTGGTGCGGCGGCTCGTGCCGCCGGCGGTCCCGCTCGGGCTCCGGATCAAGCTCGGGCTCGAACTCGTCGTCGGGGTCGAATCCCCTGCCGTCGTACCCATCGTCCTCCACGAGGCCGAGGTAGACCGCCATCTTGCGCATCGCGCCGGCCATGCTCTGAGTCCTCCGCTCTGTGGTGGATCGGCTGACGAATAGCCAAGTGCCCGCGATCCACGAGGTCGTTATGCCCGCCTGTGGCGGTAATGACCATATTTTCTGCTGTGGTCCGACTTCTTGGCGACGTTACCCGAGCCCGGGTCGGACTCCGAGTACCGCCGTACCGACGCGCACATGTGTCGCTCCGGCCGTCACGGCCTGCTCGAGGTCCGCACTCATCCCTGCGGACACCATGTTCGCAGCCGGATGCGTGCGGCGCATAGCAGTCGACAAATCCATCAGTCGCGCGAACGCGTCCTGCGGACGCCCCGCGTACGGCCCGGTGAGGGGCGCGACGGTCATCAGGCCGTCGAGCCGGAGCCCCGGAGCCCGCTCGACGAGCCCGGCCAACTCCTCGACCCCGCCCACTCCCACGCCGCCCCGCTCGCCCCGGCCGCTCTCCTCCGCGTCCAGCGCGACCTGGAGGAGACACCCCACCTCGCGCTCCACCCGCACCGCCTCCTTCGACAGGGCCGTGACGAGCCGGGACCGGTCGACGGACTGCACCACATCCGCGTAACTGACCACCGAACGCACCTTGTTGGTCTGCAACTGACCCACGAAGTGCCAGGAGAGCGGCAGATCCGAGCACGCGGCGGCCTTGGGGGCCGCGTCCTGGTCCCGGTTCTCGGCGACGTGGCGCACGCCGAGCTCCGCCAGGATCCGCACGTCGCTCGCGGGGTAGGTCTTGGTGACCACGATCAGGGTCACCTCTTCACGCTTGCGCCCGGCGGCCGTGCACGCCGCCGCGATGCGCTCTTCCACTTTCGCCAGGTTTGCGGCGAGTTGAGCCTTACGGTCCGTCATGCCCCATCAGTCCAGCCAGACATAGCCCGCGAGCCGCCCGGTGATGCGGTCCCGTCGGTACGAGAAGTGGTCCTTCGACTCCAGCGTGCACGCCGGCGACTGCTGCCGGTCGCGTACCCCGAGCCGTTCCAGTTGCGCGTGCACCCCGGCGGTCACATCGACCGCGGGTGTGCCCCAACTGGTCTCGGCGTACGCCGCCGGTTCGACGGCGGCGACTTCGGCGCGCATCCCGTCCGGCACCTCGTAGCACCGTCCGCAGACCGCGGGTCCGGTGCGGGCGACGATCCTCGCGGGTTCGGCGCCGAGTTCCACCATGGCCCGTACGGCGGCGGGGACGACCCCCGCGACCATGCCGGGGCGTCCCGCGTGCGCGGCGGCCGCGATCCCGGCGACGGGATCGGCGAGCAGGACCGGTGTGCAGTCGGCCGTGAGGACGGCCAGCGCGAGCCCCCGGCGCGCGGTGACGATCGCGTCGACGGACGGGATCTCCGAGGAGCCCCACGGGGCGTCGACGACCGCCACGTCCGGCCCGTGCACCTGGTTCATCCAGACGACCCGGGCCGGGTCCAGGCCGAGGGACCCGGCGGCCAGTTCACGATTGGTCCGTACGGCGGCGGGGTCGTCGCCGACCGCTCCGCCGAGGTTGAGCTCCTCGTACGGAACGGCGCTCACCCCGCCCCACCGGTCGGTGAAGGCGAAGTGCGCGCCGCTCACGGTGCCCGTCTCGGAGCGCTGTCCTATCACTTGAGGAAGTCCGGCACGTCCAGCTCTTCGGCCGCGCTGTCCGAGTAGGTGCGGGACGGCGGGACCGGCGGGGACACCTGGATCTCGGGGACCGGCTCCGGAGCGGGCTCCGGCGCCTCCTTCGGCGTGACGCTGCCGAGCGAGCCGAAGGACGGACGGCTCTCGGCGGCCCGCACCGGCGCGGGCTCCTCGCGCTGCTTGGCCGCGGTGGAGCCGAGGACGTTGTCCCGCTTGGCCGGCGGCTGGCCGCCGTCGAAGCCGGCGGCGATGACGGTGACCCGGACCTCGTCGCCGAGCGCGTCGTCGATGACGGCGCCGAAGATGATGTTGGCCTCGGGGTGCGCGGCCTCGCTGACCAGCTGGGCGGCTTCGTTGATCTCGAACAGGCCGAGGTCGGAGCCACCGGAGATGGAGAGCAGGACGCCGCGGGCGCCGTCGATGGAGGCCTCCAGGAGCGGCGAGGAGATCGCCATCTCCGCGGCCGCCACGGCACGGTCGTCGCCGCGGGCCGAACCGATGCCCATCAGCGCGGAACCCGCCTCGGACATCACGGACTTGACGTCGGCGAAGTCGAGGTTGATCAGACCGGGCGTCGTGATGAGGTCGGTGATGCCCTGGACGCCGGAGAGCAGGACCTGGTCCGCCGACTTGAACGCGTCGAGGACCGAGACCTGGCGGTCCGAGATGGACAGCAGCCGGTCGTTCGGGATGACGATGAGGGTGTCGACCTCTTCGCGGAGTTCGGCGATGCCGTCCTCCGCCTGGTTGGCGCGGCGCCGTCCCTCGAAGGTGAACGGACGGGTGACCACGCCGATGGTCAGGGCGCCCAGCGAACGGGCGATGTTGGCCACGACGGGGGCGCCGCCGGTGCCGGTGCCGCCGCCTTCGCCTGCCGTCACGAAGACCATGTCGGCCCCCTTGAGGACCTCCTCGATCTCCTCGCGGTGATCCTCGGCCGCCTTCCGGCCGACGGCCGGGTTGGCTCCGGCGCCGAGTCCGCGGGTGAGTTCGCGGCCGACGTCGAGTTTGACGTCGGCGTCGCTCATCAACAGAGCTTGCGCGTCCGTGTTGATGGCGATGAACTCGACGCCCTTGAGACCGACCTCGATCATCCGGTTGATGGCATTGACACCACCGCCGCCGACACCGATGACTTTGATGACTGCGAGGTAGTTCTGCGGTGCTGCCACGTCGAAGGCCTCTCGCCTCGAGTTACGTGTCGTCGCCTCGCACGCTCGCGATCCGACGACTGATGCCGAATGGGACGGTCCGAACGCCGACCCGAACCCTAACGCTGAAGTTTAGGGTTACCAGTGTGTCTGTTCCTTGGACTCTTCCGAACAGGACACTAAGTCGACAAGTGGCGCACGTTCAACGAACACGCCGAACCTCCCGTTTTTCTTTTCACCCTATGTGATCAGCCGTAGCGCTGCCCAACCAGGGTGCTGGCCTGCGCGGATGTGCGTCAACTACCGGCTGACGAGGGGGCGGTGGGGACGCTCACGTCGAAGTGCCGGGCCTTCGGAGCTGCTTTCATGAGAGCGGTGAGTGTCCGCGCCTTCGCGCGGCCCTTCTCGCCGCTCCCCCACTCGACGTCACGGCCGTCGGCCAGTTGCAGCGAGATGGAGTCGTACGAGCGGACCTTGACGGTACGGGTGTCACCGGCCACGGGGGCCGGGACGTCCCCGGCGACCCGAACCGCCTCACGCACCAGCCGGTCGACCGGGAAGCGCCGCAGGACGGCCGAGCGGGACGGCGTCAATTCGAGCAGGGGCACGTTCTTCGGGGCTCGCGAAACCGTCGCGAACCGCACGCCCTTGGCGTCCACTTCGACGTACCCGCCCCCCTTTCCCGGCTGCTTCACCACCAGGACAGGGGTGCGTTCGGTCACTTTCAACCCGATTCCGTGCGGCCAGGAACGGACGACGACGACCGAGTCGATCCTGGGCAGTTTCCGCAGCAGTCGGGCTTCCACGACGTCGGTGTCGACGGAGATCAGTGGCGTTCCGTCCGGCACCCGGGCCGCTTCGCGCACCTGCCGTACCGTCAGCACCCCGGTACCGGAGACGGACAGCCTCTCGACCCGCAGCCAGTGCGAGCCGTAGAGGAGCCAGACCACTCCGGCGCCGGCCGCTACCGCCGTCACCAGAAGGACGATGAGCACACGAAGGCGGCGAAGCCGCACCGGACGGGGCGGCCGGGGCGGGCCGGACTTCAGCTTCTGCCGTTCACCGCGCTCGGCGGTCGTCGGTCCGGCCACGCTCCCTGCCTTCCCTCACATGTGCCTAGTGGCGGCGCGAGGCGATCGCCTCGTACACCATGCCGACGAGCAGGTCGTCGGCGTCCCGGCGCCCGAACTCGCTGGCGGCGCGGGACATCTCGTACAGCCGGTGCGGGTCGGCGAGCACGGGCAGCACGTTCTGCTGCACCCACTGGGGCGTCAGTTCCGCGTCGTCGACCAGCAGTCCACCGCCGGCCTTGACCACCGGCTGGGCGTTGAGCCGCTGTTCGCCGTTGCCGATGGGCAGCGGGACGTAGGCGGCCGGGAGCCCGACGGCGGAGAGTTCGGCGACGGTCATCGCGCCCGCGCGGCAGAGCATCATGTCGGCCGCGGCGTACGCGAGGTCCATCCGGTCCACGTACGGTACCGGGATGTACGGGGGCATCCCCGGCATCTGGTGCACCTGCGGCAGTTCGTTCTTCGGCCCGACCGCGTGCAGGATCTGGATGCCGGCCTGCTGGAGGTACGGGGCGGCCTGCTGGACGACCTCGTTGAGGCGCCGGGCACCCTGCGAGCCGCCGGAGACCAGCAGCGTCGGCAGGTTGGGGTCGAGCCCGAACGCGGCGCGGGCCTCGGGGCGTACGGCGGCCCGGTCGAGGGTGGCGATGGAGCGGCGCAGCGGGATGCCGATGTAGCGGGCACCGCGCAGCTTGTTGTCGGGGGTCGAGACGGCGACCTGCGCCGCGTACCGCGAGCCGATCTTGTTGGCGAGGCCCGGCCGCGCGTTCGCCTCGTGGATGACGATCGGTACGCCGAGGCGCTTGGCGGCGAGATAGGCGGGCAGCGCGACATAGCCGCCGAACCCGACGACCGCGTCCGCCTTGGTGCGCTCCAGGACCTGCTCGGCCGCCTTGATCGTGCCGCGCAGCCGTCCGGGGACGGTGATCAGCTCGGGGGTGGGCTTGCGCGGCAGCGGAACGGCGGGGATCAGCGCGAGGTCGTATCCCCGCTCGGGTACGAGCCGGGTCTCGAGTCCGCGTTCCGTGCCCAGGGCCGTGATCCCCACGGTCGGGTCCTGCCTCCGCAGGGCGTCCGCGAGGGCGAGCGCGGGCTCGATGTGGCCGGCGGTCCCCCCGCCGGCGAGTACGACATGCACCGAAATTCACCGCTCTCCGGACGAACGCGCCGCGGCGCGCCGTCGCATCGTGTTCCATCTCCGAGGCCCCGCGGCCCCAGCGGAGCCTCTCACCGCAGTACGCTTTCTGCCAAAGCGGGGTTGCCGCATCGCGAGCGCCGCCCGCGCGCCGGGCTCGTCCCGCGCGAAGGCGATCAGCAGTCCGACGGCGAACATGGTCGGCAGCAGGGCGGAACCCCCGTAGGAGAACAGCGGGAGCGGGACGCCGGCGATCGGCAGCAGACCGAGCACCGCACCGATGTTGATCACGGCCTGGGCCGTGATCCAGGTGGTCACGCCTCCCGCGGCATACCTGACGAAGGGGTCCTCCGTGCGTCCGGCCACGCGGATACCCGCATAGCCTAGAGCCGCGAAGAGGGCGAGTACCGACAGTGTTCCCGCGAGGCCCAGTTCCTCCCCGGTGATGGCGAAGATGAAGTCCGTGTGCGCTTCGGGCAGTTGGCCCCATTTTTCCACGCTGGCGCCGAGGCCGGATCCGAACAGGCCGCCGGAGGCGAGGGCGTAGATGCCGTGCACGGCCTGCCAGCAGGTGTCGTTCGGGCCGGGCTCGGTGGCGCCGATGCAGGCCAGCCTGGACATGCGGTTGGGGCTGGTCTTGATGAGGACGAAGCCGATCGTCAGCGCGACGGCCAGGACTCCCGCGAACAGCCGAGTGGGCGCTCCGGCCAGCCACAGCAGCCCGAAGAGGATGGCGGTGAGGATGATCGCCGTGCCCATGTCGCCGCCGAGCATGATCAGCCCGAGCAGCATGAAGGCGACCGGGACGAGCGGCACCAGCATGTGCTTCCACTGCGCCAGCATCGCCTTGTCCTGTTTGCGGGCGAGCAGGTCGGCGCCCCACAGCACGAGCGCGAGCTTGCCGAACTCACTGGGCTGGATCTGGAACGAGCCGCCCAGGGAGATCCAGTTCTGGTTGCCGTTGACCGACATCCCTATCCCCGGCACCTGCACGAGGATCATCAGGAAGACCGCGCCCGCCAGGATCGGATAGGCCAGCGCCCGGTGCAGTTTCACCGGCACCCGCATGGCCACCAGGAGCAGCACGGCGCCGATGGAGGCGGCGAGAAACTGTTTGCGGAAGAAGAACGATCCGGGCAGCGACAGCTGCAGTGCCGTGATCATCGACGCCGAGTAGACCATCACGAGGCCCAGTACGGTGATCAGCAGGCTGCTGCCGAGGATCAGGTAGTAGGCGGTCAGCGGCCGGTCCCAGGCCTTGCGCGCCCGCGTGACGAGGCGGCCCACGGGATTGTCGCGCGCGGGTCGCGCCGAGGCGGGGCGCCGGGGGGCGCGCTGGACGGGGGGGCGGCCCGTACGGCTACCGGCCATCGCCGGCTCCCTTGGCCGGGGCGCGCAGGGGCGCCCCCGTGGTGGTCCTGCCGGGCCGTGCGGGCACGGCGGCGGGGGTACGGCGGCTCAGCGCCGTACGGCCCGCCGGAAGCCGCCTGTCGAGCCCCGACCGCAATGGCGTCACGCGTCCCTCCCAAGGGTCCCGGGGCGCCTGGGTCCCGCCGTCAGGCGCTCGCGGTGCCGAGTTCGCGAACCGCCTCCGCGAAAGCGTCACCGCGTTTGTTGTAGTTGGCGAACATGTCCATGGACGCACAGGCCGGCGCCAGCAGGACGGTGTCTCCCGGTCCGGCGAGCCGTGCGGCCTCCTGAACCGCCGCGAGCATCGCCCCAGTGTCCGTGCGGGCGAGGTCGACGACGGGTACTTCCGGGGCGTGTCGCGTGAGGGCTTCACGGATCAGCGCGCGGTCGGCGCCGATCAGCACGACCCCCCGAAGCCGCTGTGCCGACTTGGCGACCAGTTCGTCGAAGGTCGCTCCCTTGGCGAGGCCGCCGGCGATCCACACGATCGACTCGTAGGCCGCCAAGGAGGCTTCCGCCGCGTGGGTGTTGGTCGCCTTGGAGTCGTCGACGTAGGCGACGCCGTCCACGTCGGCCACGTGCGCGATGCGGTGCGCGTCCGGGGTGAAGGCCCGCAGACCGTCGCGTACGGCGCCGGCGGGGACGCCGAAGGCGCGCGCGAGGGCCGCCGCCGCAAGGGCGTTGGCGATGTTGTGGGGGGCCGACGGGTGCACGTCGGAGACCTCGGCGAGCTCCTGGGCGTTCTTCTGCCGGTTCTCGACGAAGGCGCGGTCGACCAGGATGCCGTCCACGACGCCGAGTTGGGAGGGCCCGGGGGTGCCGAGGGTGAAGCCGACGGCCCGGCAGCCCTCCTCCACGTCCGCCTCGCGCACCAGGTCCTCGGTGGCCTTGTCGGCGACGTTGTAGACGCAGGCGACCCGATTGCCCTCGTAGACACGGCCCTTGTCGGCGGCGTACGCCTCCATGGAGCCGTGCCAGTCGAGATGGTCGGGCGCGAGGTTCAGCACGACCGCGGAGTGGGCGCGCGGCGAGGGTGCCCAGTGCAGTTGGTAGCTGGACAGCTCCACCGCCAGGACGTCGTACGTCTCCTCGCCCAGCACCGCGTCCAGCAGGGAGACCCCGATGTTGCCGACGGCGGCCGTGCGCAGCCCCGCCGCCTTCAGGATCGAGGCGAGCATCTGCACGGTCGTGGTCTTGCCGTTGGTGCCCGTGACGGCGAGCCAGGGTGCGGCCTTCCTGCCGTCCAGCTCGCGCAGGCGCCAGGCCAGCTCGACGTCGCCCCAGACCGGGACGCCCGCCTCGGCGGCCGCGGCGAACAGCGGCTTGTCCGGCTTCCAGCCGGGTGCGGTGACGATGAGTTCGGTGCCCCCGGGCAGGGTGTCGCCGTCGCCGAGGCGCACGGTGACGCCGAGCGCCTGAAGTTCTCCGGCCTGCGCGCGGGAGCGCTCGTCGTCGCCGTCGTTGACGACCGTGACGACGGCGCCGAGCCCGTGCAGGACCCGCGCCGCCGGGATGCCGGAGACCCCGAGCCCGGCGACGGTGACGCGCTTGCCCTGGAACTCCGGGGAGGTCACTTCTCGGCCGCCCATCCCGCGTAGAAGATGCCGAGACCGACGATCACGCAGATGCCCTGGATGATCCAGAACCGGACCACGACCAGGACCTCGGACCAGCCCTTGAGTTCGAAGTGGTGCTGGAGCGGTGCCATCCGGAAGACGCGTTTGCCGGTGAGCCGGAACGAACCGACCTGGATGACCACGGACATGGTGATCAGGACGAAGAGGCCGCCGAGCAGCGCGAGCAGCAGCTCGGTGCGGGAGCAGATCGCCAGACCGGCCAGCGCGCCGCCGAGGGCCAGCGAACCGGTGTCACCCATGAAGATCTTGGCGGGTGAGGTGTTCCACCACAGGAAGCCGAGGCAGGCGCCCATCAGCGCGGAGGCGACGATCGCGAGGTCCAGTGGATCTCGTACCTCGTAGCAGGCGGCCGGGTTGGTGAGGGTCTGCGTGTTGGCGCAGGACTCCTGGAACTGCCAGACACCGATGAACGTGTAGGCGCCGAAGACCAGGACGGAGGCGCCGGTGGCGAGGCCGTCCAGACCGTCCGTGAGGTTCACGCCGTTCGACATCGCCAGGATCATGAACAGCGCCCAGACCACGAACAGCACCGGTCCGATGGTCCAGCCGAAGTCCTGGACGAAGGAGAGCTTGGTGGAGGCCGGGGTGTTGCCGCGGTTGTCGGAGAACTGGAGCGCGAGCACCGCGAAGGAGATGCCGACGATCAGCTGTCCGGCCATCTTCGCCTTGGCCCGCAGGCCGAGCGAACGCCGCTTGACGATCTTGATGTAGTCGTCGAGGAAGCCGACCAGGCCCATGCCCGCCATCAGGCCGAGCACCAGCAGACCGGAGAAGGTGGGCGGGTATCCCGTGATGATCTTGGACAGGAAGTACGCGGCGATCGTCGCCAGGATGAAGGCGATACCACCCATCGTCGGCGTACCGCGCTTGCTGTGGTGCTCCTTCGGCCCGTCGTCACGGATGTACTGCCCGTAGCCCTTGCGGGCCAGCAGTTTGATCAGCAGCGGCGTGCCGACCAGGGTGAGGAACAGACCAATGACTCCTGCGAACAGGATCTGCTTCATCATCGGGCAGCAACCTCACCCTCGGCACCGCCGTCGAGCAGCGCCTGCGCCACCCGTTCGAGCCCGACCGACCGGGACGCCTTCACGAGCACGACGTCCCCCGGGCGCAACTCGCTGCGCAGCAGGTCGACAGCCGCCTGTGCGTCGGACACGTGCACCGACTCCTCACCCCACGAACCCTCGTTATATGCGCCCAGTTGGAGCCAGGACGCTTCCCTGCCCCCGACCGCGACGAGCTTGCTGACGTTGAGTCGGACGGCTAGCCGCCCGATCGCGTCGTGCTCGGCGAGAGCCTCGTCCCCGAGCTCGGCCATCTGACCGAGCACCGCCCACGT
Organism: Streptomyces fagopyri; assembly: GCF_009498275.1. Classification (NCBI taxonomy): domain Bacteria; kingdom Bacillati; phylum Actinomycetota; class Actinomycetes; order Kitasatosporales; family Streptomycetaceae; genus Streptomyces; species Streptomyces fagopyri. Next base: position 6,738,617 of record NZ_CP045643.1, on the reverse strand, counting down.
ACGACGTCCCCTTCCCATCGCCACGAGCGCGCGCAGGGCGGCTCGCATGGACTCGGGGTTCGCGTTGTAGGCGTCGTTGACGACCGTCACGCCGTCCGGGCGCTCGGTGACCTCCATCCGCCAGCGGGAGAGGGAGCCCGCCTCGGAGAGCGCGCGGGCGATCTCGTCTGCGGACATGCCCAGCTCATGGGCGACGGCGGCCGCGGCGAGCGCGTTCGACACGTGGTGCTCACCGTACAGGCGCATGGTCACATCACCGCACCCGGAGGGTGTGTGAAGCCTGAACGCGGGCTGTCCGAGGTCCGTGAGACGCACGTTCTCGGCGCGTACGTCCGCTTCGCCGGACTCTCCGAAAAGCACCACCCGCGCCTTCGTCCGGGACGCCATGGCGCGTACGAGGGGGTCGTCGGCGTTGAGGACCGCGGTGCCGTCCTCGGGGAGGCTCTCGACGAGCTCGCCCTTCGCCTGTGCAATCTGTTCGCGGCCGCCGAACTCGCCGATGTGGGCGGTGCCGACGTTGAGGACGAGACCGATCTTCGGCGGGGTGAGATCCGTGAGGTAGCGGATGTGGCCGATGCCGCGGGCGCCCATCTCCAGCACGAGGTACTTCGTCTCCTCGGTGGCGGTCAGCGCGGTCAGCGGCAGTCCGATCTCGTTGTTGAGCGAACCGGGCGTGAAGACGGTCGGCGCCTTGCTCCGCAGCACCTGGGCGATCAGGTCCTTGGTGCTGGTCTTGCCCGCGGAGCCGGTGAGGGCCACGAGGGTCACGCCGAGCCGTTCGACGACGTGCCGGGCGAGGGCGCCGAGGGCCTTCTGCACGTCGTCGACCACGATGGCGGGCACGCCGACCGGCCGGGAGGCCAGTACGGCGGCCGCGCCCGCGTCGACCACCGCCCGGGCGAAGTCGTGGCCGTCCACGCGCTCGCCGGCGAAGGCGACGAAGAGGCTGCCTGGCTCCACTTCACGGGAGTCTCTGACGACCGGTCCGGTGACCTGTGGCGCCGGATCCGGTATGTCGTGCGTCTGCCCGCCGACGACTGCTGCGATCTCGGCGAGAGAGAGGGCGATCACAAGTTCATCCCTGGGTCTTCTGGATAGCTTCGCGAAGCACCTGGCGGTCGTCGAAGGGACGCACCACCCCGGCGATGTCCTGGCCCTGCTCGTGGCCCTTGCCGGCGACCAGCACGGTGTCACCGGGCCGGGCCCGGGCGACGGCGGCGGCGATGGCGGCGGCCCGGTCCTCGAAGACCTGGACCTCGCCGCGCTCGTGCGCCGGCACCTCGGCGGCGCCCGCGAGCATCGCCGCGAGGATCGCGAGGGGGTCCTCGGAGCGGGGGTTGTCCGATGTCAGTACGGCGGTGTCGGCGAGCCGTGCCACGGCCGCGCCCATCGGCATCCGCTTGGTCGTGTCACGGTCGCCGCCGCAGCCGAGCACGACGTGCAGCCGGCCCTCGGTGACCTTGCGCAGCGCGCGCAGCACCGACTCGACGGCGTCCGTCTTGTGGGCGTAGTCGACGACCGCGAGGTAGGGCTGGCCCGCGTCCACGCGCTCCAGCCGGCCCGGGACGCCCGGGACGGCGGCGACGCCGTCGGCGGCGGTCTGCGGGTCGAGTCCGGCGGCGGCGAGGGCGACGATCGCGGCGAGGGTGTTCGCCACGTTGAAGGGGCCCGCGAGCGGCGATCTCGCGGTGATCCGCTCGCCCTTGGGGCCGACCGCGACGAAGGCCGAGTCCATCGGACCGACCTCGACCTCCTCGGCCCGCCAGTCGGCGTCCGGGTGGCCCTCCGCGGAGAAGGTGACGACGGGGACGGTGGTCTCCTCGGCCAGTCGGCGCCCGTAGGCGTCGTCGAGGTTGATCACGGCGAGTTTGCTGCGTTCCGGAGTGAACAGTTGCGCCTTGGCCCGGAAGTAGTCCTCCATGTCGGAGTGGAACTCCATGTGTTCCGGGCTGAGGTTGTTGAAGACGGCGATGTCGAAGACGCAGCCGTCGACCCGGCCCAGTACCAGCGCGTGGCTGGAAACCTCCATCGCGACCGCGTCGACGCCGCGTTCGCGCATGACCGCGAACAGCGCCTGGAGATCGGTCGCTTCGGGGGTGGTGCGCTCCGACTTGATGCGCTCGTCGCCGATGCGCATCTCCACCGTGCCGATCAGGCCGGTGGAGCGGACCGTCTTCAGACCGCCCTCGACGAGATACGCCGTGGTGGTCTTGCCGGAGGTTCCGGTGATGCCGATCTGGAGCAGGTCGCGTCCGGGGTGGCCGTAGATCGTGGCCGCGAGCCCGCCCATGCGTCCGCGCGGGTCGTCGACCACGAGGACAGGCAGGCCGGTGGCCGCGGCCCGCTCGGCACCGGTCGGGTCGGTCAGTACGGCGACCGCCCCCAGGCCGGCGGCCTGGCCCACGTAGTCGGCGCCGTGCACGCGGGCGCCGGGCAGCGCGGCGTAGAGGTCGCCGGGGCGCACCGCGCGGGAGTCATGGGTGATGCCCGTGACCTCCGCGGTCGACGCCGGGGCGTTGGCACCCAGCTGATCGGCGAGCTCCACGAGGGGTGTTGCGGAGTTCTGGACCGGTCGCGGCGGCCCCGGATATGTCACAGGAACGCCCTTCTGGGTGATTTGGGACTGATCAGCGTGTGGCACGGCGGTGAGCGTACCGGGCTCACCCCCGCCGGAGCGAAGCGAGGGGCGTGCGGTGCCCTGGTTGCGGGGATCCGGGGTGATCGTTGTCACGAGGTGGTTCCTGGTCCGTTGTGCGTACGGGCAGATCAGGGTGTGCGGTCGGGGGCGGGCTCGGGCTCGGGGTGGATCACGGGGTGAAGGAGACGGGGAGATTGGCGGCCCCGGCTCCGGTGGGCGGGATCTGGAGGGTCTTCAGCGCGAACTCCATGACCTGCTTGTAGATGGGGCCGCAGATCTGACCGCCGAAGTAGCTGCCCCTGGTGGCGTTCTGGATCGCGCAGTAGACGGTGATCCTGGGCTTGTCGGCGGGGGCGAAGCCGGCGAACGACGAGGTGTAGCCGTGGTACTTGCCGGTGGCCGGATCCACGCGGTTGGCCGTACCCGTCTTGCCCGCGACCCGGTAGCCGGGGATGCGCGCCTTGGCGCCGGTGCCCTCCTCGTCGTCCACGACGGACTCCAGCATCTGGGCGAGGGTCTTCGCCGTCTTCGCGCTCACGACCCTGGTCCTCTTCGGCTGGGCGACGGGAGCGAAGCGGCCGTCGGGCCCCTTCGCGCCGCGCACCAGCGTCGGCTCCACGCGAACGCCGCCGTTGGCGATCGTCGAGTAGACGGAGGCCGCCTGCATCGCGTTGATGGAGACGCCCTGGCCGAAAGGAATCGTGTACTGCTGCGACGTCGACCACTTGTCGGCGGGCGCGAGGATGCCCCTCGTCTCGCCGGGGAAGTCGAGTCCGGTGTAGCCGCCGATGCCGAACTTGCGCAGATACGAGTAGAGGACCTTGTTGGCCTCCTTCTGCGTCTTGCCGAGCTGTCCGGCGGCCAGGATGGTGCCGATGTTGCTGGACTTGGCGAGCACGCCGTTGAGCGTCAGGTTCCAGGTCGCGTGGTCGACGTCGTCCTGGAAGAGCCGGTCGCCGCGGTGCAGCCGGTTGGGGACGACCACGTGCGTGCCGGGCGTGGCGACGTTCTCCTCCAGCACCGCGGCCATCGACATGACCTTGGCGGTGGAGCCGGGCTCGTACGCGTCCTGGAGGGCCGCGTTGCCGAGGGCCGCCGCACTGGCCTGGGAGAGGTCGTTGGGGTCGAAGCCGGGCGAGTCGGCCATCGCCAGCACCTCGCCGGTACGGGTGTCCTGCACGATCACGTACCCGCGGTCCGCCTTGGACTTCTTCACCTGTTCGGCGATGGCGTTCTGCGCGGCCCACTGGATGTCGCGGTCGATGGTCAGTTCGACGTCGGAGCCGGCCACGGCGGGCGTCTCGGTGGAGCCCACGGTCGGCACCTGACGGCCGCCGGACTGCGCGTAGCGGATCTTGCCGTCCTTGCCGGAGAGCTCCTTGTTCAGCTGCTGCTCGACACCGCCGCCGCCCTTGCCGTCGGCGTTGACCCAGCCCAGTATCCCGGCGGCGAGATCGCCGTTCGGGTAGACGCGCTTGCTCGCCGGGACCGCGAGGACGCCCGCGAGGAAGTTGACCGCGCTCCTGTCGGTCTCCGCCTTGGCCGCGAGCGTGGTCTTCAGGTCCTTGATCTGCTTCCAGACCTGCGGGGTCCGGCGGTGCGCGAGCAGCGTGTAGCGGGTGTTCTTCGTCCGCAGTTTCCTTGCGACCGTGTCCGGGCTCTGGTCGAGGATCGGCCCGAGCAGCGCCCCGGCCTGCTCGGGCGCGTCCGACACCTTCGTCGCCGCCCGGGTGAACATCGTGGGGTCGGCCGTGATGTCGTACGCGTCCACGCTCGTGGCCAGCTCGACACCGTTGCGGTCCGTGATCCCACCGCGGGTGGCGGCCAGGGTGCGGCCGACGTAGCGGTTCTGTTCGGCCTTCGCGGCGTACGCGCTCGCGTCCACGGCCTGCACCTGGAGCAGCCGGACGACGAAGGCGGCCATCACCAGTGTCAGGGCGAGGCTGACCATGCGCAGCCGGGGCCGGGGACTGCCGAGCCGCAGGGGGCGCGAGCCGCCGGGCCTGGGTGCGCCGGGGCGGCGCGCGGGGCGGGCGCCGGGGCCCGGGCGGCGCTGGCCGCCGGGGCGTGCGGGGCCGGGCACACGACGGCGCGGCGGTTCCCTGTCGGACACTTCCGTCACCTGCCGGGGGTCGAGGAGCGCTGCGTGGACGGGGTGGGGGTGGGCGTGGGGGTGGGTACGGAGGCGAGGGACCGTGTGCGGGACGTGACGGAGGCGCTGGGGGTACCGGCGGCCGGGGTGGTGACGGCCGGGACGGGGGTGCCGGTGGCCGGGGCGCCGGTGGCGGAGGGGCCGGCGGCAGGGGTGACGGGAGTACCGGTGGCCGGGGTCCGGCTCGCGGTCGGCGAGGAGCCGAGGACCTCGGGCGGGCGCGTCGCCGGGTTCCGCAGGGAGGAATCCCGGGCGGCCGCTCCGGGGACACCCTTGACGGTGCCGTCCGGGGCGAGGAAGGCGGGGTCGCCGCCCGGGACCATGCCCAGCTCACGGGCGCGACGCTGGAGGGCGTCGGGCGCGGAGTAGGCGTCCACGTCCCGCTGGAGCGCCTGCTCCTCGTCGGTGAGGGACTTGGTGCCCTTCTGGAGGTCGTCGAGGTGGAAGGAACCCTCGCTCAGCGCGGAGTTCAGCACGAGCAGGCCGATGAGTCCGCCGCCGAGCAGGAGCACGACGAGCAGGACGAAGGGGGTACGGGCGGCGTGGGCCGCGCCGGCGGGGAGGAGCCGGGCGAGCCGGGCGGCGCGGCCCTTGAGTTCGGGTTTCCTGCTCACAGGCCCTCCCGGCGGGTTCGCTTTCCCGACCCGCGGTCGCGTCGCGGAGGTGCGCCGCCGCCCCTCGGCCACGCCGTGCGTTCGGGTTTCCCACTCACTCGCTCTCCCCCTCCAGGTGCCTCACTCGGCGTCCTCACGGATGCGCTGTGCCCCGCGCAGCCGCGCGGGGGCCGCCCGCCGGTTCTCGGCGACCTCTTCCTCGGTGGGAAGTTCGGCACCACGGGTGAGCAGCTTGAGCCGGGGCTGGTAGCGCTCGGGCACCACGGGCAGTCCGGGCGGCGCGGTGGTGGCGGCACCTGCCGCGAAGACCTGCTTGACCAGCCGGTCCTCCAGCGAGTGGTACGACAGCACGGCGATCCGGCCGCCGACGGCGAGCGCCTTCACGGCGGCGGGGATCGCCCTCTCCAGGACGCTCAGTTCGCCGTTGACCTCGATGCGCAGGGCCTGGAAGGTGCGCTTGGCCGGGTTGCCACCGGTGCGCTTGGCGGCCTGCGGCAGGGAGTCGCGGATCAGCTCGACGAGCCGCGCGCTGTGGGCGAACGGCTCCTTCGCGCGTTCGCGCACCACCGCGGAGACGATCCGCTTGGCCTGCTTCTCCTCGCCGTACGCGCGCAGGATCCGCACCAGTTCGCCCGGCGGGTAGGTGTTGAGCACCTCGGCCGCGCTGATCCCGGTCGTCTGGTCCATGCGCATGTCGAGGGGAGCGTCCTGCGCGTACGCGAACCCGCGGTCGGCCTCGTCGAGTTGCATGGAGGAGACGCCGAGGTCGAACAGGACGCCCTGGACGCGCGGGACGTCCAGACGGGCGAGCACGTCGGGCAGCTCGTCGTAGACGGCGTGCACGAGGGTGGCGCGGTCACCGAAGGGCGCGAGCCGCTCGCCGGAGAGGCGGAGCGCTTCCTTGTCGCGGTCCAGGGCCACCAGGCGGGCCTCGGGGAACCGGGTGAGGAGCGCCTCGCTGTGGCCGCCGAGTCCGAGCGTGCAGTCGACGACGACGGCTCCCGGCTCGGCGAGGGCCGGGGCCAGCATGTCCAGGCACCGCTGGAGCATCACCGGGACGTGTCGACTCTGGCTCAAGGGGCCCTCTCAGATCCGGCACGGCCGCACGCACCGCCGGGTCCCCACCCGCTCCAGAAGGGGAGGCCTGCCGCCGCCGGGTGAGTGGCGTCAGCCGACCGGGAGCGGGAGGAGGCCGAGCCGTACGTACGCGCCGCGCACGCGGGGAAGACTCCGGAAAGTCGCCGGGTCTCCGGGGGAAATCAGTCCAGCAGGGAGCCTCGGCTCCCGCTTCGCGTCACTTTAGTCCACGCCGACTCGCGGTCAATCAACCGGCATGCGCGTCGCGGACCGCTCCTCGATGAAGCCCCGGACGAAGCCATGAATCGGCAAAGATCACCTGTACGGCCGGTATCGAGAGCCCATGTGGGTTACCTCACAACAAGAGAGGATGGCGTTCTTTGTCCACCCTCACAGCAGGACTACTTCATACGTGACCAGTAACGTCATAGCTATGACGACTTCTGCATCCGTACCCACAGAGCCCGAAGACGCCATATCCGCTCGTGGCGTCTCCCCCGACGGCACCGTGACCGATCGCCTCGTCGACGCGAACCAGCGGTACGCCGCCGCCTTCACCGACCCGGGGATGGACGCACGGCCCGTGCTGCACGTGGCCGTGGTGGCGTGCATGGACGCCCGGCTCGACCTGCACGCGGCGCTCGGCCTGGAGCTCGGCGACTGCCACACCGTCCGCAACGCGGGCGGCGTGGTCACCGACGACGTGATCCGCTCACTCACGATCAGCCAGCGGGCACTGGGCACCCGCAGCGTCGTCCTCATCCACCACACCGGCTGCGGCCTGGAGTCCCTCACCGAGGAGTTCCGGCACGAGCTGGAGATGGAGGTCGGCCAGCGTCCCGCCTGGGCGGTCGAGGCCTTCCGGGACGTCGACCAGGACGTGCGGCAGTCGATGCAACGAGTGCGCACCTCCCCGTTCCTGCTCCACAGGGACGACGTGCGCGGCTTCGTCTTCGACGTGACGACGGGTCTGCTGCGCGAGATCGATCCCGCCTGAACGCTCCCACCGGCCCCCTCGTACAACCGAGGGGGCCTTCGTGGGACCCTCACTTCACGAAAGAACCCCGAGCTTCCGGCGCCCAAAAGCCCGTAAGACCCGACATATCGCAGCCAGTTATCCACAGGCGAGTGACACGAACCGGTAACGGCAACAAGAATGCGGGTGTGGCGTCACGCGGAACTTCGCGCGTGGTGTCCGTTTTTCGGGGTGGGCCGGTCCGCACAGGGCGTCGGCCCGCGAAAGGGCCGAGGAGGGCCGGGTGACGACCTATGACGATCGAGCGAGCCTCACGGATCTGACCGCCACTGCGGAGCGAGTCCGCAGTTCGGTGGAAGGAGTGATCGAGGGCAAGCCAGAGGTCGTACGGCTTTCGCTGACCGTGCTGCTCGCCGAGGGGCATCTTCTGATCGAGGATGTCCCCGGCGTCGGCAAGACCATGCTCGCCAAGGCGCTGGCCCGGTCCATCGACTGCTCGGTGCGGCGTATCCAGTTCACGCCCGACCTGCTGCCCTCGGACATCACGGGTGTGTCCATCTGGGACCAGCAGCGCCGGGACTTCGAGTTCAAGCCGGGCGCGATCTTCGCGCAGATCGTGATCGGCGACGAGATCAACCGCGCCTCGCCCAAGACGCAGTCCGCGCTCCTGGAGTCGATGGAGGAGCGCCAGGTCACCATCGACGGGCAGACCTACGAACTGCCCAGCCCCTTCATGGTGGTCGCCACGCAGAACCCCGTCGAGATGGAGGGCACCTACCCGCTGCCGGAGGCCCAGCGCGACCGTTTCATGGCCCGCGTCTCCATCGGCTACCCCAGCGCCGAGGCCGAACTGCAGATGCTGGACATCCACGGCGGCGTGAACCCGCTGGACGACCTGCAACCGGTGGCGCACGCGCACGAGATCGTGAAACTGATCGACGCCGTCCGCACGGTCCACGTCGCGGACAGCGTCCGGCGGTACGCGGTCGACCTGGTCGCCGCCACCCGTACCCATCCCGACCTGAGACTCGGCGCCTCACCGCGTGCCACGCTGCATCTGCTGCGGGCGGCGAAGGCGTCCGCCGCCCTGAGCGGCCGGGAGTACGCGCTGCCGGACGACATCCAGGCACTCGCGGTGGCGGTCCTGGCACACCGTCTGCTCCCCACCGCCCAGGCGCAGCTGAACCGCCGCACCGCCGAGCAGGTCGTCCAGGAGATCCTGCAGCACACCCCCGTTCCGGCAGCGCCGCAGCAGCAGGCCGGCTCCGGCTTCACCATGGGCCGCGGCGCGTCCGCGTTCGGCCAGCAGCCGCCCCGGAGGCTGTGATGTCCGGGGGGACGGGCGACACCGAGGACGAGAAGGGCGGCCTGCGCACCGCGCTCGCCGGTCTCACCACCCGCGGACGCTCCTTCCTTGCCGCCGGAGTCGCCGCCGTGATCTGCGCGTACGTCCTGGGGCAGAGCGATCTGCTCCGGGTCGGCCTGCTGCTCGCCGCGCTTCCCCTCGTCTGCGCGACCGTGCTGTACCGCACCCGCTACCGCGTCGCGGGCAGCCGCAGGCTCTCCCCCGGGCGGGTACCCGCCGGCTCCGAGGCCCGGGTCCATCTGCGGATGGACAACGTCTCCCGGCTGCCCACCGGATTGCTGATGCTCCAGGACCGGGTGCCGTACGTCCTCGGACCGCGGCCCCGCTTCGTCCTGGACCGGGTGGAGGCGGGAGGCCGCCGCGAGGTGTCCTACCGGGTGCGCTCGGACCTGCGCGGCCGGTATCCCCTGGGGCCGCTGCAACTGCGGCTCACCGACCCCTTCGGCATGTGCGAGCTGACGCGCTCCTTCTCCACGTACGACACCCTGACCGTCATCCCGCGCGTGGAGCCGCTGCCGACGGTGCGGCTGACCGGCGAGGCGAAGGGGTACGGCGAGGGACGGCAGCGCTCGCTGGCGCTGGCCGGCGAGGACGACATCATCCCCCGCGGATACCGCCACGGGGACGATCTGCGCCGGGTGCACTGGCGCCTGACCGCGCGCTACGGCGAACTGATGGTCCGTCGTGAGGAACAGCCGCAGCGCTCCCGCTGCACGGTGCTGCTCGACACCCGGGGCATCGCCTACCAGGGCGCGGGACCCGACTCGGCCTTCGAGTGGGCGGTTTCGGGCACGGCGTCCTCGCTGGTGCACATGCTGGAGCGGGGCTTCTCCGTCAGGCTGCTGACGGACGACGGCAGTTCGGTGCCCGGGGAGGGCGCCGACGGCTTCACGGGCGCGAGCCAGCAGTCGGCGGACGCCGCCGGGCTGATGATGGACACCCTCGCGGTCATCGACCACTCGGACGGCACGGGGCTGTCCCGCGCCTACGACATCCTGCGCAGTGGGAACGAAGGGCTGCTGATCGCCTTCCTCGGCGACCTCGACGAGGAGCAGACGACGGTGCTCGCGAAGATGCGCCAGCGCAGCGGTGGCGCGGTCGCCTTCCTGCTGGACAGTGAGACCTGGGTGCGGGAACCCACCGACGTACCCGGCCCGTTGGACAGAAGTGAGGATCGGCTGCGCATGCTGCGCGAGGCGGGCTGGACCGCGGTCACGGTGCCGCGTGGCGCGGATCTCGCGGACCTGTGGCGGCTGGCGGACCGGCAGCGCACGGGTGCCGCGTCCACGGGGAGTACGGCAGGGGGCGGAGTCCGATGAGCGGGCGGGCACGACTGACGCTGTGCTCGGCGGCGGCCACGCTGATGGCGGCGTGCGCCCTGCTGCCGCTGGTCGCTCCGGTGACCTGGCTGTTCCAGGCGGCGCTCCTGCTGGCGCTGCAGGCCGGTGTGGGCGTGTTGACCCGGCGGGTTCCGCTGGCCCGGCCGCTGACCGTGGCGGCGCAGGCGCTGGTGATGCTGATGCTGCTGACCCTGGTCTTCGCCCGGCAGCAGGCGCTCCTCGGTTTCGTTCCCGGACCGGAGGCGTTCCGGCACCTCGGCGACCTGCTCCGATCGGGCACGGACGATGTCGGGCGGTACGCGATACCGGCACCCCTGTCCGACGGCATCCGGCTGATGCTGATCGGCGGTGTCCTGCTGATCGGCCTCGCGGTCGACGCGCTCGCGGTGACGTTCCGCAGCGCGGCCCCCGCCGGACTCCCCCTGCTCGCGCTGTACTCGGTCGCCGCGGGGCTGGCGGGCGGCGGGGCCGCCTGGCTGTGGTTCCTGCTCGCGGCCGGGGGCTATCTGATGCTGCTCCTGGCGGAGGGCCGTGACCGGCTCTCGCAGTGGGGGCGTGTCTTCGGCGGCGCGCCCCGCACACGGGGGCCTGACGTCTCGTCGGGCGCGACCGCGCCGGTCCGCACGGGACGGCGCATCGGCGCGGTCGCGCTGGGCGTCGCCCTGGTGGTGCCGCTCGGCCTGCCCGCGCTCGACGGTGGCCTGCTGGGCGCCGCCGGCGCGGGCGTCGGCCCCGGCTCGGGTGGCGGTGGCACGATCTCCGCGGTGAACCCGCTGGTCTCGCTCCGCGACAGCCTGAACGTGGACGAGGACCGTCAGGTCATGTCCTACCGCACCAACACGCAGGACACCCAGGACATGTATCTGCGGATCGTGTCCCTGGACGACTTCGACGGCACGGCGTGGAAGCCGGCCCAGCGGCACATCCAGGACGTTCCCGACACGTTCCCGACACCGATCGGCCTCGGGTCGGACGTCCGGCACAGCGAGATCCGCACACGGATCGCGGCGGCCGACTGGTACGCGCAGGACTGGCTTCCCATGCCGTACCCCGTGAGCCACGTGAGCATCAAGGGCAGTTGGCGCTACGAGCCGGTGGGCCGCACGCTCGTCGGCGACCACGGCCAGAACACGCGCGGTGTGCAGTACGACGTCACCAGTCTGATCGTCCAGCCGACCGCGGCGCAGCTTGCGGACGCGCCGGAGCCCCCCGCGGCCCTGAAGCGTGAGTTCACCAAGGTGCCCGAGTCGCTGCCCGCGGTGGTGGCCGACACCGCCCGCAAGGTCACCGAGGGCTCGACGAACCATTACGAGCAGGCGGTCAAGCTCCAGGACTACTTCGCGGTGACCGGCGGATTCACCTACGACACCCAGGTGCAGGTCGGCAGCGGCTCGGCCGCGATCGCGCGTTTCCTGAGGGACAAGCAGGGTTTCTGCGTCCACTTCTCCTTCGCGATGGCCTCGATGGCCCGCACGCTGGGGATACCGGCCAGGGTCGCGGTGGGCTTCACGCCCGGCACCCCGGAGGCCGACGGTTCGATGTCGGTGGGGCTGCGGGACGCGCACGCCTGGCCCGAGCTGTACTTCGAGGGAGTGGGCTGGACCCGCTTCGAGCCGACCCCGAACCGGGGCTCGGTGCCGGACTACACCCAGACGGACACGCCCGGCCTGGACACGCCGGCGCTGCCGAACCCGACGACCTCGACGTCCGCGGCGCCGTCCACCGCCCCGTCGGTCGGCTCCACCTGCTCGGCCCAGCTGAAGCGGCTGGAGGGCTGCGCGAGTGAGTCCGCGTCGGCCGCGGTGGGTTCGAAGGACGACGGCACGCCGTTGTTCCAGATCCTGGGGCTGACCCTGTTGGGGCTCCTGCTGCTGGCGTTGCCGTCGCTGCCGATGCTGTGGCGGCTGCGGGCCCGGGCCCTGCGGCTCGGCGCGCACGGCCGTGGTGAGGAGGACGCGGCGGCGTACACGCTGGCGGCCTGGCTGGAGGTGACCGACACGGCGTGGGACTACGGGATCGTGCCGGACGAGTCCCAGACGCCACGCAAGGCCGCGGCGCGGATCGTGCGCCTCGGATTTCTCGACGGGGACGCGGCGGAGGCGGTGCACCGGGTGGCGGCGGCGGTGGAGCAGGTTCTCTACGCTCCGCGTCCCCGGCCGGCCGCGGGGCTCGCCGAGGACGCCCGCCGGGTCGCGAGCGCCCTGCGCGTCCCGGCGAGCCGGATCGCCCGGTTGCGCGCGGTTGTCGCACCGCGCTCAGCCATCAGGGTGGCCTGGGCGGCGTCGGATCGGCGGGCGGCGGTGACGGCCCGCCTGGCGGCCCGCGGGGAGACCCTGCTGCGACGCCCTTCGAAGCAGAGCGGCTGACGCCGGACACCACGCCGGACACCACGGGTGGCCCGCACCTCCCTGCCGGGGGTGCGGGCCACCCGGCTTCGCGAGCCGGACCCCACGAGCGGACCCGTCCACGGTGGCCGGCACCCACCGCACGCCGGGACGACCCACGCCACCGGTCGAGCCACTCCGGACGCCGAGCCGTGCCACCGGTCGAGCCACCCCAGCCGTCGAGCCGCGCCACCGGTCGGACCGGGCTCCGGTCGAACCGTGCCGCTGATCGGACCGGGCACCCTCGGACCGCGGTCCGTTGGGGCGGGGACTCCGGCCCCACCATGACCCGCCGGTTCAGGGGCTTCGATCGGGCGCTGCCCGGGCGGGTGCGTATTCCGGCCGGACAGGGCTTCCGTCCGGCTTGGAGGGAGGGGGCGGTCGGAGGCGGAAGCCGGTGGGTCGTGGGATCGCCTGAGGGGGTGTCCACCCGGTCCGGGTGGACACCCCCTCACGCAAGTCCTACGGCTGCGGCCGATCGCTCGTCGCCCCGGCGGACGCCGCTGGTGCTACTGGCCCTGCTCGTCGCGGCGTCGCTGCCAGCGTTGTTCGATGCGGTCCATCATGGAGCGGCGCTGTCTGGCCTGGCGACGCGCGGCGGGTGCGCCGGGCGTCGCCGGTTGTTCTCCCGGCTTGGGAGCCTTGCGCCAACCGGTGACTGCAAGCACGGCACAGCCCAGCATGACGAGAAAACCCACCACGCTCAGCCAGATCTGTACTGCGACCATTCCGGCCATGAGGAGCGCGATACCCACCAGGAAGCCCGCGACCGCCTGGTAGACCCGTCGCCGGGTGTACGTACGCAGCCCGCTTCCCTCAAGCGCTGTCGCGAACTTGGGATCTTCGGCGTACAGCGCTCGCTCCATCTGCTCGAGCATTCGCTGCTCGTGCTCCGAGAGCGGCACGGCGTCCTCCTCATCGTGCAGTCGCCGGGGCGACCGGGGGTCCCCTTCAGGATAGGCAGGGAATCGCCCCCGTGAAACCCGCCCCTCTGCGCCAATTCGCCAACCGGAACCCGCCATGGCACCCCGGTCCACTGAGGCGTGCATTCCCCAGCGACCGGCCCGTCATGCCGGACGGTCTCCCTCGATCATACGGCGCCGAGGGCTCGATCGGGTGGCCTGTGGCGTACTCCATCTGCCGCCCCGCCCCTGATCAGGGGCGCACCACGGTGGACGACTCAGCCCTCGTCGGCCCCCCGCGTCTCACCGAGCACATGAAGCTGCGTGGCCACGGAGTGGAACGCGGCGAGTTCCGCGGCCGCCGCCTCCAGCTTCAGGAGGGCTTCGAGGGCTCCCGGTTCGGTGTCCACGAGGACTCCGGGGACCAGGTCCGCGAAGACCCGTACGCCGTGCACCGCGCCGACGCGCAGGCCCGCGCCCTCGACGAGCGTGGTGAGCTGTTCGGCGGTGAAGCGGTGGGGCACGGGGTCGCCCTCGCCCCAGCGTCCGTCCGGGTCGGCGAGGGCGTGCCTGGCTTCCTTGAAATGTCCGGCGAGGGCGCGGGCGATCACCGCGCCGCCCAGGCCGGCGGCGAGCAGGCTGAGGACACCCTCGGGGCGCAGCGCGTCCACGACGTTGCGCACGCCCTCTGCCGGGTGGTCCACGTACTCGAGGACCCCGTGGCACAGCACCGCGTCGTAGCCGCCGCGCTCGACGACGTCGAAGAGACCGTGGGCGTCGCCCTGCACGCCCTTGACGCGGTCGGCGACGCCGACCTCGGCGGCCCGGCGCTCCAGCGCGAACAGCGCGTTCGGACTGGGGTCGACGACGGTGACGCGGTGGCCGAGGCGGGCCACGGGCACCGCGAAGTTGCCGCTGCCGCCCCCGGTGTCGAGCACGTCCAGGGACTCCCGCCCGGTCGCCTTGACCCGGCGGTCGAGAGCGTCCTTGAGGACCTCCCAGACCACGGCGGTACGGAGAGAAGCGCGGGGGCGCATCGGGTCCGACACGGCAGTTGACTCCTCGGCGCGGCACCGCCTCGGATGGGGCGGAGCGATCGGGGGGCCTCCCGGCGGGAGGCATCAGGCGTGTCCACCCTATTGCCTCCGCCGCCGTACCCGATCCTCCGTCTCACGCGCCGGATCACGTGGTGGATCACGTCGTGGATGAGGCCCTCCTCCGCGCGGTCAGCCGGCGTCCGGGACCTCCCTGCCCCCGTCCTGCCGCGGCTGGGGCAGGACGGGTTGCAGTACGAGGATCCGCTCGACGATGCGCAGGAACATCGCCACGTCCCGAATGAGGTCGTCGGCGTCACGGGTGCCCGCCGCGCCCTGGATGCCGGCCTCGGCCCGGGCGCGGCGGCCTGCTCCGGAAGCGAACAGGGCGCTCCACTCGGTCAGTTCGGGCGCTATCTCGGGGAGCACCTCCCAGGCGCTGCGGATGCGGGCCCGGCGTCGGGGGGTGGGTTCGGGGCGACCTCGCGCGGCGAGGACGGCGGCGGCGGTGCGCAGGGCGGCCAAGTGGGCCGTCGCATAGCGCTCGTTGGGCGTTTCCAGGACCGTCGCCTCGTCGAGTCCGGCGCGGGCCTGGGCCAGCAGGTCGAGGGCGGCGGGCGGGGCCGTGGTCCGGCGGAGCACGGGGTGCACGTCGCCCGCCGGGCCGGTCAGCGAGGGGGCAGGGCCGGTGGCGCGGCGCCGGTGGGCGGCTGCTGCGGAAGAGGTGGCCATGACGAACCTCCTGTCGTCTGCGTGACGGCACTGTGGCCGTATGTGCCCATCGTGAGGTATGCCACTGACAATCCGTTCTGACCTGCGGCTTTGCTTCGATCGAAGGTTCGCGTTAGTTTTTGCACTGACCAGTCAGTTCAAAATTGCTCAAGGGATGGGGACGCTGTGGACGGTCCGCACGGACTCGGTGTCACGGCCACGGACTTCGGACTCGAGGGACCCCGCGGCTGGGCGTTCCGCGGGGTGGGGGTGACCGCGGAGCCCGGCTCACTGATCGCGGTCGAGGGCCCGTCCGGATCCGGGCGGACGTGTCTGCTGCTCGCCCTCACGGGCCGTATGCGGCCCACCGAGGGAAGCGCCGTCGTGGGCGGATCGGCCCTGCCGAAGCAGATGGGCGCGGTCCGGCGCGTGAGCGCGCTGGCCCACGTACCGGGCGTCACCGACCTCGACCCGGCCCTGACCGTCGGGGAGCACCTGCTCGAACGGGCCCTGCTGCAGCGGCGGTTCGGGGGGCCGCTGCGGGGCCTGTGGCGCCCGAGGGCCGAGCGGGCCGCCGAGACGAAGCGGCGGACCGACGAAGCGCTGACCGCCGCGGGGCTGGACCGGGAAGCCCTGCCCAAGGGGTCCCGGACCGCCGTACGTGATCTGGAACGGCTCGAAAGCCTGCGGCTGTCCGTCGCGCTGGCCCTCGTCGGCCGCCCCGGGCTGCTCGGCGTCGACGACACCGACCTCAAGCTCTCGGACACCGAACGGACCGAGGTGTGGACCCTGTTGGCGGCGGTCGCCGCAGCCGGCACCACCGTCGTCGCGGTGTGCGGCGAGGCCCCCGAAGGGGCGGTCACCGTGTCCATGTCCACCGCCAGGGCCGCCCGGACCGGCCGGCCCGCCGCAACGGACGTGGACCCCGACGGGACCACCGCCCCCCACCCGACGAACGAGAAGGAGACGGCCGATGCGCTCACCGAAACTGGCCGCTCTTGAGCTCAGGCGGTTCGGCCGGGGCAGGCTCCCGCGCGCCGCACTCGCCGCGCTCCTCCTGCTGCCGCTGCTCTACGGCGCCCTCTACCTGTGGTCGTTCTGGGACCCGTACGGCAGCCTGGACCGCATCCCGGTGGCCCTGGTGAACGACGACCGGGGGGCGAAGGCCGGGGGTACCGAGGTCAGGGCGGGCGACGACATCACCAAGAGGTTGCGCGACAGCGACACCTTCGAGTGGCACGAGGTGAGCGCCGCCGAGGCCCGCGCGGGCGTCGAGAACGGCACGTACTACCTGTCGCTGACCATGCCGCCCGACTTCAGCAGCAGGATCGCTTCCAGCTCCGGGGACACCCCCGAGACCGGCGCGCTCCAGGTACGTACGAACGACGCGAACAACTACATCGTCGGGCAGATCTCGCGCACGGTCTTCAGCGAGGTGCGCACCGCGGCCTCCACGAAGGCGTCGAGATCGTTCCTCGACAAGATCTTCATCTCGTTCTCCGACATCCACGGGGAGACCGAGAAGGCCGCCAAGGGCGCCGACCGGCTCAAGGGCGGGATCGGCAAGGCCAAGAAGGGCTCCGAGGACCTCGCGGACGGCCTGAAGGAGGCCGGGAAGGGCAGCGGAAGACTCTCCACGGGCCTGAAGAAGCTCGACAAGGGGGCGGGCGACCTGGAGGACGGTTCACGGCAGGTCGCGGACGGCACCAGGGCGCTCGCCGGCCGGGTCGACGGCGTCGCGGACAAGGTGAGCCCCTTCCTGAGGGCCCACGAGAAGTCCATCGGCGACACGGCCCGTCTGGTCGCCGACTCCGCCGCGGCGGTCCGTCACAACCTCGGCACCCTGGTCGAGGCGGCCCCGGCCGCCGCCAAGGGCGCCCGCACGGCGTCCACCGTGCTGAACACCGTCTACAAGGCCCGCTGCGAGTCCCTGCCGGTCCCCGACCCGGCGTGCCCCGATCTCAAGAAGGCCAGGCAGGCCGCCGCGGACGTGGCCGCGGTCGCCGACGACCTCGACACACTCATCGCCGACCAGGGCGGCGACCTCGACACCCTCGACCGCGACCTGGGCACCCTCCAGAAGCAGGCCCGTGCGCTCGCGAACCGCGCGCCGCACCTCTCCGAGGACCTCGACGACGCCGTCTCCAAGATCAACGCACTGGACGCGGGCGCGGCGAAGGTCGCCGCGGGCGCCGAGAAGCTGCACACCGGGCTCGGCACGGCCAGGACCGGTGCCGCGGACCTCGACACGGGCGTCGGCCGGCTGACGACGGGCGCGGGCGACCTCGACGGAGGCATCCACCGGCTCGTCGGCGGCTCGGGGAAGCTGGCCGGGGGACTGCACGACGGCGCCGGCCGGATCCCCGACTACGACCGGCAGGACCGCGACCGGCGCACCCACGTCATGGCCGACCCGGTCCAGCTCGCCTCCAGGGACCTGCACAAGGCACCCAACTACGGCACCGGATTCGCCCCGTACTTCATCCCGCTGTCCCTGTGGGTGGGCGCGATGGTCGCCTACATGCTGATCCCGCCCCTCAACCGGCGCGCACTCGCGGTCGGCGCCCCGGCCTGGCGCATCGCGCTGGCGGGCTGGCTGCCGGTGGCCGCCCTCGGGGTGCTGCAGACGGCGGCCCTGATGTCCGTGCTGCACTGGGCGATCGGCCTGGAGATGGCGCGTGCGGCCGGGACGGTCGGCTTCCTGTTCCTGGTGACGGCGTGCTTCGCGGCCGTCGTCCAGTGGCTGAACGCGCGCTTCGGAGCGGCCGGCCGGATCCTGGTGCTCGCCCTCCTGATGCTCCAGCTGACGTCGGCGGGCGGCACGTACCCCGTCCAGACCAGTCCGCGCTTCTTCAACGCGATCCACCCCTTCCTGCCGATGAGTTACGTCGTCGAGGCACTGCGCCGGCTCATCACCGGCGGCGGTCTGGGACCGGTCTGGCAGGCCTGCGCCGTCCTCACGGCGTTCACCGCGGGCGCCCTCGCGCTCACCGCCCTGTCGGCACGCGGCAAACAGGTGTGGACCCTGGACCGCCTTCACCCGGAGCTGAGCCTGTGACAATCAGGGCCATGGAAAGCAGCAGCACCACGGCAGGCGGCGGTCGCCGCGAGGCCACCCGGCAGAAGCTCTACGAAGCGGCCGTCACCCTCATCGCGGAACAGGGCTTCTCCGCCACCACCGTGGACGAGATCGCCGAGCGCGCCGGAGTCGCCAAGGGCACCGTCTACTACAACTTCGCCAGCAAGGCCGTCCTCTTCGAAGAGCTGCTGCGGCACGGGGTGGGACTGCTCACCGCCTCCCTGCGCGAAGCCGCGGAACGGACCGAGCGCGAGGGCGGCACGCGAGTCGACTCCCTGGACGCGATGATCCTGGCCGGGCTCGTCTTCATGGACCGCTACCCGGCCTTCACCCAGCTGTACGTGGCCGAGGTGTGGCGTACCAACCGGGCCTGGCAGTCCACGCTCATGGTGGTCAGGCGGGAGGCCGTCGCGGTCGTCGAGGACGTCCTGCGCGCGGGAGTGGCGGGCGGTGAGCTCAGCGACGAGATCGACATCCCGCTGACCGCGGCCGCCCTGGTCGGCATGGTCCTGGTGGCCGCCCTGGACTGGCAGGCCTTCCAGCCGGAGCGATCCCTGGACGACGTCCACGCGGCGCTCTCACGGCTGCTCCAGGGACGGGTGAGCGGCAACCGCTAGGTCCGGGACGTCCCGCGCCCCGGGCCGTTGTGGCCGGGGCGCGGCGAAAGCGCCGGTCCGAGGCGGCCGCGTCCCCCGCGAGCCGCTCCGCACCGGCGCTTCGCCGTGCTCCCCCGTGTTCCCCGTCGGGCCCCGTCCGGTCGTCCCCCGGGTCCCCCGTGCCTCACTCCCGCCGACCGGGCCGGCGGAAGGAGCGGCCAAGGGCGCGAGAACCGTTCCGCCGCCCCGTGCCGGCGGTACCGGAGCCGCGCCCCCTTCCGTGCCTCCACTTTCCCGTGCACGCGGGCCGGCCCCCATCCGTCCGGGTACTCATCTCCGTCACTGGGTACGGATACCCGTGCCTGGGCGCTCATGCCCAGGACGGACCGTCGTCAACTGGTTACGATCGCTGGCGTGTCCGTACTCCCCCTGGTCTTCACGAGCGGCTGGGCCAGCGGCATCAACGCGTACGCGGTGGTGCTGCTGCTCGGCGTCTTCGGCGCGACCGGCCTGAGCGACGACGTCCCCGAGTCCCTCCAGCGCCCCGACGTCCTCATCGCGGCGGGCGTCCTCTTCCTGTGCGAGGCGGTCGCCGACAAGATCCCGTACGTGGACACGGTCTGGGACTCGGTGCACACCGTGGTCCGGCCGGTGGCGGGGGCCGTGGTCGGTGCGCTGCTCGCCGGCCACAGCGGTTCGCTCCCCGATCTGGCCGCGGGTGCGATCGGCGGCTCGACCGCGCTGGCGAGCCACGCGGTCAAGGCCGGGACCCGGATGGCGATCAACACCTCGCCCGAGCCGTTCACCAACGTCGGCATGAGCCTCGCCGAGGACCTCGGGGTCGCGGGCATCCTGACGTTCGCGATGTTCCACCCCGTCGCCGCGGCGGTGATCGCCGCCGTGCTGCTGCTCGCGGGGCTGCTGACGCTGTTCTTCCTGGTCTCCCGGATCCGGCGGTTCCTGCGCCGCAGGGCCCAGCGCCGGGAGGAGAGACGGCTCGCCGCGCGGGTCGGGCCGCCACCCGGCTGACCCCCGCGAGAGGCCCCTGGCCCGTCCTGTCAGTGGTGGCCGATAAAGTCGCGGGCATGGGACGGATCGCGGTGATCGGCGCCGGGACGGGCGCGATGGCGGCCGCCGCCCGGCTGGCCGTCGCGGGCCATCGGGTGGTGGTGTACGAGCGCGCGTCGACGTACGGCGGGGCGCTGGGCCGCTTCGAGCGCGACGGCTTCACGTTCGACACCGGCCCCGGCCTGCTGCGGGTGCCCGCCGTCCTGCGCGATCTGTTCGTCAAGACGGGCAAGGAGCCGCTGGAGGCGTGCGTCGACCTGGTCCAGGTGGACCCGTCCGCGCGCCATGTCTTCGCCGACGGCACGGAGGTCGCGCTGCCGAACGCCTCCCGAGCGGGTGTCGTCACCGCCCTCGACCAGGCGCTCGGAGCGGGCGCCGGCGAGCGGTGGGGCGACTTCCTGGTGCGGGCCCGCGAGGCCTGGGACCGGACGCGGCGGCCCCTCCTGGAGGAGCCGCTCTGGCCGAACTGGCAGGTGCTCGCCGACCAGGAGCCCTACCCCGCGGTGCCGCACAGAAGGATGCTGCGCACCCGCCGGGCCGGCACCCTCGCCGAGGTCGGCTCGTGGGAGCTGCGCGAGCCGCGCCTGGCCGCCCTCCTGGAGAGCCACGCCCTCGCGTACGGGCTCGACCCCCGCGCCGCACCGGCGAGCGCGGCGGTGCTCCCGTACATGGAGCACGCCTTCGGCACGTGGTACGTGCGCGGAGGCATGCGGGAGCTGGCGCGCGCGATGTACGAACGGTGCCTGGCCCGCGGGGTCGGGTTCCGCTTCGGGACGCCGGTCGGACGGATCGTGGAGAAGGACGGGCGCGCGGTGGGCGTCGAGCTCGCCGAGGACCCTTCCGCGGGTCACGGCTCCGCGACGGCCACGGTCGAGGACGCGGACTTCGTGGTCGCCGGTGTCGCGCCCGAGGTACTGGACCGTCTCGTCGGCGGGACGACCCTGCACGGCGACGACGAGGTCGCGCCGCGTCGGGGCGCCCCGAGCAGGCTGACCGTGCTGCTGGCGCTGCGCGGCGGCCGCCCGGCGGGGGTGGCGCACCGGACGGTGGTGCACACGGCCGACCGCGAGGAGGAGCTGGAGCGGCTCTTCGGCGAGCGTCCGGGATTCCCCGCCGCTCCCACGGTGACACTCTCACGTCCGGACGACCCCGGTCCCGCGCCCGACGCGGAGCACGAGGCGGTCACCGTGACGGTCACGGTGCCCTCGGGCCTCGAGGTGTCCGAGGACGACGTGGAGCGGGTGCTCGACGCCGCCCGGCGCGCCGTGCCCGACCTACGTGAGCGTCTGCTGTGGCACGAGGTCCGCACCCCGGCCGACATCGCGGAGGCGACGGGAGCCGAGGGCGGCGCGGTGCCCGCACCGGCCCTCGCGGCGGCGTCCGGCCGGCTGCTGCATCCGTCGAACCGCACCCGCGTGCCGGGGCTGTTCACGGTCGGTGGCTGGGCGCATCCCGGCGGTGGGCTTCCGCACGCGGGGATGTCGGGTGCCCTGGTGTCCGGGCTGATCGTGGAGGGACCGGACTTCCGGGGCTCACAGTGAGTCCGCGGGCGCCCCGACCACGTCCTTGGGCCGCCCCGTGGCGGCCCCTTCGGGCCTCCTGCCCGGTGACCCCCTGAGACGCTCCCGCCTCTCGGGACGGTCAGTACCGGTACTGCTCGTCGAACCCGGCGCCGTTGCCCTGGCCGTTCCCGTTGCCCTGGCCGTTGTCCTGGTAGGGATACTGCTGCTCGGGCGGGAGTTCGCCGCCGTACTGGCCGTCGGTGCTGCGCTGCTGCGGGACCCAGACGCCGCCGGCCGGGGTCTCGCCGCCGTAGCCGCCGGTGGCGTACTGGTCCTGACCGTAGCCCTGCTGCTGCGTGTACTGCTGATCGCCGCCGTACGTCATGTCGTACGCGGCGCCGTTGTAGGTCTGCGTGCCGATGTACGGGTCGGAGTAGGCGGCGTACTGCTGCTGCTGGCCGTTGTCGTAGCCGTACTGCTGCTGGTCGTACCCGGAGTAGCCGTCGTAGGCGTAGGCCTGCTGGTCCTGGGAGGGGGCGGCGGCGTAGGACTGGTCCGACTGACCCGCGGCGGCCGCGTAGGCGGCGTCGCTGTAGACGCCGTAGGAGCCGGTGTCGTCGGGCAGGGGCTGCGGCTCGTACACGGCCGTGCTCCCGGTCGCCGTGAGGTCACCGGAGCCGGCCGGCATGAACCGGTCGGAGTGCGCGGGCGTGAAGACGTCGTCCTCGCGGGTGTAGTCGTCGTCGCCCTGCGGATACCGCGCGCCCTCGGCCGGCTCCTGCTCCGCCTCGAGGTCGGAGACCTCCAGGCCCGGATCCTGGCTGTCCGGCTCGCCGCGGCGGCGCTTGCTCCTGCCCGAACTCTTCTCCGGAGCCTTGTCGGCTCCCTGACGGTTGCCCACCGCCCAGCCGGCCGCGAAACCGCGTCGGAACGACAGCGTGACGTACGTCTGGCCGACCGCGAAGGCGGCCGCACCCAGACCGACGACGATCACGGACGGGATCAGCACACCGAGGACCACTCCGGCGAAGCCGGCGAAGGCGAGCAGCCGGTAGCGCAGCCGCGCCTTGTACTGCAGCAGAACCTCGCCGAGGAGCCACAGTGCGACGATGCCGAAAGCGATATAGAGGACCGTCAAGCCCATGTACGCCCCTCTCCCAGTGGCCGCTACGCAGTGTGTCGTACGCGGGTGCGGCCGGTCTAGGCCTGCTGTGGGTGGTGCAGGCCCAGATTCTCGTAGATTTCCAGCGTCGCCGTGGAGTTGTTCAGCGTAATGAAGTGCAGTCCGGGGACGCCCTCGTCCAGCAGCTTCGCGCAGAACTCCGTCGCGAACTCGATGCCAATGGAGCGTACAGCCGCCGGATCGTCTTTGGATGTGAGGATCCGCTCTTTCAGGACGTCCGGGAACGAAGCGTTACTGAGCTGTGGAAGCCGCTCCAGCATTTTCACACTCGTCACCGGCATGACCTCGGGGATCACCGGTGTCCCGCAGCCCGCCGCCACGACCCGGTCGCGCAGCCGCAGGTACGACTCGGGCTGGAAGAACATCTGCGTGATCGCGTAGTCGGCGCCGGCCCGGCACTTGTCGACGAAGTGCGCGACGTCCGCGTCCCAGTCGGCGGAGCGCGGATGCATCTCGGGGAAGGCGGCGACGCCCACGCAGAAGTCGCCGGACTCCTTGATGAGACGGACCAGTTCGGCCGCGTAGGTCAGACCCCGGGGATGCGGGACCCAGTCGCCCATGGGGTCCCCGGGCGGGTCACCGCGGACCGCGAGCATGTTCCGGATGCCGGCGTCCGCGTACTGGCCGATGATGTTGCGCAGCTCGGCCACGGAGTGGTTGACGGCGGTGAGGTGCGCCACCGGGGTGAGCGTGGTGTCGGCGACGATCTGCTCGGTCTCCCTGACCGTGCCGGCCCGGGTGGAGCCGCCGGCTCCGTAGGTCACCGAGACGAAGTCGGGAGCGACGGCCTCGACCCTGCGCAGCGCGTTCCACAGGTTCCGCTCGCCCTTGGGGGTCTTCGGCGCGGAGAACTCGAACGAGTACGTCTTCTTGCCGGACGCGAGCATGTCGCTCACGACGCGTGCGCGGTCAGTCCTGGTGGAGGCAGATCCGAGGGCCATACCGGCAGGTTAGCCAGGGGGCGCCGGTCCCCCAACCGAACCGCAGGGAATTGTCTCATTCGTCGGCTTCTTGTCCACCCCTCGGACAGACGGCGGGACCGCCCGCCGGACGGACGGCGGGACTGCCCCGCCGGACGGCGGGATGCCCCCGCTTGCGGCGGGCCGGACCGGTCCCGGACGGTTCAGGCGTGCCGCAGCCGCTTCGCGAACTCCGCCGCGGCCGACGCGGGGTCGTCCGCCTCGGTGATCGCGCGGACGACGACGACACGGCGGGCGCCCGCCTCCAGCACCTCGTCCAGGTTGCCCAGGTCGATGCCGCCGATGGCGAACCAGGGGCGGGCGGTGCGCAGCGCGGCGGTGTGGCGGACCAGGTCGAGGCCCGGTGCGTGGCGGCCGGGCTTGGTGGGGGTGGGCCAGCAGGGGCCGGTGCAGAAGTAGTCCACGCCCTCCTGGACGGCGGCGGCCGAGGCCTCCTCCGCCGCGTGCGTGGACCGGCCGATCAGGACCTCGTCGCCGAGGATGGCGCGGGCCGCGGGGACCGGGAGGTCGCCCTGGCCCAGATGGAGTACGTCCGCGGCGGCCGCGTGGGCGACGTCCGCCCGGTCGTTGACCGCGAGGAGCTTGCCGTGGCGGGCGCAGGCGTCCGCGAGGACCTGGAGGTGCTCCAGCTCCTCGGCCGCCTCCATGCCCTTGTCACGCAGCTGCACGATGTCCACGCCGTTCGCCAGGACGGCGTCCAGGAACTCGGCGAGGTCGCCCTGACGCGTCCGCGCGTCCGTGCAGAGGTAGACGCGGGCGTCGGCGAGGCGGGCGGCGTTCTCGGGCATGCGTGTGTCCCCCGTGGTGCGGCGGTGCGTACGGACCACGGCGGCCGGGTGGTCCTGGGCCGGCCGTGGTCCGTACGCCGGGCGTTTCGTCGGATCAGACGGCGAGCGCCTGGGCGCGGCGCTTCACCTCCGTGCCACGATTCTCGCTCAGAGCCTGCGCGGGGGTGCCGGGCAGGGTCGAGTCGGGGGTGAAGAGCCACTCGAGCATCTCTTCGTCGGTGAAGCCGTCGTCCCGCAGGAGCGTCAGGGTGCCGGTGAGGCCCTTGACGACCTTGTCCTCGTCGATGAAAGCGGCGGGGACGTGCAGCGCGCGGTTCTCACCACGGCGTACGGCGATCAGCTGGCCTTCCTTGACCAGCTGCCGGACGCGCGTCACCTCGACGCCGAACTGTTCGGCGATGTCGGGGAGGGTGAGCCAGGCGGGGACGAGAGCATCGATCTTTGCGTCAATCTCGGTCACGGGACAAGCCTGCCATCCCGGACTGACACTCGGTACCCGAGCGCCGCCCGTCCCGCGTCAGAAGCACGTCAGAAGCGCGCGAATCCGGCAGAATTCCGCTGAATCGCGGCGCGGCCGCACGGGTGGTGGGTCCGCCCCGGCCGCGTCCGGCGAGGGGGACCGCCCGGACCGGACGCACCCTTCCCCCGCCCGCCGCGGGCCTTCCGAGCGCCCTTCACCCGTCCGCCGGAGATCCGAGGCCGCGCCGAGGCCGCGCCGGGGCCGCGCCCGCCGGGGTCTCCGGAGCCCCGGCCGGTCGCGTGCCGGCGGGTGGCGGAGCCCGCCCGGCCCGTGGCCGCGAGGTCCCGCCCGCCTCGCGACACCCCGCACGCACACTCGCCGCCTCGCGACCGCCCCGCACGCACCCCCGCCGCACCGCGACGCCCCGCACGCACGCCCGCCGCACCGGGCAGCCCCGGGTACTTCAGGTACGAGGCCCACCGCGTCCGGCGCGCCGACGGCACACGACGGACGCGCCGCGAGGCCCGCCCCCTGACGGAGCCCCGAGGGACTGCGCGGACGCGTCCTAGGCCATGGCCTCCTTCAGGGGACGTGACGGGTCCGACAGGATCTCCGGGTCCAGCGGCATGCCCGCCTCGATCAGACGGCGGCCCTGGGCCAGGTCGCGGGGACGGCCCACCGCCAGAAGGGCGACGAGGCGGGAGTCGCGCAGCCAGCAGACCGTCCAGGCGGCGCTCGCCGGGTCGCCGCGCCAGACGGTCGTGTCGGCGGGCGCGTGGTGGCCGACGTACTGGACGAAACGGCCGAACTGCTCGGACCAGAAGTACGGAACCGGGTCGTACGCCGCCGGGGCCTCGCCGATGATGTTCGCCGCCACCGTGCGCGGTCCCTGCAGGGCGTTGTCCCAGTGGTGGACGAGGAGGCGCTCCTCGTACCGGCCCGAGGGGAAGGAGGCGCAGTCGCCGACCGCGTAGACGTCCGGCAGGGAGGTGCGCAGGTGGTTGTCGGCCACGACCTCGCGGTGGGCTCCGAGCTCGATGCCGGAGCCGGCCAGCCAGGCGGTGGCGGGCCGGGCGCCGATGCCGACGACCACGGCGCCCGCGGGCACCCGGGATCCGTCGTCGAGCACCACGGCGCCGGGCTCGACGCGCTCCACGCGCGCGTGCGTGCGCAGCGAGGCCCCGCTGTCCGCGTACCAGGCCGCCATCGGCGCGGCCACCTCGGCGGGCAGCGCCCCGGCCAGCGGCCGGTCGGCGGCCTCGACGACCGTCACCGCGCACCCCGCCTCACGTGCCGCCGTGGCGAACTCCGCGCCGATCCAGCCCGCCCCGACCACCACGATGTCGTGCTGCCGGGCGAGCACGGGGCGCAGCCGTTCGGCGTCGTCCAGGGTGCGCAGGAGATGGACGCCGGGCATGCCCTCGGCGCCGGGGAGCTGGATCGGTTCCGCGCCGGTCGCCAGGACCAGCAGGTCGTAGCGGACCGGTCCCGCGGCGGTGTCCAGTTCATGGTCCCCGGGGCGCAGGCCCAGCGCCTCGCAGCCGAGTCTCAGTTCGATGCCCAGTGCCTCGAAGTCGATGTCGAAGGCGGAGTGCTCGGCCTTGCCGAGCAGCACCGCCTTGGACAACGGCGGCCGGTCGTACGGCTGGTGCGGCTCGGCGCCGATCAATGTCACGGCGCCGGTGAAGCCCTGTTCGCGCAGGGCCACCGCGGTCTGTACGCCGGCCATGCCCGCGCCCGCGATGACGACCCGGCGTGCCGTGGACCCCTGCGTCTGCCCCTGCGTCTGCTCGCTCACCTGATCACCATAGACACGTGACAGGTATCGCTTACCTGCAAATGGTGTGCGCGGCGCCCCGATAACCAGGGATTAAGCGTTCGTCGTCTGTCGTTGCCTGTCGTGGTCGGCCACCCTCGGACGGCCCACAGACGGCCCAGCCTCGGCCCCCGAGGAGTCGCTAACGCTAGCGGCAGAGATCGCTAACGTTAGCAACCCCACTAGCGACCAAAACCGCTGATGACCAGCACGTTAGCGGTCAGCGAGCCATCTGGGCAGACCTCGGAATCGGACCGCACGACGCCTCCGAGAGGGGCACGACCGGATCGCCGGCCGTCTGCGCGACCTTCAAGGCTCGCTACGCTCGCACGCCGACGTCGTCAGGAGCTCCCATCTGAGGGCTGCCCCCTCGATGCGCACTATGGGCACGGTGGTCACTGAGGTCCACAGGGCACGTCGGTCGGTCACTCAGAGTCGGTGGCGGTCAGGCCGGGTCGCGATGGTTGCTGTACTTCGCTGCTGTATTGCCACCGGCCTTGCTGACCACCACCGCTTGAGGAGCGAGGTGGGGCGATCACGCGCCGAGTTGAGGTTCCTCGACTCGCGCAGTGCCGTCATGCTGCCCGCGCTGTGCCCCGGTTCTCCCTGAGTTGCCGCCCGTTTGGCACGAGAGTGGCACGGCTCAACAGCCGTCAAACGGGGTGGGTCCATCCATGGCGTGCAGGGCAGTGTTGCGGCGAACCCTGGAATCCGTCGGATGGCGGGCGGGCTTCGACGACCGAAGCCTAGACGTAGGCCGAGCGCTCCGCACCGCAGGAGCCGTCCTGTATGTGCAGCCTTGGGTAACTGCCCCTACAAGCCCTGAACGAGATGAAGTCTCCCTCAGGGAAGTTCTTGTTCTTAAAGCGCCAACCTGCGTCGGAACCCGCATTGTTCCAAATGTTCCCGGCACGAACGACCCGGCCGCTGGCGTCCACCACTTCCCAAGCGACGACGGCCGAGAGATCGTCTTTAAAGTCGTCCTTGACGCCGAACCAGTCACCATTGGCGTAGAAGCAGGCCTGGGACCACGAGCCGGTCGAGGTACAGATTGTGTCATTGCCCGGGTCCGTCGTGCTGGTAGCGAGGTCATCCTCGATGGCGACAGCGGAGGCGCTGGTGACGGTCAGCATGGTGGCGGCAGCAACGGCGCCTACGACTGTAGCTATGCGCATTCTCAATGTCATGATCAGATCATATGCTCAAGATTCACTCGTGTGTCATGCTCCAGACGTAGACAACCTGCCCCAACGGTTGGCCCCCGCTCCCATCCCGCGCACGCCACACTCGGCCGGCACACGCGAACGGCGCCCCCAGCCGGTCCGCCCGTCGTGCGGGGGCCCCCGCCGGGTGTCCGGCCCGTTCCACCGGTTCCACCTGTTCCACCACGCTGGTCCCCCGGCCCGGCCTCGACTCCCACTCCCAGGTCTCCTCCAGCCGCAGCCGGCCGTCGGCGAGCTCCACCACGACGGACACGCAGTGCCCTCCGGACGTCGTGCCGTCGTGTCCCAGCTGGACGTACCGGAAGTCGAGGCGGTCGCCCCGCCGGGTTCCCACGAGACGGCCGCGGGCGATGTCCCCGCCCGCGTACTCGGCCCAGATCCCGCCGTCCTTCTCGTGGTACGTGAACCGGGTGCCGGTCCCCACCTGGCCCGGCGCCTGATCGGTGACCGGGGCGAGGACGAGGCCGTCGAGCGAACGGGCCATGCGCGGAGGCTCCCTTACTGAGGCGTGCGGCAGCGAGCTAGGGTGGTCAACGTAGAGCACTCGCGGGAGCCCGGACGTACCGGGCTGAGAGGGAGGCTGGCGGCCTCCGACCGTACGAACCTGATCCGGGTCATGCCGGCGAAGGGAGGGGCTGGACGCCCATGTCGCGTACACCGGCGGAGAGGTCCGTCACGTCCGACGTCCTGGTGGTGGGGGGCGGGATCATCGGCCTGGTCACGGCGTGGCGGGCCGCGCAGCGCGGGTTCGCCACGACGGTCGTGGACCCGGAACCCGGCGGCGGGGCCGCGCAGGTGGCCGCCGGAATGCTCGCCGCCGTCACCGAACTCCACTACGGCGAACAGACCCTGCTGGGCCTGAACCTCGCCTCCGCGCGCCGCTATCCGGACTTCGTCGCCGAGCTCACCGAGGCGGCGGGCCAGGATCTCGGCTACCGCCGGTGCGGCACGCTGGCCGTCGCCCTGGACTCCGACGACCGCGCCCATCTGCGTGAACTGCACGCCCTGCAGATCCGTTCGGGGCTCGACTCGGAGTGGCTCAGCGGTCGGGAGTGCCGCCGTCTCGAACCCATGCTCGCGCCCGGTGTCCGTGGTGGTCTGCGCGTCGACGGCGACCACCAGATCGACCCGCGCCGCCTCGCGAAGGCCCTGGTCACGGCGTGCGAGCGGGCCGGGGTGGTGTTCCACCGCGGCTGGGCGGAGCGACTGACGGTGGTCCGGGATCGGGCCACCGGGGTCGTCACCGCGGCCGGCGACGGACTGGAGGCGGCGCGGGTGGTGCTGGCCGGGGGCAGCCTCAGCGGGAGGCTCGACGGCGTGCCGGACGACGTACGGCCGCCCGTGCGCCCGGTGAAGGGGCAGGTGCTGCGGCTGACGGTGCCGAAGCGGTACGCGCCGTTCCTGAGCCGTACCGTGCGGGCGGTGGTCCGCGGCAGTCAGGTCTATCTGGTGCCACGCGAGAGCGGCGAGCTCGTCGTCGGCGCGACCAGCGAGGAGCTGGGCTGGGACACCACGGTGACCGCGGGCGGGGTGTACGAACTGCTGCGCGACGCCCACGAGCTGGTGCCCGGGATCACCGAACTGCCGCTCACCGAGACGCGGGCCGGACTGCGCCCCGGCTCGCCCGACAACGCTCCGCTGCTCGGCCCGACCGGGCTCGACGGACTGCTGCTGGCCACCGGCCACCACCGCAACGGCGTCCTGCTCACTCCCGTCACCGGGGACGTCATGGCGCACGTCCTCGCCTCGGGGGAAGTCCCCGAGGAAGCGCGCCCCTTCACCCCCCACCGGTTCAGCCCGACCCGCACGGAGCAGCCCGTATGAACATCCTCGTCAACGGCGAGCGCCGGCTCGTCGCCGCGGACACCGCCCTCGGCACACTCGTCGCCACCCTCACCGCGGCGCCCTCCGGCGTCGCGGCCGCGCTCAACGAGACCGTCGTCCCGCGCACCCAGTGGTCGTCCACGCCCCTGCGCGAGGGAGACCGCGTCGAGGTCCTCACCGCAGTCCAGGGAGGCTGAACCCATGGCCGACGATCCGTTCGTCCTCGGAGGTACGTCCTTCTCGTCCCGGCTGATCATGGGTACGGGGGGTGCGCCCAGTCTCGACGTGCTGGAACGGTCGCTCGTGGCGTCCGGTACGGAGCTGACGACGGTCGCGATGCGCCGGGTGGATCCCGCGGCGCACGGCTCCGTGCTGTCCGTGCTCGACCGGCTCGGCATCCGGGTGCTGCCGAACACGGCGGGGTGCTTCACCGCGGGCGAGGCCGTGCTCACCGCGCGGCTCGCACGGGAGGCGCTCGGCACGGACCTGGTCAAGCTGGAGGTCATCGCCGACGAGCGCACCCTGCTGCCCGACCCGATCGAGCTGCTCGACGCCGCGGAGACGCTGGTCGACGACGGGTTCACGGTGCTGCCCTACACGAACGACGACCCCGTGCTCGCGCGCAAGCTGGAGGACGTCGGGTGCGCGGCGGTCATGCCGCTGGGCTCGCCCATCGGGTCCGGCCTGGGGATCCGCAACCCGCACAACTTCGAGCTGATCGTGGAGCACGCGCGCGTGCCGGTGATCCTGGACGCGGGGGCCGGTACGGCGTCGGACGCGGCGCTGGCGATGGAGCTGGGGTGCGCCGGTGTGATGCTCGCCTCGGCCGTCACCCGTGCGCAGGAACCGGTGCTGATGGCCGAGGGCATGCGGCACGCCGTGGAGGCGGGGCGTCTGGCGCGGCGCGCGGGGCGGATTCCCCGGCGGCACTTCGCCTCGGCGTCCTCGCCCGCGGAGGGCCTGGCGCGGCTGGATCCGGAGAGGCCGGCCTTCTGAGCGCAGTCCCGTGCCCCGCCGGGGGCGGACCGCCCGCCGGGGCACCCTCGCGTGTCGTCGCGGGCTCCTCCGCCGGCCGGTGCGGCGGCTGTTTCCGGCCGGTCGGAACGTGCGGGGCTCCGGGCGGCGGGGCCGGCCGCCGGCGGAGCGGGCCGCGTCACCCCTTCGGCGCGATGTGCGTCACAGGTCGGCTGCAGTCCCGCCCCGGTACGGGCCGGACCGGGAGGGCCGACGGCGACGGCTCGTAGACTCCCTTGCGTGGATACGACCCTTCAGGACCCGCTTGTCGGGCAGATGCTCGACGGCCGCTATCGCGTCGACGCCCGGATCGCGGTCGGCGGGATGGCCACGGTCTACAGGGCCCTGGACACCCGCCTGGACCGCG
Organism: Streptomyces fagopyri; assembly: GCF_009498275.1. Lineage (NCBI taxonomy): Bacteria > Bacillati > Actinomycetota > Actinomycetes > Kitasatosporales > Streptomycetaceae > Streptomyces > Streptomyces fagopyri. Next base: position 6,707,523 of record NZ_CP045643.1, on the reverse strand, counting down.
TGCTCGCGCTCAAGGTGATGCACCCGACGCTGGCCGCCGACGTCTCGTTCGTCGAACGGTTCATACGGGAGGCCAAGTCGGTTGCCCGGCTCGCGCACCCCAACGTGGTGCAGGTCTTCGACCAGGGGACGGACGGGTCGTACGTCTACCTGGCCATGGAGTACGTCGCGGGCTGCACCCTGCGCGACGTGTTGCGCGAGCGCGGGGCGCTCCAGCCGCGGGCCGCGCTGGACGTCCTGGAGCCGGTGCTCGCCGCGCTCGGCGCCGCGCACCGCGCCGGGTTCGTGCACCGTGACATGAAGCCGGAGAACGTCCTCATAGGGGACGACGGCCGGGTCAAGGTGGCGGATTTCGGCCTCGTGCGGGCGGTGGACACGGTCACGCAGACGACGGGGGCCGTACTCGGCACGGTGTCGTACCTCGCTCCCGAGCAGATCGAGCACGGCACCGCCGACACCCGCGTCGACGTGTACGCCTGCGGAGTCGTCCTCTACGAGATGCTCACCGGCGGCAAGCCGCACTCCGGCGACTCCCCGGCCCAGGTGCTCTACCAGCATCTGCACGCGGACGTGCCGCCGCCTTCGGCCGCCGTGCCGGGCATGCCCTTCGCCCTCGACCAGCTGGTCGCCGCGGCGACCGCCCGCGACCCCGGGATGCGCCCGCACGACGCGGTGACGCTCCTCGGCCAGGTGCTGGAGGCACGCGCGGGGCTCAGTGCCGAGCAGCTCGACGCCGTACCGCCACAGGCACTCACCGCGGGCCACGACAACGCGGAGGACCGCACCAGCGTGATCCCGCGCTCCCTGTCCGTGCCGCGTCTGCTGCCGGTGAACGAAGGCTTCGCGGACGGCGGGGAAGGCGGGGCCGACCGGACCAGCCGGTTCGACCGGACCAGTGTGCTGGCCTCCGAGCCGCCCGCCCCCGCCCGGCGGCGCGGCTCACGCTCCCGGCGCGGCACGATCCTGATCGTCACCGCGATCCTGCTGGCGCTCGGCCTCGGCGCGGGCGTCTGGTACATCAACTCCGGCCAGTTCACCAAGGTCCCGCTGCTGCTGGCGAAGACCGAGACACAGGCCAGGTCACGGATCGAGGCGGCCGGTCTCGACGTCGGGCAGGTCAAGCACGCGTACAGCGACACCGTGAAGCGCGGCACCGTGATCAGCAGCGATCCGCAGCCCGGCGCGCGGATCCGTGACCACGACTCCGTGTCGCTGACCGTCTCCGACGGACCGAAGACGGTGCGCGTGCCCGACCTCCAAGGCGTCACGCTGTCCAGGGCCAGGGAGCTGCTGAAGGGTGACGGACTCGCCGCTGGCATGACCACCCGGGAGTTCAGCGGGGACGTGGCCAGGGGCTCGGTGATCCGTACGGACCCGGAGGCGGGCACGCGGCGGCACGCCGGCTCGGCCATCGCCCTCGTCGTCAGCAAGGGCGGTCCGGTGGAGGTCGAGGATGTCACGGGGACGTCCGTCGAGGACGCCACGGCGGAGCTCGAACAGGCGGGCCTGAAGGTGCGGATCGCGGCCCAGCGGGTCACCTCGGAGTTCGACAAGGGGCAGGTGGCGCGGCAGTCGCCGGAATCGGGCAGCGAGGCCGCCACGGGCGACACCGTCACGCTGACGGTCTCCAAGGGTCCTGAGATGGTGTCGGTCCCGGACGTGGTGGGCGACAGCGTGGACGACGCGAAGAAGGCACTGGAGGACGCCGGGTTCGAGGTCGACGAGGACCGTGGACTGCTCGGACTCTTCGGGGACCACGTCAAGAACCAGTCGGTGGCCGGCGGCAGGACAGCGCCCAAGGGATCGACGATCACCATCGAGATCCGCTGAGCCCGGACGTCCGCCGGCCGGTGCCGGAATCCACGGAGTCCGGCCCCGGCGGTCCGCCGACCGGAACGTGAAGGTCCGCCGAAGGGTTCCACCGGAGCGCGTGACACCCTGAAGGGTGTGACCAGCAAGCAGCTCCGCAACCCCGTCGGCGGCCATGTCCCCGTGGCCGGCGGTCTCGACTCCGTCGGTCTGGCCTACGCGCGCGAGATCGGCGCGGAGAGCGTCCAGGTCTTCGTCGCCAACCCGCGCGGCTGGGCGACGCCCGCCGGGAATCCCGGACAGGACGAGCGGTTCCGCGCGGCCTGCGCGGCCGGCTCGATCACCGCGTACGTGCACGCCCCGTATCTGATCAACTTCGGTTCGCACACCGCGGCGACGGCCGAGAGGTCGGTGGAGTCGCTGCGGCACTCGCTGCGCCGGGGCCGGGAGATCGGCGCGCTCGGCGTGGTCGTGCACACGGGCAGCGCCACCGGGGGCCGGGAGCGTGCGGTGGCCCTCGCACAGGTACGCGAGCACCTGCTGCCGCTGCTGGGCGAGCTGACCCACGACGACGACCCGTACCTGCTCCTGGAGTCGACCGCGGGCCAGGGCGCCTCCCTCTGCTCCCGCACCTGGGACTTCGGGCCGTACTTCGAGGCGCTGGACGCCCATCCGAAGCTGGGGGTCTGTCTCGACACCTGCCACATCTACGCGGCGGGCCACGACCTGACCGGGCCGGACGGGATGCACCGGACCCTGGATCTGCTGGTGGACACCGTCGGCGAGGGCCGGCTCAGGCTGATCCACGCGAACGACTCCAAGGATGTGGTCGGCGCCCACAAGGACCGCCACGAGAACATTGGCTCCGGCCATATCGGCGAGGACCCGTTCCGCGCGCTGATGACCCACCCCGCCACCGAGGGCGTACCGCTGATCATCGAGACACCCGGCGGCAAGGAGGGGCACGCGGCCGACGTGGAGCGGCTGAAGAAGCTCCGCGACGGCTGAACCCGTCGATCCGGGAATACCCCCTAGGGGTATGAGGTCGGGACGGATGGTTCCGCTCGTACGGGAACCACCACCTGACGCCGGGGGTCCGCGTGCGGCACGAGACGCACACCAGTTCCGAGAGACCCGCGCACACCCCTGCCCACACCATGGGCGGGGTCACCTGGTCGACGGCCGCACAGGCCACCAGCCGCGGCAAGGGCCACGCCCTGGTGCACCGCCACCACCACTGACGCACTCGCCGGGGCAGGTCGGAGCTCGGGGCAGGTCGGAGCTCGGGGCGGTCAGAGCTCCGGGCCGTCCCCGGGCTCCTCCTGGTACGAGTAGCGCTGCTCGCGCCACGGGTCGCCGATGTTGTGATAGCCGCGTTCCTCCCAGAATCCGCGGCGGTCGGCCGTCATGTACTCGACGCCGCGGACCCACTTGGGCCCCTTCCAGGCGTAGAGATGCGGGACGACCAGACGGAGCGGGAACCCGTGCTCCGCCGTCAGCAGTTCGCCGTCCTTGTGTGTGGCGAAGATCGCGCGGTCGGAGGCGAAGTCGTCGAGGCGCAGATTCGAGCTGAATCCGTACTCGGCCCAGACCATCACATGGGAGACCGCGGGCGAGGGCGGAGCGATCTCCAGGATCGTGCGCGCGGGGATGCCACCCCATTCGGCCCCGAGCATGCTGAACTTCGTGACACAGTGCAGATCGGCCATGACCGAGGTGTACGGCAGGGCCGTGAACTCCTCGTGGGTCCAGCAGCGCTTCTCGCCGTCCGCGGTGGCGCCGAAGACCCTGAACTCCCAGCGTTCGGGGCGGAACTTGGGCACGGGACCGTAGTGCGTGACGGGCCAGCCACGCTGCAGTCGCTGTCCCGGCGGAAGCTCCGACTGTGCCGCCGTTCCCGTTCCCCGCTCCACCGGCTGACCCATGACTCCATCCTGACAGACCCGGGGCGGTGCCCATGACCAGCACAGTCCCTATCAGGGCAACTCCTACTAAGCGTGTACTTACTGGACGGCCCGGGACGCCGGTGCGAGGATGCGGCGCAACCTGCCCAGTTCCCCCCGCTTGGAAGGAGCCTCTGCGATGCAGGGCGACCCCGAGGTCATCGAGTTCCTCAACGAGCAGCTCACCGGCGAGCTGACCGCGATCAACCAGTACTTCCTGCACGCGAAGATGCAGGAGAACTTCGGCTGGACGAAGCTCGCGAAGTACACGCGGCACGAGTCCTTCGACGAGATGAAGCACGCGGAGGTGCTCACCGACCGCATCCTGTTCCTGGAGGGCCTGCCCAACTACCAGCGGCTGTTCCACGTCCGGGTGGGCCAGACCGTCACCGAGATGTTCCAGGCCGACCGGCAGGTGGAGGTCGAGGCGATCGACCGCCTCAAGCGCGGGATCGAGGTGATGCGCAACAAGGGCGACATCACGTCCGCGAACATCTTCGAGTCGATCCTCGAGGACGAGGAGCACCACATCGACTATCTGGACACCCAGCTGGAACTGGTCGAGAAGCTCGGCGAGGCGCTGTACATCGCGCAGCTGATCGAGCAGCCGGAGAGCTGACCCGGCGGCGGAGCCGGTACGGGAACTAGGCGGCCTCGGCCGTCACCGCGGGCATGGGGTGACCCGCGAGACCGGAGAGCTCCGCGAGGGCCGGCCGGCCCTGGTCCGCGAGCTCCCGGCGCGGGCACGCGCCGCGTCCCAGCAGGGACTGGATCTGACGGACGCACGACCCGCAGTCCGTGCCCGCCTTGCTCACCGACGCGATCTGGCGCGGGGTGCAGGCGCCGTCCTCCGCGTGCTTCTTCACCTGCGCCTCGGTGACACCGAAGCAGCTGCAGACGTACACGCGGTTCACCTCCCGGGGCGGGGTCGACAGGTCATGCCCTCCCGATGAACGGTGAGGCTAACCTAACCTTACCCGCCGTCCCGAGTCCGCAAAAGCGCGAGGGGGCGCGGATCGTATGTGATCCGCGCCCCATCACACTCCGCCGCGAGGGACGGAACAGACCTCGATCCGCTACTGGTCCCGGTACATCTCGGCGACCAGGAAGGCCAGGTCAAGGGACTGGCTGCGGTTCAGGCGCGGGTCGCACGCCGTCTCGTAGCGCTGGTGCAGGTCGTCGACGAAGATCTCGTCGCCGCCGCCCACGCACTCGGTGACGTCGTCACCGGTGAGTTCGACATGGATGCCGCCGGGGTGCGTACCCAGGCCCTTGTGGACCTCGAAGAAGCCCTTGACCTCGTCGAGCACGTCGTCGAAGCGGCGGGTCTTGTGACCCGAGGCCGCCTCGAAGGTGTTGCCGTGCATCGGGTCGGTCACCCAGGCGACGGTCGCGCCGGAGGCGCTGACCTTCTCGACCAGCTCGGGCAGCTTGTCGCGGACCTTGTCCGCGCCCATCCGCACGATGAAGGTGAGCCGGCCCGGCTCGCGCTCCGGGTCGAGACGGTCGATGTAGTGCAGCGCGTCCTCGGCCGTCGTCGTCGGACCCAGCTTGATGCCGATCGGGTTGCGGATCTTGGAGGCGAACTCGATGTGCGCGCCGTCCAGCTGCCGGGTGCGCTCACCGATCCACACCATGTGGCCCGAGACGTCGTACAGCTTGCCGGTGCGGGAGTCGACGCGGGTCAGCGCCGACTCGTAGTCGAGGAGCAGCGCCTCGTGGGAGGCGTAGAACTCGACGGTCTTGAACTCCTCCGGGTCGGTGCCGCAGGCCCGCATGAAGTTCATCGCGTTGTCGATCTCGCGCGCCAGCTGCTCGTAGCGCTGGCCCGAGGGGGACGACCGCACGAAGTCCTGGTTCCAGGCGTGGACCTGGCGCAGGTCGGCGTACCCGCCGGTGGCGAAGGCGCGCACCAGGTTGAGGGTGGAGGCGGACGCGTTGTACATCCGCTTCAGCCGCTCGGGGTCCGGGATGCGGGCCTTCTCGTTGAAGTCGAACCCGTTGACCGAGTCGCCGCGGTACGTCGGCAGGGTCACGCCGTCCCGGGTCTCGGTGCCCTTGGAACGCGGCTTGGAGTACTGGCCGGCGATCCGGCCGACCTTCACCACCGGCACCGAGGCGGCGTAGGTGAGTACGGCACCCATCTGGAGCAGGGTCTTGAGCTTGTTGCGGATCTGGTCGGCCGACACCGCGTCGAAGGCCTCGGCGCAGTCGCCGCCCTGGAGGAGGAACGCCTCTCCCTTGGCGACGGATGCCATCCGGGCGCGCAGCTGGTCGCACTCGCCCGCGAAGACGAGCGGCGGATACGACTCGAGGTCCGCGATCACATCGCGCAGAGCCTCGGCATCGGGGTACTCGGGCTGCTGCGCCGCGGGCAGGTCTCGCCAGGTGTTGCCAGCGCTCGCGCTGGACTTAGCGTTCACGGTCACCTACACCACACTACGGGGTCACGCGCGGCGTCCTCTCCCGGTGCCCAGCGATTGAGACGTGCCACGCCCGCCCCGGGACGGTCCGGCAGGCGGTGTGAGCTGCGGGTCCGCCGGCGGAGCCGGTGGTTTCCGGCGGCGCCCGGCCCGCGCCGCGCCGGACGCACTCTAGGGAGATCACTGGACCGCCGCGGGCACGGACACCCTCACTCTCGAACGAATGGACGGAACCCGAGCGGCACGCGCGAACGGCACGCGCTACCGCCACGCCCCCACGCGTCGCGCTGTCGCCCGTCCCCCGGCGTCCGGTAATGTGCGGCGCATGTTCGCGCACTCGCACCAGACCTGGTGGTGGACCGCTCATCCGGCGGCCCACTGACTGCGCGTACGCAAGACTTCGCGAAGGCCGCCCGAGGGGCGGCCTTCGGCGTTCTCCGGGGTCGTTCCTCTCCGATGTGAGAAGGAACAGGACCGATGAATCTGCTCGACCTGCTGGACGATCCCCGCCCGTTCGCCCTGCTGTGCCGCCGCACCCCCGGCCGCTCCGCCGAGGAGGGCGGCACGGTGGAGGTGCTGCTCGGGCCCGTGGCCGAGTACGAGCGGCTCGCGGACCTGCCCGACGAGGCCCTCGCGCTCGTCCCCTTCCGCCAGATCCGCGAGCGCGGCTTCGACGTCCGTGACGACGGCACACCGCTCGCGGCACTGACCCCCGAGGAGACGCACGAGCTGCCGCTGGAGCAGGCGCTGGCCGAGCTGCCTGCGCACGACGTGCGGGTCGAGGGCGGGGGCTTCGACGTCGGCGACGAGGAGTACGCCGGGATCGTCGGGCGGGTGCTGCGCGACGAGATCGGACGCGGCGAAGGGGCGAACTTCGTCATCAGGCGTACGTACGAGGGGAAGATCCCGGGGTTCGGGAAGGCCGACGCGCTGGCCCTCTTCCGGCGGCTGCTGGTCGGCGAGCGGGGCGCGTACTGGACGTACGTCGTGCACACCGGGAGCCGGACGCTGGTCGGGGCGAGCCCCGAGGTGCACGTGCGGATGTCCGGCGGGACCGTGGTGATGAACCCGATCAGCGGGACGTACCGCTATCCCGCCGGGGGACCCTCCGCCGAGGGTCTGCTCGGCTTCCTCGCCGACGGCAAGGAGATCGAGGAGCTGTCCATGGTCGTGGACGAGGAGCTCAAGATGATGTGCACGGTCGGCGACATGGGCGGGGTCGTGATCGGGCCGCGGCTGAAGGAGATGTCCCATCTCGCGCACACCGAGTACGAGTTGCGGGGCCGGTCGTCACTGGACGCGCGCGAGGTCCTGAAGGAGACCATGTTCGCGGCGACGGTCACCGGGTCGCCGGTGCAGAACGCGTGCCGGGTGATCGAGCGGTACGAGCCCCTCGGGCGGGACGGTGTCGCACGCGGCTACTACGCGGGGGCGCTGGCCCTGCTCGGGCGGGACGCGGGCGGCTCCCAGACCCTCGACTCCCCCATCCTCATCCGGACCGCCGACATCGGCGCGGACGGACGGCTGCGGGTGCCGGTGGGCGCCACCCTGGTCCGGGGCTCGGACCCGGCGGGCGAGGTCGCGGAGACGCACGCGAAGGCGGCGGGGGTGCTGGCGGCCCTGGGGGTCGTGGAGAGCGGCCCGCGCGCACCGGGCGTACGGCCGAGGCTCGCCGACGATCCGCGGGTGCGGGCCGCGCTCGACGGCCGGCGGGCCTCGCTCGCGCCGTTCTGGCTGCGGATGCAGGAGCGGACCGACGCCCTGGAGTGCCACGCCCTGGTGGTGGACGGGGAGGACACCTTCACCGCGATGCTCGCGCACGTGCTGCGGTCGTCGGGGCTGGAGGTGACCGTGCGGCGGTACGACGAACCGGGGCTGCGGGGGGCGGTCCGCGCGCACGCCGGTCCGGTCGTGCTCGGTCCCGGCCCCGGTGACCCCTCCGACACGGACGACCCCAAGATGCGGTTCCTGCGCGGCCTCACGTCCGAGGTGATTCGGGAGCACCGGCACGGGGTGCTCGGCGTGTGCCTGGGCCACGAGCTGATCGCGGTGGAGCTGGGCCTGGAGACCGTCCGCAAGGAGGTCCCCCACCAGGGCGCGCAGACCACGATCGATCTGTTCGGGCGGGCGGAGACCGTCGGCTTCTACAACAGCTTCGTGGCGCGCTGCGACGACGAGGAGGCGGCGGAGCTGGCGGCACACGGCGTCGAGGTCGCGCGCAGCGGTGCCGGGGAGGTGCACGCGCTGCGCGGGCCCGGGTTCGCGGGCGTCCAGTTCCATCCGGAGTCGGTGCTGACGCTGAACGGGACCGCCGTCGTACGGGAGCTGATCGCTCGGCTTCGCGACACCGGCACGTTGTCCGAACGGCGGCCGGTGATGTAGTCGAGGACGTCGCGCGCCGTGGTGCCGGTGGTCCGGCCGGCGGCGTCGGGGCGCCGTGCCCGAGGGTGTCCTCGGCCGGGCGGGGACACCGGGCCGGCGGACCTCGTGACGATCCGCGAAGGCCTTCTTCTCCAGGGGCCTCTCGTCAGCCCCGCTCAGGGGCCTCTCGTCAGCCCCGCTCAGGGGCTTCTCGTCGGCCTGCACGCCGAGGGCGAGGGTGTCCACGAGGCCCACCAGGGGGCCGCCGAGTTCGCGGTCTTCTCGCCGCGGACCGTCCGCGCCGCTCACGGGCCCGGCCTCAGCCGCTCGTCCGGCGCGCGGACCGGTACCGCCGGGGCCGGCTCCCGCGGGGGCCGGAACACCGGCGCGCCGCCACGCGCGGGGCGTGGCGGCGCGTCGGCGGGCGGCTCAGCCGAAGAAGACGCCGACCTCCTCGTACAGCTTGGGGTCGACCGTCTTCAGCTTGGCCGTGGCCTCCGCGATCGGGACCCGGACGATGTCCGTGCCGCGCAGAGCGACCATCTTGCCGAAGTCGCCGTCACGGACCGCCTCGATGGCGTGCAGACCGAAGCGGGTGGCGAGCCAGCGGTCGAAGGCACTGGGGGTGCCGCCGCGCTGGACGTGGCCGAGGACCGTGGTGCGGGCCTCCTTGCCGGTCCGCCTCTCGATCTCCTTGGCCAGCCACTCCCCGACGCCGGAGAGCCGGACGTGGCCGAAGGAGTCGAGCGTGCCGTCCTTCAGCACCGCGTCGCCGTCCTTGGGCATGGCACCCTCGGCGACGACCACGATCGGGGCGTACGAGGCCTTGAAGCGCGACGTGACCCAGGCGCAGACCTGGTCGACGTCGAAGCGCTGTTCGGGGATGAGGATGACGTTCGCGCCGCCCGCGAGACCGGAGTGGATGGCGATCCAGCCGGCGTGACGGCCCATCACCTCGACGACGAGGACACGCATGTGCGACTCGGCGGTCGTGTGCAGGCGGTCGATCGCCTCCGTCGCGATGCCGACGGCCGTGTCGAAGCCGAAGGTGTAGTCGGTGGCGGACAGGTCGTTGTCGATGGTCTTCGGCACCCCGATGACATGGATGCCGTACTCGTCGTGCAGGCGTGCGGCCACGCCCAGGGTGTCCTCGCCGCCGATCGCGACGAGCGCCTCGACCTCCTGCTTGGCGAGGTTCTCCTTGATGCGCCGGATGCCGTTCTCCTGCTTGAGCGGATTCGTCCGCGAGGAGCCGAGGATGGTGCCGCCGCGGGGCAGGATGCCGCGTACGGCGGGGATGTCGAGCCGGACGGTGTCGTTCTCGAGCGGTCCGCGCCAGCCGTCCCGGAAGCCGACGAAGTCGTAGTCGTACTCCTGCACGCCCTTGCGGACGATGCCCCGGATGACGGCGTTGAGTCCGGGGCAGTCGCCGCCTCCGGTCAGTACTCCGACCCGCATGGAAAAGTCCCTTCGCCGCGATTGCCTGAGGGGACTCACGCTAATAGTGATCCAGGTCACTTCGTTATGGGGCGGAAGGGCAATTCCGTTGAAATGTGCGGGTGTTGATCACTCATCATTCACTCGATGGTGGACAACACAGGGTTTACGCCTCGTCAAGACCACGCTCGATGGCATAGCGGACCAGCTCCACCCGGTTGTGCAGCTGGAGCTTGCCCAGGGTGTTCTGCACATGGTTCTGGACCGTGCGGTGGGAGATCACCAGCCGCTCGGCGATCTGCTTGTAACTCAGACCCTTCGCCACCAGACGGAGCACCTCGGTCTCGCGGTCGGTCAGCCGCGGCGCCTTGGGCTCACCCGCGCCCGCGGACGGTACGGGCTCGGAGGCGAGCCTGCGGTACTCGCCGAGGACCAGACCCGCGAGGCCCGGGGTGAAGACCGGGTCGCCGACCGCCGTGCGGCGCACCGCGTCGGTCAGCTCCTCCGTGGACGCCGACTTCAGCAGATAGCCGGTCGCCCCGGACTTCACCGCCTCCAGGACGTCGGCGTGCTCACCGCTGGCCGACAGCACGAGGACGCGCAACGCGGGGTTGGCTCCGACCAGCTCCTTGCAGACCTGGACACCGGGCTTGGCCGGCAGGTTCAGGTCGAGCACGAGCACGTCCGGGCCGACGGCCCGCGCACGCCGCACCGCCTGCTCGCCGTCGCCCGCCGTGGCCACCACGGCGAAACCGGCCGCGGCGAGATCACGGGCCACGGCGTCACGCCACATGGGGTGATCGTCCACCACCATGACCTTGATCGGGTCCTCCCCCGTCCGCCGCTCCGCCCCCGCCGCTTCCGCTGCGCCCGCCATGCCCGCCGTGTCCGCCATGCCTACCGTGTCCGCCATGCCCGCCGTGTCCACCCTGCCCGCCGCGTCCGCCATGTCCGTCATCGTCGCTCCGCCTTCCCCCGTCAGACCTTCGGTACCTTCAGTTCGACCTCGGTGCCCTGGCCCGGGACCGAGATCAGTTCGGCCGCGCCGCCCAGCTCGCGCAGCCGGCCGCGGATCGACAGGGCCACGCCGAGCCGCCCCTCCCCCTCGGCCTGCGCGAGGCGCCCCTCCGGGATGCCGGGGCCGTCGTCGCGCACGGTGACGATCACCGCGTCCGGCTCGTCCTCGACCAGGATCCACGCACGGGCGCCCTCCCCGACGTGCTCGCGCACGTTGTCCAGGGCGGCGCCGACGGCCGCGGCCAGCTCCCGGGCGGCCACCGGGGTCAGCGGCACCGGGGCGCCCGGCTCGGAGAGGGTCACGCGCGCGGTGGCGTACGGGGCGAGCAGCACGCGCAGATCGACGGGGCCCGCGTCGTCGTCCGGCTCCTCGACGGCCCGTACCACCGCGCCGAGCGCGGCGTCCTCGGACACCCGCGAGACGGGCAGCAGTCCGCCGGAGACCAGCGTGCGCAGCGCCACCTCCTGCTCGCCGGCCATCCGGCCGAGCTCCGCGGCCTCGCCGCCGAGGGCGCTGCCGCGCCGCTGCACCATGGCGAGGACCTGGAGGACCCCGTCGTGGATGTCCCGGGCGAGGCGCTCGCGTTCGCGGGTGGCCGCCTCTATCTCCAGGGCGCGGGCGAGGGTGAGCTCGGAGGCGCGGGCGACCTCGACGACGTAGCCGATGGCGATGGACGCGACCCAGACGAGGATCACGTTGTGGACGGTGTCGCGGGTGGGGGCGCCGCGCTCGACCAGGTTGGCGGCCGCGACGAGCGTGGAGGCGAAGGCCGCCCAGCGCCAGCCGCCCTTGATGGCGAAGGCCAGGACGGAACCCGCGGTCCATATCGACGGGAGCGTGGGTCCGCCGACCACGATGCTGTGGTGGGTGACCGCGACCGGCGTGAGCAGGATGCCGGTGAGCGCCACGGCCAGGTCGGCGGCGAGGAAGCGCTTCGTGCAGCTCGCCGCGTTCGCGACCCGGGGAAGGGTCGCCAGGGTCCAGACGAACAGGACGGCGTAGTAGCCGACGGCCACCCAGGGGTGGGCGAACCTGTCCGTCGCGGTGACGAAGAGCCCGATCGCGTACAGCATCGTGAGCACGCGGTACGCGGTGAGCGCACGCCACAGCGGCTGCTCGACCGACATCCTCATGACTCTCTCGCGCTTGGCCATGCCCCCACCCCCACCGCCACCGCCCCGACGAACGCGTCTAGGAGCCGCCCGCCCGTCCCTCTTCGGTCTCGGCCGCCTTCGCGGCCTCCTTCTGCGCCTGTTCGGCTTCCTTCTGCGCCTGCTTCTCGGCCTTCGCCGCGTCCGCGATCTGCCGCTTGGCGGCGGTCGCGTAGACGTCGACGTACTCCTGGCCGGAGAGCTTCATGATCTCGTACATGACCTCGTCGGTCACCGCGCGCAGCACGAAGCGGTCGTGCTCCATGCCGTTGTACCGGCTGAAGTCGAGCGGCTTGCCGATACGGATGCCCGGACGCATCAGCTTGGGCATCACCTTGCCCGGCGGCTGGATCTTCTCCGTGTCGATCATGGCGACGGGGATGACCGGGGCGCCGGTGGCGAGGGCCACGCGCGCGAGGCCGCCCGGCTTGCCGCGGTACAGGCGTCCGTCGGGCGAACGCGTGCCCTCCGGGTAGATGCCGAACAGCTCACCGCGCTCGATGACGTCGATACCGCTCTTGACCGCCGCCTCGCCCGCGCCGCGCGCACCGGAGCGGTCCACCGGGAGCTGGCCCACGCCCTTGAAGAACGCGGCGGTCATCCTGCCCTTGACGCCGGGCGTCGTGAAGTACTCCGCCTTCGCGATGAAGGTCACCTTGCGGTCGAGGACCGCGGGCAGGAAGAACGAGTCCGAGAACGACAGATGATTGCTTGCCAGGATGGCGGGGCCCTCGGCGGGAATGTTCTCGAGGCCTTCCACCCAGGGCCTGAAGGCGAGCTTCAGCGGCCCTCCGATGGAAAACTTCATGGCGCCGTAGATCAACCGAATGCCTCCTGTGTCGTCGCTCAGACCTTATCCCGGAGGACTGTCAAAGGACCCGACGACCCTGGTCGGTGTCAGTGCGGTCGCGTACGGTGAAGTACGCCCGGATCTCCGGGGTCGTGTTCCGCCTCCGTTCGGGTCGCCCGGCTTGTTCCGGTCCGCCCGCCCGGCTTGTCCCGTTCCGCCCGCCCCGACGAACAGGAGACCGAAGGTGCCGGTTCTTCCTGGAGCCGAGCCGTTCCGCCACGAGGGCGGAGAGGTCGGCGTCCTCCTCTGCCACGGCTTCACCGGGTCCCCCCAGTCGCTGCGTCCCTGGGCCGAGTTCCTCGCCGAGCGCGGGCTGACCGTCGCGCTCCCGCTGCTGCCAGGACACGGCACGCGGTGGGAGGACATGCAGCTCACCGGCTGGCAGGACTGGTACGCGGAGGTGGACCGCGAACTGCGCGCCCTCCGGGAGCGCTGCACCCGGGTGTTCGTCCTCGGCCTCTCCCTGGGCGGCGCGCTGGCCCTGCGGCTGGCGGCGAAGCACGGGGACGAGGTGAGCGGCGTCGTCGTCGTCAACCCGGCGAACAAGGTGCACGGGGCGGCCTCGTACGCCCTTCCCGTGCTCCGTCACTTCGTACCGACGGTGGGCGGCATCGCGAGCGACATCGCCAAGGAGGGTGTCACGGAGCTGGGCTACGACCGGGTGCCCCTGCGGGCCGCGCACTCCATGCGGAACTTCTACCGGATCGTCGACGGGGAGCTGCCCCAGGTCACCCAGCCGCTCCTGCTGCTGCGCAGCCCGCAGGACCATGTGGTGCCGCCGGTGGACTCGGCCCGCGTCCTGAGCCGGGTGTCGTCCACGGACGTGACGGAGATCCTGCTGGAACAGAGCTACCACGTGGCGACGTTGGACCATGACGCGGACCGGGTCTTCGAGGAGAGCTACTCGTTCATCGGCCGGCTCGCGCCCGGCGTCGGCGAGCGGTCCGGCGCGGTTCAGGCGGGTCAGCAGGAAGGGACGGCCACTGGTGGCTGAGCAGGACGCGGAGCGCGGCGAGCCCGACGAGAAGGGCGTACCCGTCGGCGGGCCCCCGGGGGACGAGCAGGGCGTGCCGTTCGACGAGGACGCCGCGTGGCAGGCGATCGTCGAGGGGTACGGCGAGGAGCCGAAGGATCCGCCCGGCGCGAAACCGTTCAAGTCGGTCGAGGGCCTGGCCCTCCTCGGTCCTGAGACGAACGGCACCTCGACCGGCCGCGGGGACGGGCCCGAGAAGCGTGACAAGGGCGACAAGAACGACAAGGGCGACCCGAGCGACCCCGGCAAGAACGACGAGGACGGGGACCGGCCCTCCGCCGCCGAGGCTCTCGGCAGTTCCGTCTCCTTCGCGCCCGGCGTCGGCGGTCCGCGCGACTACCGGGCGGCGGAGCCCGCCGAGGAGGACTTCGACGAGGACGACGAGGGCCATTTCGTGCCGCCCGAGCCGCCTCCGCTGCCGACCGCCGACACCACGGCCAAGTTCGCGTGGCTCGCCGTCATCGGCGGTCCGATCGTGCTGCTGCTGGCCGTCCTGCTCGGCTGGGACATGACGTGGTGGCTCGCCACCGTGGGCATCGGCGGCTTCCTCGGCGGGTTCGCCACCCTCGTGATGCGCATGAACCCCGACGACGAGGACGAGGACGATCCCGGACGGGGCGCGGTGGTCTGAGCCGGTCCCGGCACGTGCGTGCCGGGTCGGCTGTTCCGCACGTGCGACCGGGTCAGGAGCGCTCCGAAGTGGGCGTGTCCGGGCCGGCGTGTCCGGGCCGGCGTGTCCGGGCCGGCGTGTCCGGGCCGGCGTGTCCGGGCCGGCGTGTCCGGGCCGGCGTGTCCGGGCCGGCGTGTCCCGACCGGCGTGTCCCGACCGGCGTGTCCGGGCCGGCGTGTCCCGACCGGTGTCTCAGGACGCCGGCACTCTGAGGGCGGCCAGTACGGGCAGGTGGTCCGTGGCCGCCCTCAGGTCCGTCTCCGTCACGCCGGGCTGGCCCAGGGGCACTCCGCACCCCAGGATCTCGACGCCTTTCGTCGCGAGGACCGCGTCGATACGGCGGTGCGGCGCGTCGCGGATCCAGGTGTGCTCGGCGCCCCAGGGGCGGGTGGCCCAGCCGTCCTGGAGTGACGCCGCGAGGCGCTGGAAGGTGCGGCCGTCCGGGCGGTCGTTGAGGTCACCGCCCGCCACGGCGTGCGGGGTGCCGAGGGCGGCGAGACGGTCCAGGAGCATGCCGCCCTGCTCGTGCCGCTCGTCCGCGTCGAGCGACAGGTGGCAGCTCAGGACGCCCAGGCGGGCCCCGCCGAAGCGGACGACGGCCGTGGCGAAGCCGCGGCGGTGCAGACCGGGGGTGAGCGGGAGCAGGACGTCCTCGGTGCGCTCGACGGTGGCCCGCAGGGAGCACAGGAGTGCGGGGCCGGCCGCCGGGGCGCCACCGGAGAGGATCATCTGGCCGGAGGCGGCCGCGAGACGGGCCAGCTTCTTGCGCCAGCGGAAGAAGCGGGGGGCTTCCTGGATCAGGACCAGGTCCGGTGCGCAGGCGTTGATCACCCGCGCGAGGGCGTCGGTGTCGTCGCGCATCGAGCGGATGTTGTAGCTGAGCACCCGGACGACGGCGGAACCGTCGGGTTCGGTGCGGGAGTCGGGCAGCGGGGTCGTCGCCATGCGGATCAAGATACGGGGGCGCTCCGCCGGGCGGGCGGAAATCGGGGGCGGACCGGTTCCCGGCCGCGGCCGGGGGCGGCCGGTCGCGCGGTTGCCCGCGCCCGCTCCGCCGCGGTGTCGCGCCGCGGTTCCGGGGCCCCGCGGCTGACGCCCGCGCCCGGCGGACGTGCCGGCGCGCGGCCGTGCCCCCGCGGAGATCCTCACGGCACGACAGCGCCCGCCGGCTTCGAAGAGCGCGGCGGGCGGTGTCGGGTGACTGTGTGTGGCGGGGGCGTCACATGACCGGGTCGGGCTCCCGGGCCAGGTCCGCCGCGCCCACGAGGCCCGCCTTGTTGCCGAGCTGGGCGGCGATCACTTCGGCCACGGGACGCCAGTTGCCTCCGACGAGCCAGCGCTTGTACGACTTGCGGATGGGGTCGAGGACCAGCTCGCCCTCGTCCGACAGACCACCGCCGACGATGAAGGCCGAAGGGTCGAAGAGCGAGGCGAGGTCGGCGAGACCGGCGCCGGCCCAGCGGGCGAGCTCCCGGTAGGAGTCCACCGCGACCGGGTCGCCCTGCCGCGCCGCCATCGAGATGTGCTTGCCCTCGATGCCGTCGGGGTTGCCGTCGCCCAGCGCGAGCAGGATCTCCGCGTTCTCGGGGGTCGCGTTGGCCCGCTGCTTGGCGTAGCGGACGAGGGCGCGGCCGGATGCGTACTGCTCCCAGCAGCCCTGCGAGCCGCAGCCGCACAGCAGACCGTCCGGCACCATCCGGATGTGGCCGAACTCTGCGGCGACACCGAAGTGCCCGCGGCGCAGCTTGTTGCCGATGATGATGCCGCCGCCGAGGCCGGTGCCCAGCGTGATGCAGATGACGTTCCGGTGGCCCTTGCCCGCGCCGAACTTGTACTCGCCCCACGCCGCCGCGTTCGCGTCGTTCTCCACCACGACCGGCAGCCCCACGCGCGCCTCGACCTCGGCCTTGAGCGGCTCCTGCCGCCAGTCGATGTTGGGCGCGAAGTAGACCGTCGAGCGCTGGCGGTTCACGTATCCGGCCGCACCGATGCCCACGCCGACGATGTCGTGACCCGCGCGCGCGCCCTCGACGGCGGCGGCGATGGCGTCCACGATGGCCTGCGGCGTGGTGGGGGTCGGCACCTTGTGGGTCGAGAGAATGTTGCCTTCCTCGTCGACCACACCGGCCGCGATCTTCGTGCCGCCGATATCGACGCCGATGGTGAGTCCCATGAATCCCTCAGTTTCGGTCGAGCCCCGCTACGGCCAACCGTACCCGAGCGGCCTTTAGTCCAAGTCAATCCGCTCCCCCGGACCGGTGCCCTCGTCGCGGGGGCCGGTGTCCGGGGTCGTCCAGCGCCGTTCCTGTGCCTCGACGGCCGAGCGGTAGGCGGCGAGCAGCTCGGAGCCCGCGGCCGCGAGGTGGTCGAAGACATCGGGGTTGCGTTCGATGACCGGTTCGACGGCCGCCTTGGCCTGCTGCACGACCTGGCTGACCATCTGCTGGGCGGTGCCCGAGGCGATCGCTCCGAACAGCGGCGAGTTCAGTCCGGACAGCTTGTCGGCGACCGCGTCGACGAGCTTGCGCAGCTCCTCGGACGCGGATCCCGGCGGTGGTCCGTACTGGGTGCGGCGGCGGGCCTTCTCCGCCGCGAGATCCTCGGCGCACGCCTTCGCCCAGGCGTCGGCGTCACTGACGCGCGCTTCGTCCACCGCCTCGTGCTGAGCGGCGTCGGACGTGGGGCGCTCTTCGCTCATGACGGACTCCTGCCTACAGTTCCTCCCTTCGACGTTACCCGAACAGGGGTACCCGGTTCACCGTGTGCGCGGCCACAGATCCGGGTCCGGCGCGAAACGGATCCGCAGCTCTCCGTCGCGCAGCGCTGCGCCGTCCACGGCGCAGCGGCGCAGCGCGGACGGCAGCGGCACGATCCGGCGGAACTGGCCGACGGTGACGACCAGTTCGTCGCCCCTGCGGATCAGGTCCAGTTCCTCGCGTATCGCGCCGGGCAGCGGGATGTGCCACACGAGGACACCGTCCTCGGCGAGGTGGTCGAGGACGGGCCACTCGACCGGGGGTGGCGTTTCGTTGACACCGGGGACCGGGAGCGCGCCGAGGTCGTCGGTGCCGCGCGGGTCGCGGCCCAGGTGCGGCACCTCGTGGACGGCGTACGTCTCCCGCCACTCGTCGAGCGCCTTGTGCTGCTGAGCGGCGAGGGCACCCAGCCAGGTGTCCTGGGTGGCGGTGGGCAGTACGCGGTTGGCGAGCAGCGTCTCGACGCGCAGGCCGCGCACGGCGAGGCCGGTGACGGCGGTGCGGGCGGCGTCGGTGCCGGCGGGTCCGGGCTCGGCGACCACCCGTACGGTCGTGGCACGGTCCTCGACGACCGAGGTCACCGCGGCGAGGTCGACGTCCCAGCGCGCCGCCGTCTCGTACAGCCATTCGGCGGGCATCGGGACGCCGGCGAGGCGGCCGAGCACGGGCCGCAGGGCCCGGGCGGCCTGGCGTTCCGCGGGGAGCAGCCGGCGCAGATAGCGGCGGAGCTCCTCGGGGAGCGCGAGCAGGGCGAGGGCCTGTGGGGTCGGGGGGAGGTCCACGACCAGGAGGCCGTAGGTGTCCGAGGTCGCCGCGTCACGCAGGGCGCGCAGCAGGGCCAGTTCCTCGGCGCCGGGCAGGGGGGTGAGTTCCTCTGCGTCCAGCCGGGCGGCGCCGAGCAGGTCGAGGGCGGTGGTCGCGCGTTCCTGGAAGGCGGTGAGGTCCTCGCGGAAGCGTTCCGTCGCGTCGGGACGCCAGGTGGTGAGGCCGGGGGCGGCTTCGACGGGCTCCGCTCCCGTGCGGGTGCCGAGCGCGGCTCCGAGGGTGTCGGTGCGGTCGGCGCTCAGCAGCAGGGTGCGGGTGCCCTCACCCGCGGCTTTCAGCGCGGTGGCCGCCGCGAGGGTGGTACGGCCGGTGCCGCCGGAGCCGGTGATCAGGATGGTGCGCATGGGAGGGAACGCTACCCGCGCCGCGCGTCCCCGCCGCCCCGCCCCGTCGCCCGCACGCCGCTCCCGGAAACGGCACGCCGTCCGGGCTCGGCCCGGCTGCGGACCCACTTCGGCCCGGCTGCGAACTCGCGCCGGCCCGGCTGCGGACCCGCTTCGGCCCGGCTGGGAACCCGTGTCAGCCCATATGAGGATCCCTGTCAGCCCGCATGCGACCCCGGACGGGCACGGCTGCGGGCCTGGGTGGGCGCGGCTGCGAACCCGTGTCCGCCTCCGGGCGGACCCGCGTCGGTCCGTACGCCGACCCGGGTCGGCCCGGGTCGGCCCGGCCGCGGGCCGGGTCAGGCGGCGTCGCCCGACTCCACCCGCTTCTTCAGGCCCGCCAGGGCGCGGTCGATGATGACCTTCTCGGCCTTGCGCTTGATCATGCCCAGCATGGGGATCTTGACGTCGACCGTGAGCCGGTAGGTGACCTCGGTGGCGCCGGTGCCCGCGGGCTTGAGGAGGTACGAGCCGTCCAGGGAGCGCAGCATCTGGGACTTGACGAGGGTCCAGGAGACCTCGTGGTCGCCGGTCCAGGTGTAGCCCAGGGTCTGGTCGTCCTTGATGGCACCGGCGTCCATGACGAGGCGTACCTGCTCGGCGCGGCCCTGCCCGTCCGTGCCGAGCACCTCGGCCTCCTTCACCTCGCCGGTCCAGTCCGGGTAACGGGCGAAGTCGGCGATGACCGCCATGACGTCAGCCGGTGCCGCCTCGATCGTGATGCTCGAGCTGGTGTGTTCAGCCATCGCCGTGGCTCCTCCAGGTGCGGTCCGGTGAGGGAGGGGTGGTGCGCACGTCTGTGCAGCGTGAAGGCTACCGCGCGCCGACCGAACCATCGTCACCCCACCTGGGGTTCACCATTCCAGCGTCCAGGGCCTCCCCGATC
Organism: Streptomyces fagopyri; assembly: GCF_009498275.1. Classification (NCBI taxonomy): domain Bacteria; kingdom Bacillati; phylum Actinomycetota; class Actinomycetes; order Kitasatosporales; family Streptomycetaceae; genus Streptomyces; species Streptomyces fagopyri. Next base: position 6,687,979 of record NZ_CP045643.1, on the reverse strand, counting down.
CGGCGAAGTGCCCGACGTTCACGCACTCCGTCGCACCGATCCGCATCCGTCGGACGAGTGGCTGGTGGACGTGGCCGAAGAGCGCGTACCGGGGGCGGGTGCGGCGGATCGCGTCGAGCAGGGCGCGCGACCCGCGTTCGAAGCGGCGCGCCACCGTGTCGTACACCAGATCGGGCACCTCCGGTGGGATGTGCGTGCACAGCACGTCGACCTCACCGACCGCCTCGACCTTCGCCGCGTACTCCTCGTCACTGATCTCGTAGGGCGTCCGCATGGGGGTGCGCAGGCCGCCGCCGACGAAGCCGAAGACCCGGCCGCCGATCTCCACCCGCTCGCCGTCGAGGACTGTGGTGCCGGGTCCGGCGTACTCCGCCCACAACGGAGGCATGTCGACATTGCCGTAGGTGGCGTACGTCGGTGTCGGGAACGCGGCGAACAGCTCGGCGTACTGCTTGCGCACCGCCTTCTCGACGACCCCGAGGCGGTCCGCCCCCACGCCGGACCACAGCCGTGCCCCGAACTCGCGCGCCTCCGTGAAGCGCCGGGCGGTGCGCAGCTCGACCAGCCGGTCGGCGTTCTCCGTGCCGAAGAGGTCGGGGAAGATGCCGCGCGAGTGGTCGGCGTAGTCGAGGAAGAGCACCAGGTCACCGAGGCAGATCAGGGCGTCGGCGCCGTCGCCGGCCCGGGCGAGGTCACGTGCGTTGCCGTGCACGTCACTCACCACATGAATGCGCGTCCTGCGATTGCCGCCTGGTGTGGGTGCCATGGCGATCAAGCGTAGGCCTGTGCGGCAAACGTGAACAGAGGCGGTCGGACCTGCGGTTACTGGCACCCCGAGAAGAGCGTGGACTACTGTGCGCGAAGGAACGCCAACCTGTGTGACGCAGGGAACATCTCGCCGGGACCCCCTATCTAAACAGCCGTACCGGTGGGTAACGTCCGGGCAGTCCAGTCGTACTCAGGATTTCAACAACGATGTTCCCGAGTACCTGCCCGAGCCTTGGACCGCACCGTCGCATCACACAGAGTCGTGGCGCCGGCGCCCTATGAGGAGCAGCAGTCTTGCGCGAGTTCAGCCTTCCGGCTTTGTACGAGGTCCCTGCGGACGGAAATCTGACCGACATCGTCCGCAGAAACGCCGCGCAGCATCCCGACGTCGCCGTCATCGCCCGCAAGGTGGGCGGCACGTGGACGGACGTCACCGCCACGGTGTTCCTCGCCGAGGTGCGGGCCGCTGCCAAGGGCCTGATCGCCTCAGGCGTGCGGCCCGGCGACCGGGTCGGTCTGATGTCCCGTACGCGCTACGAGTGGACGCTGCTCGATTTCGCGATCTGGAGCGCGGGCGCCGTCACCGTGCCGGTGTACGAGACCAGCTCCGCGGAGCAGGTGCAGTGGATACTCGGCGACTCGGGCGCGACCGCCTGCATCGTCGAGCTGCCGGCGCACGCGGCTTCCGTAGCGTCGGTGCGCGAGCGGCTGCCCGCCCTCGAGCACGTCTGGCAGATCGAGGCCGGCGGGGTGGAGGAGCTGGGCCGTGCCGGCAAGGACGTCAGCGACGCCGCCGTCGAGGAGCGCAGCTCGCTGGCGAAGGCCGACGACCCGGCGACCATCGTCTACACGAGCGGTACGACCGGCCGGCCGAAGGGCTGTGTGCTCACCCACCGCGCCTTCTTCGCGGAGTGCGGCAACATCGTGGAGCGGCTGCGTCCGCTGTTCCGTACGGGCGAGTGCTCCGTACTGCTGTTCCTCCCCCTCGCCCACGTCTTCGGACGTCTCGTGCAGGTCGCGCCGATGATGGCGCCGATCAAGCTGGGCTGCGTCCCGGACATCAAGAACCTCACCGACGAGCTGGCCGCGTTCCGGCCGACGCTGATCCTCGGGGTGCCGCGCGTCTTCGAGAAGGTCTACAACTCGGCGCGCGCCAAGGCGCAGGCGGACGGCAAGGGCAAGATCTTCGACAAGGCCGCGGACACGGCGATCGCGTACAGCCGCGCGCTGGACACCCCGTCCGGTCCCTCGCTCGGTCTGAAGATCAAGTACAAGACCTTCGACAAGCTGGTGTACAGCAAGCTGCGCGCGGTGCTGGGCGGTCGCGGCGAGTACGCCATCTCCGGCGGCGCCCCGCTCGGCGAGCGGCTCGGGCACTTCTTCCGCGGTATCGGCTTCACGGTCCTGGAGGGCTACGGCCTGACGGAGTCCTGCGCGGCCACCGCCTTCAACCCCTGGGACCGCACGAAGATCGGCACGGTCGGTCAGCCGCTGCCTGGTTCCGTGATCCGCATCGCGGACGACGGCGAGGTGCTGCTGCACGGCGAGCACCTGTTCAAGGGGTACTGGAACAACGAGGCCGCGACCGCGGAGGCGCTGGCCGACGGCTGGTTCCACACGGGCGACATCGGCACCCTCGACGAGGACGGTTATCTCCGGATCACCGGCCGCAAGAAGGAGATCATCGTCACCGCGGGCGGCAAGAACGTCGCCCCGGCCGTGATCGAGGACCGCATCCGCGCGCACGCTCTGGTCGCGGAGTGCATGGTGGTCGGTGACGGACGCCCGTTCGTCGGCGCGCTGGTCACCGTCGACGAGGAGTTCCTGGGCCGCTGGTGCGCGGAGCACGGCAAACCGGTGGGTTCCACCGCGGCGTCGCTGCGCGAGGACCCGGATCTCGTACGTGCGATCCAGGACGCGGTCGACGACGGCAACGCCGCGGTGTCGAAGGCGGAATCGGTGCGGAAGTTCCGCATTCTGCCCTCCCAGTTCAGTGAGGAGTCGGGCCACCTGACGCCGTCCCTGAAGCTCAAGCGCAACGTGGTGGCGAAGGACTACGCGGACGAGATCGAGGCGATCTACCGGGGCTGACCCCGGCACGTCCGGCTCCGTCGCACGGCTCTACGGCTCTACTGCTTCATGGTTCTACGGCCGTCCGGCTCTGCGGTCGTCCGGCTCTACGGCTCTCATGGCGCGGTGTCCTCGGCGAGGATCCGCGCCATGCCGCGTTCCGCGAGCGCGGTGATCGTCACGAACGGGTTGACCCCGATCGAGCCGGGCACCAGTGAGCCGTCGGTGATGTACAGGTGCGGATAGCCCTTCACCCGGCCGTAGTTGTCCGTCGCCCTGCCCAGCACGCAGCCGCCGAGCGGGTGGTAGCAGAAGTCGTCGGCGAAGGTCTTGTTGTCGCCGAAGAGGTCGTAGCGGTAGATCGTCGCGTTGGCCGCGTTGATCCGGTCGAAGAGCTTCTTGGCCATGCTCACCGAGACCGCGCTCTGGGCCGCGGTCCAGCCGAGTTTCGCGGAGTCCGTGGCGGCGTCGTAGGTGAAGGACGCGCGCTCCGGGTTCTTGGTGATCGCCAGGTAGAGGCTGATCCAGTGTTCCAACCCCATGGGCAGCGGTGCGATTTCGGCGAACACGGGGTTGGCCGTGTTCGCCCAGTCGTCGATCCCCATCACGGGCATCGTGGACTGGTTGGCCCCGACGGTGTCCCAGATGTGGTTGGCGCGGCCGGTCATGACGTTGCCGTTGGTCCCCCAGCCCGCGCCCACGCTGGCGTCGAGGGCGGGCAGGGCGCCCGTCTCCCGGGCCCGGACGAGGAGTTCGGTGGTGCCGAGGCTGCCGCCGCCCAGGAAGAGGTACGTGCAGCTGTACTGCTTGGTCTCGACCACCGCGCCGGTGACGTCGATCCGGTCCGCGGTCAGGGTGTACGTCCCGTCGGCGGCGCGCTGGACGGCCCGGACCCGCTCCAGGGTGTGGATGGTGACGTTGCCGGTGCCCAGCGCGGCGGCGAGGTACGTCTTGTCGAGGCTCTTCTTGCCGTAGTTGTTGCCGTAGATGACCTCGCCCGCGAGCGCCGACTTGGTCGCCGTGCCGGCCGCCTCCCGCTGCATGTAGGAGAAGTCGTAGACGTTGGGTACGAACGTGGTCTTCAGGCCGGCGTTCGCCGCGGCCTTGCGGGAGGTGCGGGTGAACTTGTACCACTCGGTGGACTCGAACCAGGTGGGGTCGACCGTGTTGACACCGAGCATGGTGCGGGCGCGCGGGAAGTACGTGCTGTACATCTCGGTGGCGTCCACGCCGGGGAACTGTTCGGCGAAGTACGCCTGCGGGGGCGTGACGGCCATGCCGCCGTTGACCAGCGAGCCGCCGCCGACGCCCCGGCCGACGTACACGGACATGTGGTCGTAGTGGACGCGGTCCAGGACCCCCGGGTACCGGCCGATGTCCTTGTTGACGAGGTCCAGCCACAGGAACGTGGCGAGCGGGGCCTCGGTGCGGGTGCGGAACCACATGGAGCGCTGGTCGGGGGCGCTGGTGGAACAGAAGACCTTTCCGTCGGAACCGGCGGTGTTCCAGAGCCTGCCCATCTCGATGACGAGCGTGCGGATGCCGGCCTGGCCGAGACGGAGGGCGGCCACGGCTGCGCCGTAGCCGGAACCGATCACGATCGCGGGGGCGTTGTCGACGGCGGCGGGTTCGGTGGCGTGCGCGGACTGGAGGCCGATGCGGGTGAGGCCGACGGTGGCGGCCGTCTGGAGGGCTGCCATGCCCAGGATTTGACGTCTTGTCAGATGACGGTTCGTCATCTGACGATGGGTCACATTTTCTGTCATGTGCGCAGCATCGGCGGATTATTGGCTTCCGCCTAGGGGCTTCGCCGGGATTTCGGGGGTGGGGGCCTGTGTGCGGGGAAGTGTGCGGGTGCGTTGTGGTTGAGCGCCCGGTTCCTCGCGCCCCTGGGGAGTCGATGGCGGGGGCC